>JBBROU010000017.1:0-52151 GCA_038229055.1 Bryobacterales bacterium | reverse complement strand
TCGCCGTTGCCCGCCAGAATCGCGACGGTTCCGCTTGCGTCCACCACGCCGAGATCCGCCTTGCCATCGTGATTGAAATCCGCCGTGGCCACCGAAACCGTGCCCACGCCCGACGGGTAAGTGACAGGGGGCTTGAAAGTGCCGTCTCCATTGCTCAAAAGAATCGCAACCGTGCCGTTGCCGCCGGAATCCGCAACCGCCAAGTCCGGCTTCAGATCGCCGTTAAAATCCGCGACGGCGATCGAAAAAGGACTCTGGCCTGCCCGAAAACTTTTCTGCGCCTGGAACGTCCCATCCCCGTTTCCAAGCAGGATTGCGATCGTCGCCGTACTGGAGTTCGCTACCACCAGATCCAATTTCCCGTCGGAGTTGAAATCTCCCGTAACTACAAAATCCGGACTGTCGTTCAGTGGCACACTCAGTGCCGGCTGAAATGTCCCGTCGCCGTTACCCAGCAGAACCGAAAGGTCGTCGGAACCCGAATTGGCCGCGACAAGATCCGGCTTGCCATCTCCGTTCACGTCGCCGACCGCGACCGAAACCGGAAATACTTCGACTGAATAATCGACTGCCGGCAAGAAGGTGCCATCGCCGTTTCCGAGCAGGATTGAAATGGTGTTGGAGCCATAATTGGCCACCACCAGATCGAGTCGCCCGTCGCCATTGACGTCCGTTGCCGTTACGGATTCGGGACTGATCCCGACTGCGTAGCTAACCGGGGGTTGAAACGCGCCGGTTCCATTACCGAGAAGGATCGAGACGGTGTTGAGCAACTGGTCCGCGACTGCGAGGTCCATCTTGGTATCGTTGTTGAAATCGCCGGAGGTCAGTGCATACGCGCCGGACCCAGCGCCCTCGCTCCCCGCATGCTTGAAGTTTCCGGTGCCGTCGCCCGCCAGGATCGATACGACGTTCGCGGATGTGCTGATCACGGCAATATCCGGTTTGCCGTCGCGGTTGAAATCGCCCACGGCCAACGCCGCTGGCGAACCAGCCGATGAAAAGCTTCCCTTCACCGTGAAAGTCCCGTCGCCGTTGCCCAGCAGGACCGTGACATTGTTCGATCCGGCGTTGGCTACGGCGAGATCCGGCTTGCCATCGCGATTGAAATCGGCAAGCGCGACGAACGCGGCACCCGTCCCAACCGGATAGGTGACGGCAGTCTGGAAAGTCCCGTCGCCATTGCCAAGCAAAATGGCCAACTTGGCAGGCGCGTGGCTGTCGGCCACCGCCAAATCGACCTTACCGTCCGCATCCAAATCTGTCGCCAATACGGACACAAGAGAGACTCCCGCGGTGACGGAGGATGGCGGCTGGAACGTGCCATTGCCATTGCCCAAGAGGATAAATACCTTATTCGCCCCCGCACGCACTACCGCCAGATCGCGTTTCCCGTCGCCGTTGAAGTCACCCGACGCGATGCCGCGCGCCAGGTTCCCTCCGACATCCGCACTCAGGGCCGTCTGAAATGTGCCGTCGCCGTTGCCGAGCAGAACCGAAACCGCACTGTCGCTATAGTTCGTCACCGCCAAATCTAATTTCTTATCGCCATTGAAGTCGTCGATCACCAATGCCGATGGGTTCTTACCCACAGCGTAGTTCACGGCCGGCTGAAAGGTGCCGTCGCCGTTGCCGAGCAAAATCGAGATATTGTGGGATTGCGAATTGACGACAACCAGATCTTTCTTGCCGTCGCGATTGAGGTCAGCCGCCGCGACGGCACGCGGAGAACTGCCCGCGGGATAGCTCACCGGCGCGCCGAAAGTGCCGTCGCCGTTGCCGAGCAGAATCGAAATCGAATTGGAATTCGAGTCCGCCACGGCGAAGTCTCTCTTGCCGTCGCCATTGAAATCAGACGCGGCGATCGAGATGGGCCCGCTGCCCGCGGGGAATGCCTTCGACCCATAGAACGAAATCGTCTGACCCGCGATCGATCCGGCAAAAACCAGCACTGCCAGTAACTTCGTCATGTTAAGTCCTAATGATCGCCATCCAACACTCCGTCCAAATCCCGATCGACGCCCATGCGAACGCCCGACCCGACGGGAACGCCCATCACACTCAGCGTGTCCCCCGCCGTGACGAAGCTTAGAAGCTGCGCCTGTGTGAACGGTCCCAGGCCCGTGGTGTCCGTCTCGTAATTATTTGTGGCGGGAAGATAGAGCAGCCCATGCGCATGGCCATTGATCGTTCCCTTCAGAATCAGATCGATGTTCCCGGCTGTTACCTGGCCTTGCAACATCGCCCAATCGCTGGCGATGGCCGGGTCGCCCATGTTCGCCGGCGTGATGGTTCGGGTGTAGCCGACGGCCGGCGCGATGCCGGTGTCGAACGACAGCACGAACGCGCCCACGTCCAGTTGCGCTTGCGGATTATTGCCGAAGCCGCCCAGGATCGGCGCGGAGAGCAGCTCGATGAGCGTTGCCGTTTGCCCGTTCGTGGACAATCCAAATCCGCCCACGCTGGAGGTCCCGTGGATGTTTGAAAAATTCAACTTCTGGTAGATATTGCGCAGCGTCGGCACCTTCACGGGCTGCGGTAGATTGGCGCGCTGCACAATTGTGAGATTGCTGCCGGGGCCGGGCTGGGACGCGTGACAACTGTTGCAGGTGTGGCCACCGGTAGAAGGCACGTTCAAGAAATCGTTCTGGCCGTTTACCGCATTGCCACCATTGAGAGAGATAGGGAGCGAGCGATCGAGGTTCTGATTCGGATTCGGCTGAAAGACGATGGTATCGACGAAGCTCTGGTAGGCCGCCATATCGGACGTCGATAGCTGACTGCCGCCGAGCAGGCTGCTGAAAGCGGGGTTGAACGCCGTGAGGTCGGCGCGGTCGCCCCGCCAATGGTAAGGCTCGGTTCCACTCAGTCCGCGCATGCTGCGCGTCGTCATGGGCCCCTTCATCGGATGCATGTGCAGGGTGAGCCCATTGTTTATGACGGTTTGCATGGACCCGCCCGGATCGCCCAAATCCCACGCCAGCAGATCCAGATCGCCATCGATGTGGCACGACGCGCATGCCCCGGTTCCATTCCCGGAAAGCTTGGCGTCGTACAGAAAGCCGCGGCCGCTTTTAACGATTGTCGGCGTGGGGTCGAACGTTCCCACGGGCATCTCGCTCAAAAGCACCTTGGCCGCCGTGTCCACAATCGAAATGGTGTTTGAAAGCCGATTCAGGACGTACAATCGGTGATTTCCTATATTCAAAGCTAAGCCTCGGGGACCGCGCTTATTCACGGGGTCCACTTGCGACCCGGTCGCGTTCCCGATTTCAATCAGGTTCAGGACTTTGCCTTGCGTGTCAACCGCAACCACACGGTCGGTGCCGTACGCCGCCACCCACATGAAGTTTCCGCTTGGGTCGAACACCACCCCCGCCGGCTGCGAGATCGCGGTCGCCAGGGCCGCCGGATTGGGAAGCACGGAATAGTTGATGCCGGAATTCAAATCGTATGGCGTGATCTGTTTCGAGGCGACCTGAATCCGCGTGATGCGGTTGTCGATCCAGTGCCCGCGCAGGTTCGGCTCGAAGCGCACCAGATTGCGCGCATTGGTATTCGACACATAGAGATCGCCCGTTCCCGGCCGCACGGCGAGACCCAAATTCACGGTTCCGACGCCCGAGAAGTAGCTCGAAACAGTGAGTGCCGAGGCATCAATGCCGACCACATCGTTATCCCGCATTTGGTACTTGATGTACCAACTCCATGAAGGGTCGGAGGCATCGATAATCAACGCTGTTTGGGGCGCATGAGGCAACGATTTATTCGTCGGGGAAGGCGGCGCAGGCGCCACGCTGTCGGGGAGGATGGTGGTGTGATTTCCTGAAAGGGCGAACGCGGCGTACACCGTCTTTCTATCCGCCGAGACCGCGAGCGCGCGCGGATTCTCTCCGAAAACCGGGATCGATTTCACCAGGGCATGCGTGGTCATATCGTAAACATTGATGCGATTGCTGCGCGAGACGCTGACGAACGCCAGATTTGTTCCCGCGAAAACTACGTCCGAAGGTTCATCCTTGCAGTAGATGGTGTCGGTTACTATGCCCTTCGAAACCGACACGATACTCACGCTGTCGGATTCCTGGTTCACCACCCAGGCCTCGTCACTGTTATTCGGGTTCACATTCACTGACACGGGTTCGATGCCGACTGGGATTTCCGCAACCAAAACGGGAGTTGACGGATTGGATAAGTCAAATACCGACAATCGGTTATCCGGCGTATTCAACGCAAAAAGACGCGTTCTGTCCGGCGAGATCCGAATCGGGTTCGTCTGCGACCCTTCGAAGTTTACGAAGGCATTAGGCGCAACCTGCGCCAGAGAGCGCGCGGGTGAAACCAAGATCAAGGACACCAGGACCGATGCGCTCGCAAAAGTCCGAAACAGATGCATAACTCGACTACTCGCTTTCTGAAAGGATTCCTTCCGGCAGCTACTTGAATAAACGAAGTCCGACCTACCTGCTATTGTGCCAGCGATTATACATCGGGATGCCTGAAAATTGCCTGAAAATTGATCTTTCGCCATACTTACTGTTGAAAGTGAGCTTCGACATGAAATCGTTACATGGGTGTAGACTAGCCCAAATGCGTCGTCGCACCGCGCTCCAAACTCTCGCCGCGTTTCCAGTACTGGCACTCGGGCAGGAGCCTGTGGTGCCGCCGAGACCGGTTGCGCGAGCTGTAGAGGAAACTCCCAAGATTGAATCGACGGTTGCCGATTCGGTCACCGCCCCGGTGGCGCGATTTTTCTCTGCCCATCAATACACCGCGCTACAGCGCCTCTGCGACGTGATTCTCCCGGCAATCGGCGAAACTCCCGGCGCGCTGGCCGCACATGCCCCCGAGTTCCTCGATTTTCTGTTGAGCCGATCGACGGCGGAACGCCAAAAACTTTATCGCGATGGACTCGACCGTTTTGCGGCACAGGCGGATACGGCAGCGGCGCTGGCACCGCTCCGGCTACCGTGGACTTACGACGATCCGCCTGGTCCATACGACCGGTTCCTGCGCGCGGCCAAGGACGATATTCTCACCGCAACTGTAAATTCCCGTGAGTGGATCGAAGTGGTGTCGAGACGCAACCGCGGCGCCGGGGGAACCGGCATGTATTGGTTTCCGGTCGACCAGCAATGAGCGCGAATCACGACGTCTTAATTATCGGTTCCGGCGCTTCTGGAGGCATGGTCGCTCACACGCTTACCCGGAAAGGGATCAAGTGCCTGATGCTCGACGCTGGGCCGCCGGTCGACTACACCCGGGACCGCGCCCTGAAGCACGTTTACGAGCTTCCTTACCGAGGTTTCGGCCGCCCCGGCCGGTTTCCGCACGTGACGCAGGCCAATGAGTTTAACGCCAACCTCTGGGCCGACGAACGCCAGAATCCCTATACTTTCGATGCCGCCGATCCTTATTACTGGGTACGCGTTCGCCTGATCGGTGGAAAGACGCTGGTCTGGGGGCGGGCCTCCTGGCGGCTGAGCGACTTCGAATTCGCGTGTAAGGATCACGACGGTTTCGGCGACAATTGGCCCATTCGTTACAAAGACCTGGCGCCCTTCTACGATAGCGTCGAGCCGCTGTTCCGCGTCGCCGGCCGCAAGGAGGGCTTGGCCCAGATTCCCGACGGAATCTTTATTCCCGACGACTCTTCCGACACCGAAAGCGTGAAGCGGTTCATTGCCGCGGCGAAAGCGAAGAGCATCCCCACCACGAAATCCCGGCACGCCACCGGTCAGCTTGCCAGCTCCGCGAACCTTTTGCTCCCGGATGCTCTCGAGACGGGAAATCTTACGATTGTGCCGAACGCGGTGGTCCGCGAAATCACGACCGATCGGAACACCGGACTGGCGAACGGCGTCAACTTCCTCGACCGGCGCACGGGGCGCGAGTTGCACGCGACGGCGCGCGTTCTGGTCGTGGGCGCATCGACGCTCGAGAGCACGCGGCTGCTGTTGAATTCGAAGATTGCCAACTCCAGCGGCGTCCTCGGGCACTACCTGTTCGATCAGATATATGTAAAAGACGTTGTGCAAGCGGTGGTTCCGGAGGCGCGCGGCGGCAAGGGATCGCGCAAGCTGATGGGGGGCGGCGGTTACATCCCGCGCTTTCGAAATCTGCAAACGCGTGAGAAACGCTTCCTGCGCGGATATGCTTATGATTTCGGCAGCGGCGGCACTCCGCATCCCCGCTACTTTCCACTCTACGGCGAAGCTTTACAGAAGGAACTCGCCAGCGCGACCAACACCAGCTTTTCGATGACGACCATGGGCGAGGTGCTCCCGCGCTTTGAGAATCACGTGCGGATCGACCCCGAGGTGCGCGACGCGTGGGGCATCCCGGCGCTCCACATCCGGCATCGGTACACGGACAATGAACACGAAATGGCGAAGGATTCGATGAACGTCGCCGAAGAACTCTGCCACGACGCGGGCTTCGAACTCTTAGAAAAGCACGCCCGGATGGTTCCGCCCGGCGAGAGCATCCACGAACTCGGCACTTGCCGCATGGGTGTCGATAAAAAAACGTCGGTGCTGAACCAATGGAATCAAAGTCACGATGTGAAGAATCTTTTTGTCGTCGATGGCAGCAGCTTCGTCACCGGCGGCTCCCAGAATCCAACTCTCACCATCCTCGCACTCTCGATGCGTTCGGCTGAGTACATGGCAGAACAGATGCGTCTGTCGGCAATTTAACATGGGCTTTCAAAACTAGCTTGAAACTTTCACCGGTTTGTAATTCTCGCGTGCTAACCTTTTGTTTCAATCGTTCGACCTGGAGATTCTTATGAGAAACCTGCTCGGCTATTCGTGTGTGCTTGCTCTTAGCATCACATTTCAACTAAATGCTCAATCGACATTCGGAGAGATTGTCGGCACTGTCAAAGACCCTTCGCAGGCCATTGTTGCCGGTGCTACGGTCAAGGTAACCAATGTTGACGAACAGACCTCGCGCGAAGGTAAGACCGGAAGCGATGGAAGTTACGAAGTGCTCAATCTTAAGCCGGGTAACTACTCGGTTTCCGTGTCGAGCGCGGGCTTTCAGTCTTCGACCACGAGTGATCTGCACCTGCTCGCGCGCCAAACTATGCGTGTCGATGTAACGCTACCCGTTGGTTCTACCGCCGACACGGTAACTGTCGAGGGCACGGCCGGCATCATCGCCTCGGAGACCGCGACCATCGCGTCCAGTTATGGTACGGAAAAGATACTTAGTTTGCCGGTCAACTTCCGCGCATCCACCAGCACAAGCCCATACGATTTGCTGACCACGTTGCCGGGCGTGCAGTCCGATAACAATGGTCACGATTACGGCAAGAGTTATCTATCGATTCAGGGCGGACTTCCGAATCAGTCGGAATCTTCAATCGACGGCATTTCTTCGCAGAACGTCCGGTCGAACCGGCCCCTGGTTGAAATCTTTCCCTCGGTCGAAGGAATTGCCGAAATCAAGGTTCAAGGCGTCGGCAACACCGCGGAGTATGGATCGGCCGGCGACATCACGACAATTACGAAGAGTGGCACGAACGCCTACCATGGCTCGGGCGCGTGGTATTACCAGAATGCCGCGCTCGATTCCAAGCCATTCGGTTCCTCATCGAGTCCGCAGAAGGAAGTCAACGATTTTTCATTTTCGTTGGGCGGCCCAGTTCGGATTCCCAAGGTCTACAACGGCAAAGATAAGACGTTCTTCTTCGCCGACTATGAAGAACTGCGGTATCCGCGGACATCGACGATTCAGAATTGGGTGCCCACTTCGCTCGAACGCAGCGGCGACTTCTCGAAAGAGTCCGGAACCATCGTGGATCCCACGACGGGTCAGCCGTTCGCGAATAACATGATTCCGTCGAACCGCATCAGCCCGATTGCACAGAAGATTCTGACTCAATTCTTTCCGACGCCAAATACCGGCGACACCACGGTGTCGCATAACGCGAACTACATCGTCAACCGGCAATCCGACATTCATTCGCGCCAGTACGACATCCGCGGCGACCATTACTTGACCCGCAACCAAGCCCTATTCGCGCGCTTTAGCTGGAAGCATGCCACCTCACTCGGGCCGAATGATCTGCTTCAGCCGACGACGAGTAACTCGCAGCAGGACCGGTCGCTCGCTGTTTCTTATAACTACACCATTACGCCTCGCATCCTGAACGAGTTCCGGCTCGGATTCACTCAGGATGCCCCTGGATCCAACTTTGCCTTCAATGGCAAGGCTTTCGAGAAATCGCTTGGGTTCATTGGTCTTCCGAACACTCCGTTCAACGGCCTGCCCGACATCAACTTCAACAACCTGAGCGGGCTACACGTGGACCGTGTCGAAGGCGCGGATATCTACCGCACGTTCCAGTTGAATAACAACACCACATTGAACCTGGGCCAGCACACGATCAAGTTCGGATTTGACATTCGTTTTCTGCGGTCCAAGACGGGCCTCGGCTTCATCGGCGCGGACAATTTCGGCAACTTCAACTTCACCGGCGCATTCAGCGGCAACGAATTCGCCGACTTTCTGCTCGGACTTCCGTCGGATACTTCTTACGGCGACGTCCACCAGGACAACGACGGGCGCTCCAAGCAATATCATGCTTATGTTCAGGACAGTTATCGGGTAAGTCAAAAGCTGACGCTGGAGTACGGAGTCCGGTGGGACTGGCAGCCGCCGTTCGTGGATAAGGCCGGTAACATCGGTAACTTCGATCGCACGATCCCCAGAACCGGCGCGGTGATTTATCCATCGAGCGCCGAAGCGGCCCGCATTCTTTCTCCGGAATTCGAGATTGCCGTCAATGCCTGCCCCGGCACGCCAAACTTGCTCCTGCCCGGCCCGGGTCTGCCCGGCGTGCCTTGCACTCCATTCAAGACGGCGAAGCAAGCGGGCTTGCCCGAAGGTCTGCGGAAGGACTATAAGTACAACTTCGTTCCGCGCGTGGGCTTCGCTTACCGGCCCTTCGGCAATGGCGATACGGTGGTCCGCGGCGGTTTCGGCACTTACTGGGCGCCCGTTCTCGGCGCGGTATTCTATTCGCTCACTGGCACTTCCGGCACCGATGTCCGCACTTTCAACAACATCAGCTCAACGGGAGGCCCGATCTTCGCCTGGCCCAACACACACACCGGCGGCAGCGGTGTTTCAGTCGACGACTACGGGACAGCTTACTTCGGCACGGCTAACCAGATCGACTTCAAGAATCCGCGGCTCTACCAATACAATCTATCGGTGGATCGCAACATCGGTTTCAACACTAGCCTGCGCGTCTCTTATATCGGATCGCACTCGGCGCATCTGGGTTATGCCAGAAATCCGAATCAGTCGGCTCTGTCCACGACGTTCTATGCGCTACAACCGCTGACGCAGCGTCCGTTTCCCTATTGGGGCCGCATTGAGAGCCGCGAATCGGGCGGCAGCGCGTCGTATAACTCGATGCAGATCGAACTCAACCGTCGGTTCCAGAATGGCTTCACTTTCACCGGCGCTTACACGCTGGCTAAGAACCTGACCGACATCGGCGGCCCGAACCCCAGCGAGTTTGGCGGAGAGACGGGGAACGGCCGCATCGAAAACGCGTTCAGCCGGGATCGCGGCAACATGTACGGTACGCGCCGCCATCGGTTCATTGGCACCGCGGTGTACGAGCTGCCCTTCGGCAAAGGCCGCGCCTTCATGAATCACGCCAACGGCCTGGTGAACGGCGTCTTCGGCGGGTGGCGGTTAAGCTCGATCCTGCTGCTGCAAACCGGCCCTTACGAGACTCCTTACTTCAGCGGCGGCGACCCCTCCGGTTCCGGTTCCGGCTTTTACCGGACGCAACGGCCGGATCGCGTCGGCAAAGGAACGGTATCGAATCCGAACGCGAATCAGTTCTTCGATCGCAGCGCGTTCGTCTGCCCCGGCCGTACCGCCGGAAGCGCGGATCAATTCAACTGCCACATCGGCATCAACCCGGCAAGCGACCTTCCTCCGATCGGCCGCTTCGGCAACTCCGGCATCGGAATCCTGGAAGGCCCGGGCAGCTTCAATCTGTCGGCTGCGCTCGGCAAATCGTTCGCAATCACAGAACGGGTTGCCATCAAGGTGGAAGGCTCGTTTACCAATGTGCCGAATCACATCAATCTCGCCGATCCGAATCTGAATGTCGGCAGCAGCGCCTTCGGGCAGATCACTCGTGCGCGAGACGCGGAATTCGGTGCCGGTCGCACGGGTCAGGTCGGGGTGCGGATCGACTTCTAGTCGCCCTGCATAAAGGCGCAAACGCAAAAGGCTCCGAGTGGTAGACGGGGCCTTTTGTTTTTTTGCGCTTCAATTCTTAACTGCGTTTTCGTGCACCGCGCTCTTTGCGCCGGTTTCCCTACTCGCTTGCTCTGGCGGAGGCAAAGTCGCTGCCCGTAATTTCCGGCGGCGACCGGCATGGCTATGAACCCAATGCGTGCTCAACCTAACCAATGCCGCGAGCTTTTCGGAGCTCGTCGATGAGGTTAGGCTAAGCGGCCGGAGCGAGGTCCTGTTGCTTCCCCAATTTCGAACACTCCATGACGCGCCGTATGGCCAGAAATATTTGTGGCGTGCTTCGCGACTACCCCGAACATAGTCTCGAATGGGTGCGCTGGACGGGCCGCCCCTTTTATCGATGCGACGACGGGGCCGAGCGATCCCTGGCGCAACTTTGGTCAAAGGGTCAACCCGCCGTGGTGAACGCCTTCACCGCCCTGATGCAGTCCATCGATCAGCCGTTCGTTTATCAATTCCTGTAAAGAAGGTGTTAAACCGCAGGAACGCGTGCGGTCCGATGTAACGCTGAACGGGGGTGATCCCATCTAACGGTTTGGGGTGCACTTGCGTAAGCTTTGTCTGATTCTTTCTGTCCTGAGCCTCCCGGCCGTTCTTCCCGCCCAAATCATTGGGCCGGGGGGCGGGTATCCGGGCGGCGGCTATCCCGGCGGAGGGTATCCGGGGCAATATCCCGGCGGGGGCGTCGGCATCCCGATGCCTGGCCGGCGGCACAAGACTAAGGACGCCCAGACTTCCGACAAGCTCGTATCGTATACGGGCGTCATTCAGGAGCAGAACGAGGGGACGTGGAGTTTGCGGCTTGAAGACGGTCGCAACATCGAGGTCAAGGTTTCATCCCGGACCAAGTTCTACAAAGCCTCGGCGGCTGCGACGGCCTCCGATTTCCATTCTGGCGATCAGGTCACCGTCGAATCGAGCGAGGACAATCAGCATCTCTACACGGCGGTAAACGTTCGACTGGAGCAGGCTTCCGCGCGGAGGGCTTCCGAGCGATCCGAAGCGGTGGACGACCCGGACCGTCCGGTGCTGCGCCGGGGGGGCCCGGCTAAGCGGCGCACGGAAGAAGAACCCGCGGACGTCTCACAGGTGGCCGACGCGAGCGGCGGCCGGCCGAGCCTTCGGCTGGACGATCCGCATTCCGTCGAGCGGCTCCCTGAACCCGTGATCGGCTTCGGCGATGCATTCCTCGACAAAGCTTACGAGGCCGGCATGTCGTTCACCGAGGGTCTGCCGAACTACGTCTGCCAGGAGTTTGTCGCGCGCTACCAGAGCGAAACCCGTGTCCCGAGTTGGCACGCGATCGATATCGTTTCCTACGATCTGGTGTACCAGGACGGGCACGAGGACTACCGCAATACCAAGATCAACGGTAAGGCAGTTGCGGCGGGGCAGGATCAGAAGACCGGATCGTGGTCGTCGGGCGAGTTCGGCACCATTCTGCGCGGGTTATTTGCGCTGGGGCGTTCCGCCCATTTTCATTTCGTCAAGGAATCGACTATCGGGCGGCGCACCGCGCGCGTCTACGAATTCGCTGTCTCCAAGCAGGACTCCCGCTGGCATGTGATGAGCGGTTCGCAGGCCATCGACCCCGCGTATAAGGGCACGGTGTGGATCGACAAATCGAACGCGCGCGTGCTACGCATCGAGATGCAGGCCGTTTCGCTGCCGCAAGAATTTCCGCTGGACACGGTGGAATCCTCACTCGATTACGACTACTTACGGCTGGACGCGTCGCAAGAGTTTCTGCTGCCGGTAAAGGCCGAGACGCTGAGCTGCGAGCGCGGGACTTTCTATTGCGGCCGGAATGGGATTGACTTCCGTAACTATCACAAGTACAGCAGCGACGCCGTGATTACGTTCGATAAGTAACTGGCGCACGTTGGACTTGAACTCGCCAAGCCTTGATCGATCGCGATCAGTCTCGGGGCGCCCTCTATTGGACTGTAAATGGCACGTTCGCGGCCCCGTTTGGCGTTGTTATTATTACCTGACCTGTGGTTGCACCCGCCGGAACCTGCGCGTAGACGTAGTTCACGCTAGTGTTGCCGAAAGTGGTTGCCGGTACGCCGTTGAAGCTGACCGCCGTTGCGCCGAGAAGATTGTTTCCGGAGAACAGAATCTTGCTTCCGACTGGCCCGCTGGCCGGATAAGAGATGTGCAGGTGTGGCTGTGGCTTCGGAAGTCCGATGTCGTAAGTCCAAGCGGTACCCGCGTTCGAAAATCCACCGTTTGCAGAACTACCGTAAAACTTTCCATCACTACCCTGCATGAATATACAGAGACACTGGCCGAGCACACCGCTGTTCATCGTGTGCAACGTGGTGAAGGTGCCATCAGACGCAAGCCGGAATAACGAGCCTAGGCCGCCTAATTGAACTTCACCGTAAGCCGATCCATACAAGTTGCCATCACTAGCTTGGGTATAAATATAGTTGACTAATACACCGTATTCCGCTATTCTAATTACATGGAACACGGACCAAAGACCTTACTTGAAGCGGTTCAACACTTTACCGATCAAGACAACTGCATAGAATACCTCGCAGCGAAGCGTTGGCCTGACGGTAAGGTGATTTGTCCGACTTGCGGTAGTGATCGCGTGGGATACCTCGCAAATCAGCATCGATGGCAGTGTAGCGGTAGGCACCCAAAACGCCAATTCTCCATCAAGGTCGGCACCGTGATCGAAGATTCTCCCATCGGTCTGGATAAGTGGATGCCCGTCCTTTGGCTGATCGCCAATTGCAAGAATGGCATCAGTTCATGGGAGATCCACCGTGATCTTGGGGTGACTCAAAAGACCGCATGGTTTATGCTTCATCGCGTTCGTCTTGCCATGCAGGGCGAAGCCCACGGCAAGCTATCGGGCGAAGTGGAAGTAGACGAAACCTTCATCGGCGGGAAGGCGCGGAATATGCACGCGGCCAAACGCAAGATCAAAATTCAGGGACGCGGCAGCAACGGCAAAACCGTTGTGATGGGAATGCTTCAACGGGGCGGCAAAGTTCGCACCGCCGTAATTGAGAATCGCGACAAAGAAACCCTTCATGCGCATGTGGAAGCCAACATCAAAACCGGATCGAACGTTTTCACTGATGAACTGGTTTCCTATTGGGGACTGGAAGAGAAGTTCGTTCATCAGGTCATCAATCACGCGGAACAGTACGTCCAGGGTAACGTTCATACTAACGGCATGGAGAACTTCTGGAGTCTGCTGAAACGCGGCCTGAGCGGTACCTACGTCAGTATCGAGCCGTTCCACTTGTTCCGCTACATCGACGAACAGGCGTTCCGCTACAACAACCGGATCACCGAAGACGGCGACAAACTTACCGACGCGGATCGCTTCAACCGCCTGTGCTCACAGATCGTCGGCAAGCGCTTAACCTACAAGGAGCTAACTGGGAAGGAGGGGGAAACGGAAGCTTTCTAGGAAGGAGGCGCAGCGGGAGGGACGCGGGAAGCGGAAGCCTTCGGCTTCGGCCCGCGTCGATGCGGGTTGAGTTTCGACTGTTTTTTGTATTCCGCTTCGCGCTTCAGGATTTCGGAACGAGGGACCGAGAACACGGCTTCGACTAGCGAATCGAACCGCGTGAACGCTTCCGGCCCTTCGTGCATTTCGGCGTGGTGCTTCATCGTTTTATGATGCCACAGCGGTGCTTGATGCTGGTGTTGGTTCTGCTAGCCGTTTTTGTATAGCGCTGCATTTTGCCGTATTTTCCGCGAGTGTAATGATAACAGCCGGGGTGGCACCCCAAAGAACCATCGCCTCATCTATGGTTGGCGTGAACTCTGGGTGGACGATTGGATTGCGGTGTAAATCCTTGAAGTGGGTAACAGCTGCAATCACAACCCTATCTCCCCCATTGTCTGCAAGATCCTTCAGCAAAACACCCCAATTGCGATTCTGATTGGGTGGCCTTGTCCTCTTCACAACGACATCCCAGTATTCAAATAGCATTACCTCAACCGCTCGCATTATATGGAAAGCCGCAGCCGTCCCAAGTTCAAATGCGAGACAACGACCAGCCTGTTTTAGTTCCGCCAAGCATTGTTGTGGAATATCCGATCTCCAGGATGGTGGGATAATGGCGTGCCCATTTTCTATTAGGGAAGAAACGGAATAAACGTCATTCTCGCGAACCGCGTAAACGTCTTTTCTTGATAACTCTTCGGAGAGGAGGTTGCTGAATTTCGTGTGTTTTGCCCTGATTTCGTCAAGCCAGCCTGATTCGGGCGGCTCCAGACCCTTCCCATTCTTAAGCCTCATCTCAATGGCGAGCCCATGAATCCTAAGCGCATTGAGGAGCGATTCACAAGCATCCCTTGAAAAGTCTAGCTCAGGGGCCTCTTGGCTGAGCGTAATTTCGCACCCGGCCTCAGCGCGGATGAGTTGCATATGTGCGTCGAAGGCACCCATCTTCGGATGCAAAATCGCAATCCGCTCAAGTGTCGCCCCGATAAACATCCAGACATTAAGGTTCAGCCGTTGCAATGGTTCCCCCGTTTCCCGAACGTAGGTCCACACGTGGGGTGGCAGCATCTTATCCTTTCCGCCGTGTGCCCATCCGTGGTACACTACGACTAAGCTAAGCGGAAAGGCTTTTGCGGTGTCCTACCACCACGAAACCCCGAATGCTAATGCCTCGGTTTAGTCTTCATCGGACGCCCTACTAGCGCCCGCGCATGGTTCCTGTAAATTCCAGTATACGGGAGAATTGCGCGTGAACCTGTCAGACGAAAAAAATTTGCCTCCCCGATGGTGGCGAAAATTCACCGACTTCATGAGCGAAGCCCATCTGCACCGCTTCCTCACCCGAAAAGAACAGGTCGTGGTATTTCAATACCGCCCATTGATCATCGGTCATAGTGACATGATCCCGCAGAATGGATTCGGTGCGAGCGTCGTCCAAAAGAATACTATCTGTGATGGCCTTAAGGCCTCCGGCGGTTGCAAATTGAGCACCAACCGTAGTGCGATGGAGCATGAAGGTTGCGCGTGCACTAGTCTTGCGTTTCTTGGCACCAAGATAGGCGATTGCCGCAATTGATTGAACAGAGCCGACGTTGTAGAGTGTGACATCCACTGTCATGGCCCGTAAGAAGTTATACAAACATATCCCATCTGCGACTGACCCACCGGTGGATTGAAAGAGGATATGGGCTTCTCTGATGTTGTGGTTTGGGATCGTTGCCATCGTCAAAGATTGAAGAATCCTGTAGACCGAATTCTGGTCAATTGCACCACAGAAAACACCATAAGCTATTTGGTTCGGATCAGGTGGCGGCTGGGGCGGTGGTGGCATCATCCCTCAAGCCTATCACGTTGTATTAGCGAAGTATATTATTACCCTAGCTTGCATAAGCCATGTCGGTATGCCTGTGAGGTATGACTTAAAACTGTAAAGTGTCTTGAACTGGCCATCGAGAGTCAATTCAAATATACTGCCGCCTTGATACTGGCCGCCCAGCGCGGTAGTTCCATACAATTTCCCGTTGCTGGCCTGAATGAGCTTTACCTGAAACGACGTCGGCGCATAGTTCTTGGCGATGTTTTGGTAACTTGCGACTTGTGTTAAGACCCCCGTCGGAGTGATCCGGTAAACCATCGCCATAGTAGCCCCCATGGCTGAAATTCCGTAAAAATTGCCGTCGCTCGCCAGCAAAGGATAGCCGAAAGGATAGCCCTCGGCAACAGAGAAGGAGTGTAAAATCGTAATGTTTCCCTTGAGATCCGTTTTAACAAATGCTCCAGGAGTATTCGGAGTCTGCAAGTCCCCAAATGTTCCGTACACAAACCCATCGGGAGATTGAGCCGAAAACAAAGGTGACGCGGGAAGACTTGTTACGGCGTAGGTCTTTACGTTTCCCGCAATAGGATCAATGCTGAGGGTGTCAGCGGGCCCGATTACGGTACCGGTATAGATCCGCCCGTTCACGGCTTGTGCCACCTGGTTGCCGCCGACCTCCCAAGTTCCCGGGAATTTATACAAGACTCCGATAGTACCGGCGCTGGTCATACTGTAAGCCGTTGAGAGGTACTGTGAGGTTCCGCTTAAAGCCGTAAACCCAACAAAATATCCGGGTGAAGCCTCAGTTAATAGCGCAGGGCCCCCAAACCCCTGCGTAAAGCCGTTGATTACCTTAAACGCTCCCTGATTAGCTTCAGGGGAGATTCCTACAGATTGGAATCCCCACAGAGACACCGCCGCGAGAACCACGGAGACAACTATAGCCGATTTAACCGTTCCTAAGTAAGACATGTGGGCCCCTTTAGTAATAAACGACTACGCCTGAATCGTAGGTTGGAACATAGACTTTCCCGTTGACAACGGTCGGCACAGCAAACGGGGAAGCCAACCATTTGTCCGTGGATGAACCACTAGTTGGCGTGTTATAGAGCAGGCTCAGTGAGCCTGCAGCCGAAGTCGTGGGGAGGGTCGCGGAGTAGGCGTACAAGTAGCCGCGTCCGTAACCGGTGTAGGACGGAATGGCGCCGCCGAGATTATTCTGCCCGGTAATAATCGCCCAAAGCACCGGATTCGCGGTGGGATGCCCGGGATCGGCCGTCACTGCGAGGATACCACCCGGCGCTCCAACCGGAAACACACCGCCTGAAAGAGAGATGGCGGGATAGCAGACAAACCCAGTTCCCGCGGTCGTGCTCCAGGCGCACATATCGGGGTCCTCGTGAGTCGGCCAGTGAAACAGCGTATTGTTGTAAAACGCGAGATGGTGTGTAGAGTCGCAGCCTTTGGTTTTTCCCGTCGGGGGCGTTCCATAATTGCTATAAGGGCTGGTCCCATCACAGCTTCCGCCCGATCCCGAATAAGCGCCGATGAATTTGCTTTCCGCGCCGGTGTCACCCGACAAGTACCCTCCCAGCGCGCTCTGATACAGTACGTATCCCTGCCCCGTCTTGTCAAAGGTTACCACCAGCGCTTTGCCGGTTGAACCAACATTAGCTTGAAAGAGAAGTTGGCCGCTGGTTCCCATATCCTGATCGTTGGAGTTTAGAGTAGTCAAATTCGAAGTCGTGAAAGAATCACCGGGGCTCGCTGAGCCATTCACGGCAAATTTCATTTCTGTTTCTCCCCAGTTGTTGTAGCCACCCGATTGGTATCCTCCGTTCCCGGAGCCGAGAAAAATGTTCGCGCTGGAAGCGTCAACCGCAAAGTTCTTCCATATTCCGCCACCGTGTCCGCACCAGTTGCTATAATCCGACGCGAACGGGTTGCTACAGGCCGGCGTGTAACTATTGCTCACACGCCCTGTGGGTGTTGTTGCAAAGGCAAGCTGCGCGGATGTTGAACCCGCGTTGTAGCCGAACAACCACCCATGGTACGAATTCAAAGCGTCTTTCTCGGAAAGGCTGGAGGAAATGCCGAACCCGACGTAAATCTCGTTTACCCCGCTGACGGCATTTTTGGCCTGGAGAAGAGCGGGGCGTTGAAGCTGATACTTTTCGTCGAAAAGGAGGGTACATCCAGTGGCCGGGTATACGCCACAACTGGGTGCGCCAACAGCACCGTTTGAGGAAAGTACTGAACCCGTTATCTGGATCGGATAGCCGGTGATGTCTGCCCCAGTGGTGAGCACCAACGCGTGAAGATACCAACGGTCATGGGACGATGTGTCTTGGCATCCACCAACGACATAAATTAACGCGGCGGCCTTATCGACGACTGGCGTCGATAGGACTCCAGCTTTCGGCAAAGTTGCGATTGGAGTCGGAATGGCCGTCCCTAAGGTTCCACAATCGGTCGCGAAGTTCCGCGTCGTCCACAATACTGACGCCGTAAGGCTATCGGCATCGAAAGCATAAACCGAGTCATTGAGGGTCGCCACGACCAGCATATTCTTGGAAACGCCACAGATTGTGACGCCGCTGACATAAAGAGGTTGGGCGTATATGGCGCCATCCGTGGCGTATGAGCCCTGATTCTTAAAGTTGGTGTATGAAGCGCTAGGAGTTAAACAGGTCTCGTTACCGTTGACACCCGTTCGCTGAGAATCGTATTGTCCCGTCAACACGTTAGGCGCTGTGCCACTCCAGCAGGTGGCCAGAGCTAGTGAAGGAACGCAGAGAAGTGCTGCTAGTGTGAGAAAAACCTTCTGGGGGGGGGCATAAAAGGCGAAGCTCCTATTTTTTTGCCGTGCCAATTTTGGAAATGTCTTGGGACTTGCTCGAGTATAGGTTGCTTCCATCGCGAAGTAAAGAAATTAATTCGATCAGAAATTAATTCGATCTGGTCACAAATAGGGGATGCGCGGAATTCCGGAGTACATCATCAAGCTGCAACTCGGTCACTTCTATAAATCGGACCCCGCGTACGGGCGAGGCGTGGCGGAACTGCTGGGCATGCGGGTTGAAGAAGAAGAACTGGTGGGAGCGCGTTAACCGGCCAGTTCCGTTTCGAGAGTAATGCTGGTGTTGAAGAGCTTGGAAACAGGGCACCCGGCCTTGGCCGCGTTCGTGGCTTTATCAAAGGCGGCTTTATCGAACGCTTCGCGATTAGCGCCGGGTATCTTGGCTTTCAATTTCAGGTGACTCGCTGTGATGGCGAACCCGCCGTCCTTCTGCTCCAGTGTGATGGTGCATTCGGTGTCGAGGCTTTCGGCGACCATGCCGGCTTGGGCCAACTGCAAGGAAAGCGCCATGGTGAAGCAGCCCGCGTGGGCGGCCGCCAGCAGTTCCTCGGGATTGGTTCCGTGCCCCTGCTCGAAGCGGCTATGGAAAGAATAAGGCGTGGCGGAGAGCGTCTTGCTTGCCGTCGTGATGTTGCCCGATCCGCTTTTCAGATCGCCGTGCCACTGTGCCTGCGCTGTTCGTTTCATCCGTGGTTATCCTTTCAAACCATGAACATGCCGCCATTGATCTCGATCGTCTGCCCGTGAATGTATCTTGCGGCGTGGGAGCACAGAAAGACGATGGTGTCGGCGACTTCTTCATTATCCCCAAGCTTCCCTGCCGGGGTCTGGGCGATTACGGCGTCGAGCATTTGCCGGTTTGAGAATTGCACGTGGAAATCGTTGTCTACGGTTCCCGGGGAGACGGCGTTGACGCGGATTCCTTTTGGCGCGAGTTCCTTGGCTAAGCCTTTGGTGATGGACGCGACACCGGCTTTAGCTGACGCGTAAATCGCGGCGCCGAGCCCGCCGCCATTTCGCGCCGCAATAGAACTCAGGTTTACGATGGAACCGCTCCCGCGCGCGATCATACCCGGGGCAATGGCTTGAGTCAGAAACCAGGCACTCTTCAGATTTAAGGTGAGGACTTTGTCGAAAAGATCGGGGGAGAATTCGGCCAGCTTAGCGCGCTGTACGAGGGAACCGGCGTTGTTGACCAGAATGTTCGGGGCCGGTTCGATGTGCATGGCCTCGGCGATCAAAGTTTCGATGCCGGCCTGGGTGGCTAGGTCCGCTTGAATCCAATCCACCCTCACGCCTTGCGAGAGGAGTTTGGCGGAGAGCTGATTGGCGCCCTGCTGATAAGAATTGTAGTGAAGCACCAAACGCGAAACGCCTGCGCGGGCCAGAGCGAGGGCCGTAGCCGCTCCGATTCCGCGCGAGGCGCCCGTGATTAGTGCCGATTGGCCTGCGAGTTCAGCGCTCAGGCGGCTTGTTTCAACCAGTCTTTCATCGCATCGCGGTACAGCAGGATGCCTTTACGCGAATACCGAAGGTAGCCTTGGCGGCGGAATTGATTCATGTAGTGCGTCACGATCTCTCGGGAAGTTCCGACGTACTGCGACAGCAGTTCGTGCGTGAACGGGATCATCTGCACCGACCCGTCATCGGTCTGCGTGCCGAGACGCTCGGAGAAACGGATCAGAGTGCGAGCCAGGCGGCGGGCGATGTTGTCTACCGAGAAGCTCTCGATGCGAGCCCCGAAATCCATCGAGCGCTGCACCAGAAGCTGCATCAGCGCGACCGCAAGCTTGGGACGGCGCACCAGAATGTCTTCGATGTCCGCGGTGGTCCACGTCATCACTTTCGTGTTCTCGAGCGCGATGGCGATTTCCGAGCGCTGCGCCGGTCCGAGGAACGCCGATTCTCCGAAGAATTCGTCCGGCTGGTAGATGTCGACGACAACCTGCCGGCCGTCGTCTGCCTGCCTGCAAACTTTTACTTTGCCGCTGATAACCAGGTAAATGCTAGTTGAGGGCTGATCCTGGTTGTAGACGCTCTGTCCTTTCTTGTATTCAAGAATAATGGAGCAAGGAAGGTGAGCAAGGGGGTCTTCAAGAGCTCGCTGCGGTACTGCGACGGTGGGTGAGAAGCTGGCCATATTTAAACTCCTATTTGTGCTGATTTTAACATTTTCCCGCGCTTTAATTGCGCAGTGTCCACTTTTTTACCGATACGGATACGGCAGAAAGCAAGCGAGGTGCCAAAGCACACTTTACCGAAGGTACTATGTGAAAATGCCTATTTTCCAACACTGGTACTTTTTTTCACCGAGAAATCCCTGAGTCAAATAGTTGTGAGTGGAATCGGACAGAGTAATTTCTACTCCATCAAAATTACTTATCTAAGTTGTGATTCAGTAAATGGCTATGCAACGAATGAGCTTAGGTTTGGCTATCGCGATTCTGCAGCCGGTGTCTGCCCAGGTGTTCAACGCTCCGGCCGGGGCGCGTCCCGCGCTTCGCGCGGGCGGGAGCGCGATCATACCCGGCGGTCGAGTGCTGACGCCGCTCGGAGAGCAGTTGATGACCGGACCCGGGCCTTTCGGCTTAGCCCTCAGCCCGAGCGGCAAGGTCGCGACTGCGAACATCGGGATGGAGCGGTTCTCGGTAACGGTTTGCGAACGCGATAAGAAGGGGGTCTGGTCGACACATCATCTGGTTGCGGCACACGGGAACCCGGAGGGTAGCGACGAGAAGGAGTGGCGCAGCTTGTTCACGGGAATCGCGTTCAGCGGTGAAAAGGCCGCGTATCTGGCCGAAGGGAATACCGGGCGGGTTCGACTGATCGATATCCAGTCGGGAACACGCAAACGCGTCATCGATTTGAATGGGGACGGCTTCGCGGACAGCTTCACGGGCGACCTCGCGCTGGACCAAGAGCGCAGTCTGCTGTACGTGCTGGATCAGGCGAATTTTCGGCTCGCGGTGGTCGATGCCAAAAAGAACCGTGTCTTGGCGTCCGTGAAGGTGGGCCGGCTGCCGTTCGCGCTGGCGCTGGCGCCCGATGGCAAGCGCGCGTACGTGACCAATCTCGGGATGTTTGAATATTCGGCATTGCCGGGTGTTACGAAACAGAATGCCCGGGCCAAAGGGCTTCCGTTTCCGGCGTTCGGATTTCCGTCAACCGAAGCCGACGCCGGTGTAACCAGGCCGACGGCGTCGGGCGATATCGCGGTCCCAGGCTTAGGCGATCCGAATCGGCGAGAAGCCAATTCACTGGCAGTCATTAACGTGGAGGATGCGGCGCACCCCAGGATTGAAACGTTTATCCGGACCGGTACCGCTTTCGGCAAAGGGATTGAAGGCGGAAGCGCCCCCTCGGGAGTGCTGGCCACGGCGACTCAGGTCTTCGTTTCTAATGCACACAACGATTCCATCACGGTGATCGATGCCGCCAAGTTGACCGTCACCGCCGAGATTCCCATCCGCATTCCGGGGCTCGAAACATTGCGGGGCGTGATGCCGCTCGGTATGGCGTACGACGCGGTTTCAGGATGGCTGCTGGCGGCCGAGGGCGGGATCAACGCGATCGGGGTGATCGATCCCAAGCAGGGGAAAGTACTGGGCCATCTCCCGGTGGGCTGGTTTCCAACGCGCGTAGCAATCGCGGAGGGGCAAGTTTACGCGGCCAACCTGAAAGGGCGGGGAACCGGCCCGAATCTGCCCAACCACTTTTCCCAGGACGAGGGCTTCGTGGATGTTCTGCGGCGCGGCAGCATCTCGGTCTTCCCATTGCCCGCGGCGGCTGAACTGCAGAAACACACCAATTTCGTGATGCTGGCGAATGGCTTCGTGCCGTCGCCCGGCACGCCCGCGCCGGTGCCCGAAGGCATTCACCACGTTGTGCTGATCGTGAAAGAAAACCGTACCTTCGATGAAGTTTTTGGCGACATCAGGAACGCGGCAAACAGTTTGGTGGCTGGAGCGCCGCCCTTGGCGCGGCTCGGAAGCAAGGGCCGGGCGGACGGGCGCGGTTCCCGGCTCAGCCTGCAAACGGTCAACGTCACGCCCAACCACCACGCCATGGCACGCCAGTGGGCGTTCGCAGACAATTTCTACGCCGATTCCGAAGTGAGCGTCGACGGGCATCACTGGCTGGTCGGCGCCTATCCCGATGCGTGGACGGAAAGCTCATTGCTGGCGAGCTATGGCGGCCAGAAGGATTTTCGCTTTCCCACCACGGCGCCGGGACGGCTGTTGAACGCGGAGAGCAATTCTTCCGTGCATCCCGAGGAGCAGGAAGAAGCCGGCTCTCTTTGGCACCATCTCGAGCGGCACGGCATAACGTTCCGCAACTTTGGCGAGGGATTCGAACTCGCGGGAATCGATGAGGGCCAGGGGTTGAAGCCCACGGGCGCGCGCTATCTGACGAACGTTCCGATGCCCGATCCGCTTTACCGCAACACCTCGCGGGAATATCCGGGGTTCAACATGAATATTCCGGACCAGTTCCGGGCCGATCAGTTCATTCAGGAGATGGACAAGCGCTACGCCAAAGGTTCCGAGCCGCTGCCGCAGTTCATCTATATTCATCTTCCGAACGACCACATGGATAAGCCGCGTCCCGAAGACGGCTACCCTTACACGGAATCTTTTGTGAGCGACAACGACTATGCGTTAGGGCGGATCGTCGAATATCTTTCGCATTCGCCATGGTGGAAGGAGATGGCCATTTTCATCACGGAAGACGACTCGCAGGGGGGGCGCGACCACATAGATTCACATCGCACAGTTTGGATGGGTGTGGGTCCGTGGTTCCGGAAGAACTACGTGTCGCACACTCATTCCAGCTTCCCAGGACTGCAGAAGACGGTTTACCGAATTCTCAAATTGCCGCCGCTGAACCTATTCGATGCCACTGCGTCGGATCTCAGCGATACTTTCACCGCGACGCCCGATTTTGAGCCGTTCCAGCTTCTGCCCGAAGATGCCAGGCTGTTTGAGCCGCAAAAGGCCAGGGAGCCCATGGACGGGCGGCCTTCAGTGAAGATGGATGGGCCTGAAAGCGTGGCGGGTCACAAGGAGAAATGATCGGACGTTAGGATTCGAGGTTGCCCGAGCGCTTGATATTGGCTTCGCAATCTTCCGCCACCACCCACGGCGCGTTGCGATTCTCCTGGAAGATGTTCTCTTCATAAGTGCCGCGCCCGCCGGCGTGCACCTTGACGCCCTCACGATTACGCCGGATCTGGTTCTTGCGCAGCACCGGATCGCCGCCCGATTTCACCTCGACCCCGGCATACGAATTGGAGAAGATCTCATTCTCCTCCACCAGGCCCTGCCCATCGGAATTTACGAATACGCCCACTTGTTTCCCATCGTGGATCTTGTTGCGGCGGATCGTCGGGTTGGCTCCAGTCGTAATCTCGATGGCGCTCAGGGCGTTTTCGAAAATGTCGTTATCCTCGATAATGCCCGCGCCGTTTCCATTGATGAAGATGCCACCCTGCTTGCCGTCATGGATGCTGTTGCCGCGCACGGTGGGGCTGGCGCCGCTTTTTATCTCAATTCCCACGATGGCGTTGTAAAAGATCTCGTTATTCTCAATCAACCCCGCGCCGTTATCGTGAATGTAGATGCCGCCTTGCTTGTTATCGTGAATGCGGTTGCCGCGCAGCGTGGGGTTGCCTCCATTTTTGATCTCGACGGCGGCAATGGTATTCCCATAAATATCGTTGTCTTCGATGATCCCGGCGCCATTGTCATGAATGTGCAGGCCGGTCTGTTTCCCGTCGTGAATACGATTTCCGCGGACGGTGGGGTTGCTTGCCTCGGTAATTTCGACCCCGGCAAGCCCGTTCAGAAAGATGTCGTTGCCTTCGATGACTCCACGACCGTTGTCATGGACAAATACGCCGCCGGTTTTCCCGTCGTGGACGCGATTGCCCCGAACGGTCGGGTTGGCGCGGGTCTTAATCGCAATGCCCGCCAGGCCGTTCTCGAAAACCTCATTCTCCTCGATGAGCCCCCCGGCGTAATCGCTGATCAGAATACCGCCCTGCTTGCAATCGTGAACCTTGTTCCTGCGAACCCTGGGCTCGCCCACGTCGTGAATGGCGATGCCGACACGGCCCTCGCTGCTGATATCGCACCCTTCCAGATCCAGCCGGCCGCGTCCAATGTCAACGGCATCCCAGTTACCGCCGCCCATCTGCCGCAGGGTAAGGTTGGTGATCCGCCCCATCGACGCGGTGAAGCGAATTACGTGAGCTCCTCCGATTTGCAGGATGATTTCGCGAACGTCTCCGTCGCCGACAATTTCAATCGGCTTGTCGATGAGCAGCGCTTCGTTGTAGACGCCTTTGCGCACCAGAATCCTGGTCCCCGCCATTTCGCCTTGAATCGCCGCGGCAACGGACGTATATTTTCCTTCGCCCTGCGCGTCCACCACCACGGTAGGCGGCTCGATATCGCCGGTCTTCTTGCCTGCCGCCTCGACCGTGGGGCTTGCGGCGGACTGAGCAATAACCACGGGCTGCGGCGCCGGAACGGGCTGCACACGGCTCCCACGCTCGAGCGCCTCCACCACCTCCTGGCCCATCTGCTCAAAGAGGCGTCCTATCTCCGGCGTGGTCCATGGCTCATGTCGCAGATGACGCCAATCCTTATACTGACGCTCGGAAAGAGTCTGCGCGAGTTGATCCTGTGCGCGCAAGGTATCTTGTTCCAGAACCGGACAGCGGACGTAATAAACCGGCAGAATCAGATCCGTTCGGTCTAATGATTTCTCGCGCTCAACGAAACGGTAAAACTCCTTGCGGCACCATTCGCTTTTGAAATAACCCGGGGTAAGAATGGTGATCAGGAACGTCACGCCGTTCAACGATTGATCGATCCGCGCCTTCCATTCCTGCCCCCATTTCAGATCGTTGCGGTCAATGAAGATAGGGAATTCTTCGCCCCACTGAAGTTGAATCTCCCCGCTCAGGCGCTCCGCAAACGTGCGGATTTTACCGTTCTCGTGAGCGTCGTCAAAGTGGGCATAACTGAGGAAGGCAAGCGGGGGTTGGGCCATAACCGGAAGTCTGATTCTACACGCTGTTGCGCATGCGTCCGCTCCTCTGAAGCCAGTGGCGAAACATCTGCACGAACGCGATCGCTTCCGGATCGGACCGCAGTTGCTCCAGAGTAAATTTCATCTTGCGGCTCCAATTCGGATATTGCCAGGTGGTGCCGGGAAGATTTTGCTGAGCAAGCTCCTTGGTCAGATCTTCCTGATTGACCACCAGCAGCATGGACGGCGTACTGGCCAGAAACCCGATTACGGCATTGTGAAGATCACCGTTCAATTCCGGTATATCGCCGGCGCGCCGCGACGACGAAGGCGGCAGCAGACCTTCGCGGCGCAGTGCGTCCAGCATCTTCTGCTTCTCGATGAGCCGCGCTGCGAGTTGATCGCGGCAGCCGCCCTCATCGATAATCCCTGCCGCGCGCCGCGCTTCGATGTCCGTATTCGCCCAGAAACCGGCTATGGTGGGGAGATCGTGCGTGGTGGAGGAGACCAGCGCCTGCACCGGATACTCGGCCGGCGATTTGTAGCTGTTGTCGTTGCGCTCGAAGTAGAGCAGGCGATAGCTCAGGATTCCGAAGCGGGCGAGGGTCTCTCGAATGTACGGCTCGACGGTTCCGAGATCTTCGCCTATGATTACGACGCGCTGGCGCACGCTCTCAAGCGCGAGAATGCGAACCAGGTCGTCGGCGCGATCGCGCACGTAAGCCCCGGCGGTGGCGTCGGACCCATCCGGAATCCAATAAAGCCGGAAAAATCGCATCACGTGGTCGATGCGCAGCGCGCCGCCATGGCGGCAGGTCTTGCGAATCGACTCGATGAACAGCCGGTAAGAATGCGCGTAGTGCTCGTGCGAGTTGGGCGGTGGAAACGCCCAGTCCTGGCCCTGGGGAGAGAAGTCGTCGGGGGGCGAACCCACGCGGCAACCGGCGACGTAGAACGAGCGGTGCGCCCAAAGATCCGACCCGCAACGGTCCGTCGCAAGCGCGAGATCGTGGTACAGACCGATCGGTAATCCAATGGCCCGGGCGTGCTGCTGGGCCGCGGCAAGTTGAAGATCGAACTGCCATTGCGCGTATTTATAAAACAGAATGGATCGCGCACGTTTGCGCTGGAACGCCCGCGTCTCCTTAGAATCGGGTTCCTGAAAAGCGGCCGGCCAGTTCGGCCACACCCAGAGATCGGGATCGCGGCGGTGCAGATATTCATCGAGCGCGCAATAGGTGGCGAAGCGATCGAGCAAGTCGCCTTCGCGATCAAGATAGTTTTGAAATTCGAGGCCCCTCGTCGTGCGCCTGCGGTACTGCGGCAGAAATTGAAGGAAGCTGAGCTTCAGGAATCGCGTCTTGATGGCATTGACGCGCTCGTACTCCACGAACTCGGAGGCGCGCAGAGCTGCAAGCTCACTTTGTATCGAAGGCCCTGACCAGAGGCACTGGCAACGTTTGGACGCGCGGAAATCTTCCATTGCCTCGATATCGAGATAAATCGCGTTGTGATAGAAAACGCTGTTCGGAAGATACGGGCTGGTGTTGAAGGGCTTGCGATTGTGAATCGCGTGCAACGGGTTCAGCGCGAGGAAGCTGACGCCGATCGCCGCCGCCCAATCGAGCGCCTGGCGGAGGTCGCGCGTGTCGCCGCAGCCCCAGTTGCGTGCGGAGCGAAGTCCATAGAGCGAGATCGCCAGACCCGCTTGCTTGCGGCCTCCGGTGAGGTCTTCAGGAAGAAATGCGCGGTCGGGCGCGACGATCAGGGTCATCGAAACCGGAGCGGCACCGCCGATGGCGATGAGAATCTCGTGATACCCGAGGGGCAGCTCATTGAGCGTGATCTGCTTTCGGAGATACTCGACCCCCCCGGCGACGGCGCCAGGCAGAGTCGCCAATGTGGCCAGCGGCGCGGTGAGACTGCTTGCTCCTTGACCCTCGACCCCGACATCAATGCGGTAATCGTAGGCCGACATCGCGGAAGGAACGCGCAACTCGAGCGTGACCGGCTGCTCATTGACGCTGACGACGCGGCACGGAGGCACTACGCGCGACCACTCCGCGCGTTCGCGTTCGTCTAAAATCCCGCGGATCTGATCGGTGTTCTCAGCCGGAATTCCAACCGCTCGCAAGATCGCTCGCTGGGTCGATTCCGAGGTGATGTGGTGCCGTCCGAAAATATCCCAGAAATCGGGCTCAATTCCGCACAAAGCGGCCGCATTCTGGAGAGCCTGCTTGTCGGGATCGTTAGCCATAAATCAGTGTATCAACGGTTGTCGGCGCTGCTGCCGCGCGTGCGAGAATAAAAACATGGTTAAAGCGCCATTGGCAAGCGGCCCCGCGGATTTGTTCTCGCGCATCGATAATGCGGCGGTTGAACATGAGGCCGCCAAAGAAGGAATCATCACCACGACGATCGGCCACGCGATCAACTGGGCGCGGAAGAATTCCATTTGGCCGATGTCGTTCGGACTGGCCTGCTGCGCCATCGAGATGATGTCGATGAGCGCATCCCGCTTCGACATTTCGCGATTCGGCGCGGAAGTTTTTCGCGGATCGCCGCGGCAATCGGACCTGATGATCATCGCCGGGCGCGTCTCGAATAAGATGGCGCCGGTGATCCGGCATCTTTATCAGCAAATGCCCGAGCCGAAATGGGTGATCTCGATGGGCGCGTGCGCGACCTCGACCGGAGTGTTCAATAATTACGCGCTGGTGCCGGTAAATCAGGTAATTCCGGTGGACGTCTACGTGCCCGGCTGCCCGCCGCGCCCGGAGCAACTGATCCAAGCGATCATGCTGCTGCAGAAGAAAATCCAGGCGGAAACGGGCACGGTGCGGCAGGTTTTGAACCTGGCTTAGGCGTCGGCGCATTTGACACATCTGTCGAGCCACTTGGTAGTATCGGCAGATGGATTTGTGGAGTGTTGACCCGGCAGAACGTCTTAAAGCTGCGAAGAAGTTCAAGGATACCGCAGGTCTAGCCGCTCGTTTTGGCGAGCACGCTCCAATGCAGCCCTGGCCTTACGGGATGCCAACCTCCGTCAATCCGTTCGTGCTGTTTCTAGGCGCGTCTCCCGGCGGGTCCCCCCCCATAGGAGAGGTCGTCGGACCATATCAGTTGCCCACTTGTGGTTATCCTCACCCAAAACTACTGGACGTTCGAGATAGAAAGGGTTACTGGAATCGAGTCCGGGAACTGGGCAGCGCAATAGTAAAGGCACGGTGCCGAACAATCGACGACACCGACGCGCATGCACTAATAGGACACTTGAACCTTGGGGTGGTTCAATCTGGAAAGGCGGCGGAGGCGAAGATCGAGCAAAAGTACTGTGATTTCGTGGAGCGGGCCGTCTGGGAATATCTTTGCCCACGTCACGTTGTATTGCTTGGATTGCTGGACGTTCTAACAGGGGCCGGCAGACCGCCCATCCTCGAGCGGTGGGGCATCGACTGGAAAAACCCTGACGATCAGTTTCGATTTGAAGCATACACAACGAAGAACTACTACTTTCGCCTGTGGCATCGACATCTGCCTGATGGCAAGCCAATCACTTTTGCGATGTGGCCTAACCATCCAAGCCGCTCGCCGATGACAAAGGGCTCCATCTGGCAAGCGTCGGGTGAGGAATTTGTTCGGCGTCAATCGGAATTCGGTATCGCGTGATTAGCGATCAATGGCCGGCAATTAGCTCCTGATATTTGCGCGCGGTCGGCGTGAATCGATCGGCCTGGATATTCTGGAAGGCTTTCGCGTTTACGGCGGGTTTGGTTTGGTTGGGCAGCATATCCGCGGTGGCATCGGTGTAATCCAGGTGCGCGAAAAAAAGTTCGCCGAAGAACGCGGTGATGAAATCGAACTGCATGCGGTTGGCGAATTCCGACATAGCGGTGAGAAATTTGCCGTCTAGCGGCTCCCAGAAACTGTACACATCACGCTTGAAAATTTCCGGTGTGGCCGCAACGCTGTGGCCCAATTCATTCGGAGCCGCTTTGTATAGCCACATCTCGGTCGAGATCAGCTTTTTGTGATTGGCGCGAGCGATCTCAGCCATGTGAAGCGCCGAGTCCAGGTAATCGCCCCGCGGGCCCTGAAGAGGGTAGATATGAAGGTCGATCATCTGGAGGCCCGGAATTTGCACGAGCCGCGCGACGAATTCGGGCGGGCTCCATGTCCCGACACCTGCGCCAACCATCGAACTTCCGGTCTCTAATCCCTGCAGTACGAATCGAACGTGCTGGGTGAATCCCTCCACGGTCGCAAGTCCGTGCAGCCCGGTGTTGGAAGCCTCGGTTGTGGGCTCATTGGCGACCGTGAGGTAATCGGGCTTAAGTTCGCGAAGGATAATCTGGACCTGTTCGCGCTTCCCTTCGTTGTACTTTGCGATCGTAAGTCCAGTGGTGTAGTCATACGGAATCGCCGCGATATTCCGGTTGTTAAAGCGGGCATTCACATTGATGGCGAGCTTCATACCGCGACTGCGGATCTGCTGCGCGACGCGCCGGTAAAAGGCCAGATATTCCTCGTAACGCGGAAACGTGCTCACCAGGCACGGGTAGAACAGACTGATTTTGATCCCTTGCACGCCGAGCTCATGCATGCGATCGAGATAGAGGGCGGTGTTGGCGAATGCGCGCGGTGTGAGTAGGGAAGGACCGATATGGCAGTCGGCAATACGCAACTCCACTCCATAAGTGAGGTGGGCATCGCGCGATGGGGGGCTTATGCGATCGAGCTTCGCCGTGAATTGATCGATTTCGCGATCCAGATCGGTGTAAAGTTGCTGAAATGGCGGGGGCACATTCTGGGCATGACTAAGATTCGTCCCCATCAGCAGAACCATGAACGAGAGTGCCGGTTTCATGACCACAGCCCCTTAACTTAGCGGCCTGCCGATTTCCCAGTGATGACCGAAGGGGTCGGCCACCCGTCCCAAACGCCAGCCGTAATCCTCAGCCATCGGCGTAATTACCTTGGCTCCGGCAGTCACCGCACGCGCGAAAGCGGCATCTGGATCGTTCACGGTCACGACCATTCTCACCGAGCCGCCGCCGAGCGATTCCGGGCTGAAGTTCAAGTGCTCGGGTGATTCGTCGGCGACCCAGAAGTCAGCGCCGTCGACCGACAGTCGCGCTACCACCGCGCCACTCTCGGCGTCTATGCGAAATAGTTCGACGGCGTCGAATGCGGCTTTATAGAAATCGACGGCCCGCGCGCCGTTGCGGACCGAAAGCATGGGGGCGATGGAGGTTTGTCCCATAGGACAAGTATCTTCCTGTTAAGCCAGAATGTCGCGTCGAGTCACGCTTTCGGGTGCGCGCGATCGTAGACGGACAGAAGATCGGTAAGCGAGAGCTGCGTATATTTCTGTGTTGTCGAGAGGCGCGCGTGGCCCAGCAGTTCCTGGATGGAGCGCAGATCGGCGCCGTCGCTGAGCAGGTGCGTGGCGAAGGCGTGCCGGAAGCTATGCGGGTGGATGGACGAATCTCCCAACAGCGCATTGGCATACAGTTTGACGATTCCGCGTACAGCCCGATCGGTCAGCCGGCCACCGCGATGATTTAGGAAAACCGCGCGCGCGTCGTGCTCCGCAGGCCGCCGCACATCCAAATAGGTCGTCAGGGCCGTGGCGGCTTTTCCGGCGAAGGGAACCTGTCGCTCCTTGCGTCCTTTGCCGCGGACCCGTAGCCACTGTTGGGATAAGTCGAGATCCTCGATGTTCAGCCCGACAAGTTCGCTGACGCGAATGCCACACCCATAGAGCAGCTCAAGAATCGCGACGTCGCGCTGCGGAAAGGGCCGCTCCATCGCTTTCGATCCGGCGCCATCCAGCAGCACACCGGTCTGTTCCGCGGTCATAACATCCGGCAGCTTCCCCGGCGCTTTGGGAAGGCGAACGAGCCGGGCGACATTCGCGGGCGCCACGCCTTCGCGAACCAGGTATTGGAAGAACATCCGCACTGCGGCGACCTTTCGCCGAATGGTGACGGCGGAAAGGGAAACCTGGTGCAGGTGCGCCATCCACTCGCGAATATGGAGAACTTCGAATTGGGCCAGATCGGGAGGCGTCGCCCCCGGCGGCGAGAAGTACGTCACAAATTCACGCAAGTCCGACCCGTAGGATTTCAGCGTATGGACCGAGACATTCTTGCGCTGCAACTCTTCGAGGAAAGCCGCAACGCGTGTTTCCAGATCAGACATGCGACGGCTCGGGCAACAGGAATTCATCCAGGGCTTCGAGGGCGCGGCGGCAGATTTCGGCGTGCCGCGCTTTCTTGTCATGCCGAAACCGGCGCTTCTCGCTTTCGTCCAGCGAAGGCAGTAGATCGAACGCGATATTGGCAGGTTGATAGTGCGCCGGATCGGCACCGGAAATGTAGTGACAGAGCGATCCCAGAGCGGTGGCGCGGGGGAATGGCCGCACTGGCTCTCCGTTGGCGAATTGGACCGCATGCCGCCCCGCGATCAGGCCGGTTGAGATGGATTCCACGTAGCCCTCCACTCCGGAGATCTGCCCCGCGAAAAAGATATTCGGAAGGGCTCGGAGTTGCAGGGTTGGCGTGAGCAGCGCGGGCGCGTTGATATAGGTGTTGCGATGGATTTGGCCATAGCGCAGAAACTCGGCATTCGCCAGGCCCGGGATTAACCGGAGAATTCGCTTCTGTTCGCCAAAACGGAGATGATTCTGAAAGCCGACCAGGTTCCAGCTGTCGGCGCGGAGATTTTCCTGGCGGAGCTGAACACATGCGTAGGGTCGCCGCCCAGTGCGCGGATCGGTCAATCCCATGGGCTTCATGGGGCCGAACCGGAGTGTGTCGCGGCCCCGCCGGGCGATCTCTTCAATCGGCAGGCAGGCTTCGAAATACGGCACGTCTTCGGGGATGTGAGACTCCACCGACTGAGCCGCCAGGAGTTCATCCACAAAGCGCTCGTACTCGGTCTTGTCGAACGGGCAGTTCAGGTAATCGTCGGTGCCATCGAGCGACTTGCCGTAGCGCGAAGCGCGGAAGGCGATATTCGTGTCCACGGTTTCCGCATCCACGATCGGGCTGATAGAGTCGTAGAAGTAGAGCCGGTCCGATCCGGTAAGGCGCGCGATTTCAATGGCGAGAGCGTCGCTGGTAAGAGGGCCGGTGGCGACGATCTGTATCGCGTCGGGGTCGAACGCGGTCACTTCTTCACGGCGGATCTCGATGAATGGGTGAGCACCGATCGCCGCCGTCATCTCGCCGGCGAAGATGCCGCGATCCACGGTAAGCGCCTGCCCTCCGGGGACCCGAGCGGCTTCGGCGGCGTTCATGGCAAGAGAGTCGAGGCGCCGCAGTTCTTCCTTCAAGACCCACGATGCGGACGGAGCGTTGTCGCTCTTCAATGAATTGCTGCAGACCAACTCAGCGAACTTGTCGGTTTGGTGCGCCAGCGTCGAGCGGGACGGGCGCATTTCGAACAGGACGCATCGCAATCCGGCGTGGGCGATCTGCCAGGCGGCTTCGCAGCCGGCTAGGCCGGCACCGATGACGTGAATGGGTTGCGGCAAGTCCTATTGTAAATTGTGGAAATTCTGCGCGGCGAATCCTTTTGAGTGACAATAAGAACAGATGCAGACGCACCTGGCCGTAAACGATCGACTTTTGGATGAAGCCCGCCGACTGGGACGCCACAAATCGAAAAGAGATGCGGTAGCCGCGGCGCTGAAGGAGTACATTGCCAACCGCCGGCACTTGGCCGGAGTTACGGTGTGGAACCTCAGCGCACACGAAGGTGCTTACCACCCGCGGCCTTCGCGCGCCTACAAGCGTTAAGCGCTTTACTTTAGAGGCGTTAAGCGCTTTACAGGCGTTGAACGACGTAGAAGGGCCGTACCCAGCAGCCCGGAGCCAAGGAGCAGTAGCGTTGCCGGTTCCGGAGTGGCGGAACCGAACGGCCTGGCAGCGGCTAAAGTCCCGCTCTGGAAACCCAGAGTGGTGCCTTTGGTCGTGTTCGAATAGGTCAACAAGCTGTTTGAAAGGCCAACTGCCGTGGGTGGAAACAGTGGAGGCGGTGTGTTTCCGCTGAACGTTCCCTCCGGCAGGAAGAAAATCGACGTGACCGTCAGTGTGCCGATCGGCGGGGGAGCCACGAACGTGAAATCCAGGGCGAAATTGTCATAGCTCTGTCCAGCTATGTCTGAGACCACGAGCGTTGGGTTCAGGCCAGTGATGTTTAGGGTCCTGTTGCCCTTGACCGTAGCAGTTAATGACAGCACGGCATAGGTGTCCGAAGTAGACGTGAAACTGACGGGCGGCAGGCTCGCATCCACCACGGCTTGCACCAGAAACTGAGAGCCCGCGAAGTGAAGACCATCGGCGCCGCTGACCGGCGGCGACGCAAACACGCCACCCACCGTGTATGTGTACAGCAGGGCAGCTTCGGAACGGGCAGTAAACAACACAAAAACGATTGGAATTAATAAAAGAAACCGACGAAATAGAGCGTGCATGAGTACGTCCTTCAGTGGACTTAATCATACCGTTAAACGCTTGAATTTGGGCGAAACGTCACAATCTATCTTAGGATTGGTCACCTTTGGTTGGCTTTTAGTACCTTTTTTCTTAGCCGGATGGACTTCGGCGTGACTTCGACCAGTTCGTCTTCCCGGATGAATTCGATAGCTTGCTCGAGGTTCAATAAACGCGGCGGAACGAGCCGGATTGCCTCGTCGGCACTGGAGGCCCGCATGTTGGTCAGCTTCTTCTCTTTGACGATGTTGACGTCGAGATCCGAATGGCGCGCGTTCTCTCCGATGATCATTCCCTCGTAAACTTCCGTTCCGGGACTGACGAAAATTTCGCCCCGCTCCTGCAGGTTGAAGATGGCGTTGCCGGTGGTCTTGCCGGCCCGGTCGGAAACTAAGGAACCGGTCGGGCGGGTCGGGATTTCGCCTTGCCACTCGATGTAGCCGTGGAAGAGCGAGTTCATGATGGCGGTGCCGCGTGTATCGGTCAGGATTTCGCCGCGTAACCCGATCAGACCGCGTGACGGAATGTGGAACTCGAGCCGCACGCGCCCGGAGCCGTGGTTGATCATCTTGGTCATCTTGCCCTTTCGGGTCCCAAGCTTTTCCATGACCACCCCGATGAAGTTCTCGGGGCAATCGATGACCAGCAGCTCAACGGGCTCATGCGTCTTGCCGTCGATCGTTTTGGTAAGAATTTCGGGTTTGCCGACCATCAGCTCGAAGCCTTCCCGGCGCATCATTTCGATAATGATGGCGAGCTGCAGTTCGCCGCGGCCCATCACCTTAAATGCATCCGGTCCGCCGGATTGCTCCACGCGAATCGAGACGTTGGTGAGCAACTCTTTATCGAGACGGTCGCGCAGGTTCCGCGAAGTGACGAAATTGCCCTCCTTGCCGACGAAAGGCGAGGTGTTGATCATGAACGTCATCGCGATCGTGGGTTCGTCGATCTGAATACGGGGGAGCGGCTTGGGTGTTTCGGGATGGGTGATCGTTTCGCCGATGGTAATGCCTTCGACCCCCGCGATGGCTAGAATATCGCCCGGCTCGCCGGCCGTTTCGTCCACGCGCTTCAAACCTTCGAAGGAATAGAGCTTGGTAATACGCGTTTTCTGGAGAGAGCCGTCGAGCTTCACGATGCCGACGTCGTCGCCCAGGCGCAAGGTCCCGGCGAAGACGCGGCCGATGGCCAGCCGGCCCAGATAATCGCTGTAGTCGAGATTCGCGACCAGCATCTGGGTGATGCCGTCGGGATCGCCCACAGGCGATGGAATGTGCTTCAGGATGCTTTCGAACAGCGGGCGGAGGTCAGTCGACGGATCCTCCATGGTGGCCTTGGCGATCCCCTCGCGCCCGTTGGTGTAGAGCACGGGGAAGCTCAACTGGTCCTCGGTGGCATCGAGATCGATGAACAGATCGTAGATTTCGTTAAGGACTTCCTGAACGCGCGCATCGGGCCGGTCGATCTTATTGATCACGACGATGGGCGGCAGGTGAGCTTCCAGCGCCTTCATCAGAACGTAGCGCGTCTGCGGCAGTGGGCCTTCGCTGGCATCGACCAGCAGCATGACGCCGTCGACGATCTTGAGCGCGCGCTCCACTTCGCCGCCGAAATCGGCGTGGCCCGGCGTATCGACGATGTTGATCTTGGAGCCGTGATACTTGATGCCGGTAATTTTGGAAAGAATGGTGATGCCGCGCTCGCGTTCCAGATCGTTGGAATCCATGACGCGCTCGGCAACCTCTTCATTGGCGCGAAAGATTCCGCTCTGCCGCAGCATGGCGTCGACCAGCGTGGTCTTGCCATGATCGACGTGCGCGATGATCGCGATATTCCGGGTGCCTTTTTGATGGTGTAGTTCCGTATTACTCATTTGCGTTTCTTTCTATTCTTCGTGAATGACTTCGATTGGGTTGAGGCGCGATGCAACGCGCGCGGGGTAAATGCCGGCCAGCACGGTGACGAGCCAGACCAGACTCAGGGCGGCGGCCAGCAGCCCGTAAGGAGGGTGAAATTGTATTGTCCACCCAAAACTCTGTTTATTGATAACGAATATGAGGAGCAGGGACAGCGCCAGGCCGAGAATCAGGCCAAGGATATTGGCCAGAAGCCCCAGCAAGCCGGCTTCGACAAGGATCATGCGGCGGATCTGGAGCGGAGCCGCGCCGAGGTAGCGGAGCAGCCCAAGTTCGCGACGGCGGTCGAGAACGAGGGCAAGCAGAGCGTTGGCGGCGCCCAGCATCGCGACGATGATGGCGACTCCTTCGAGCGCGTAAGTGATGGCGAAGGTGCGGTCGAAGATGCGGACCCCTTCCTGACGAAGCAGTTGATTGGGTGCGACGAGTATGGGCAGTCCGGCGGTGGCATTTTGGATCTGGCGCTGGACGGCGGCCGAGTCAACGCCTGGGTCGAGATAGACGGCGATGTTGGTGGCGGGCTGGCCGGGGAGATATTTGAGGAGGGTGCTCCGGTCTAGGACGACGTAGCCGCGCTCGCTTGAATACTCGTAATAGATGCCCGCGACGGTGACGTGAACCTGGCGTTCGCCGAGGTTGAGCGAAAGCTGCTGGCCCGCGCGGATATTGTGTTTGTTAGCGAAGGGCTCGCTGACGATGGCGCGACCCTGGTTGGGAAGTGAAGCCAAAATCGCGCTCGAATCGCCGGAAAGAAAGCGCAGGCCGCCGTAGCGCTTGACGATTTCCATATTCCCGGCGCCCAGAATGGCGCGCTCGTTTTGGTAGCGGAACTCAAAGCCGTGGAAGGTATCGACCGCGGCGACGCCTTTCACGGCGGCGACGAGAGCGGGTGTTTGTGGCGGCAGCGGCGGATACTGGCCGGCACCGGTGGGTCCGGCGGCGCGGATGTAGATGTCGGCGCGTAATTGCGTGTCGAGCCAGACCATGACTGTTTCGCGGAAGCTTCCGACCATGATGCCGACGCTGGCCATCATGGCGATTGCGGTGGCGAGCGCGGCGACAACGACCGAGGTGCGTCCAAGAGAAGCCGTGAGGCTACGGGCGGCGAGCAGGCCTTCGGCACCGAACACTGTCTTCAGCGGGGGACGCAGCACCCGGACGACGCCCAGGACCAGCGCGGGGGCGGCGAGCGCGCCGGCGCCGATAGCCAGCAGCGCGGCAATATAGCCCAGGACCGGTTTGCCGTCAATGGCGCGAACGCGGGATGCCGCGATTCCCGCCGCGGCCAACAAGGCGGCGAAGATCAGGTTGCGAAGGTAGCCGACGCGGACAGCGGTTTCGCGCGACCCTCGCCCCATCGCTTCAGTCGGGGCCACGCGCATTGCTGCGCGAGCGGGGCCGGCTGCCGAAAGGAAGGCGACGAGAGTGCCCGCGGCCATCGCGACGACAACAGAGGTTCCCGTCAGCGCAATTTCCGATGGGCGGCTGCTGGTGTATAGCGAGTTGACCGTTTGCGCGATCAGCCCAACGATGCCGCTGGCCATCAATCGCCCTACGGCAATGCCGAGCACGGAGCCAGCGATCCCAAACAGCAGTGCTTCCGTCAGGAACAGCCAGAAAACACCGCCGCGGCTGGTACCCAGGGCGCGAAGAATTCCGATCTCCGGGCGGCGGCGCACCACGCTCACGGAAATTGTGTTGTAGATCAGGAACGCGCCCACCACCAGCGAAATGTAACTGAGGACGCGCAAATTCCAGCGAAAGGCTCGTAGCATCCGCTGATTTTCATCGCTGCGCGTGCCAGGGCGGTTCACTTCGTACCCTGGCGGGAGAGCGGCGCGGATGGCTAGTTCCGCGCGATTCAAGTCTTCGCGCGGTGAAAGGAACACGTCGATGCGGTCGAGCTTTTTGTAATCCCCGAAAAGCTGCTGCGCGGCGGCAATGTCGAGCGCCACGAATTCCGTCTTGGCCGGAGCGGTGTCGAGAACCTGGAAGTCGTGGCCCTGGATGCGCAGTGTCGTGGGACGGTGAAGACGATTCGCCAGAGCTTCCGAGACGACGACGGCTCGTTCCCAATCGGCGGGACCTTTGGCGGAACGGCTGATGTCCGCGTTGGATTCGGCGACGAAATCCGCCGCGTAGACGGTGACGAACCCCGCGCCTTGAATTTCCGCTTGGCGTTCCAGACCCGGTGCGAACCGCGCGTTCACGGGAAGCTGGGCGAGGCGGCCGATCCACTGCTGGTCCACGCCGCCGTTGGCCAGGATTTCCAGGTCAGTCTTTCCGACTATCGTGGTCAGCGAAGATTGAAACGAACCGACGGCCGCATCACCCGCGAGATCGATTGCGATCACCACGGCGACGCCCAGCGCCATAGACGCCACGGTTAATGCGGTGCGAAGGCGATCACGCTTCAGCGGGCGCACGATCAGGGTTCGGAACAGTGAGGCCAGACTTCGCATCGGAACGGGGTTAGTTCTGACGGCGATCGATATTTTCGATTCGTCCGTCGCGCATGCGAACGCGCACTTGGGCGATGGCTGCGGCTTCAGCACTGTGCGTGGCCATCAGAACCGCCGCCCCGAATTCCGTGGCACAACGGGAGATCAGATTTAGCACCTGGTCGCCGCTTCCGGTATCGAGATTCCCCGTGGGTTCGTCGGCGATCAGAATATCGGGCGACTGAACCAGGGCGCGGGCCACGGCAACACGCTGCATCTGACCGCCCGAAAGCTGGTGCGGCAACGAAGTTGCGCGATCGTCCAGACCGACCCATTGCAGCCGGTCGCGGGCAGTCTTGGCGGAATTGGGAGCACCGGAGAGGAGCAGGGGGAGTTCGACATTTTCCAGCACGGTGAGCGTCGGCAGAAGCTGGAAAAATTGAAAAACGAACCCAATCCGTTTGCGGCGAAGCGCGGTCAGGTCGGCTTCGTTCAGGGAGCTCGTCGAACGGCCTTCGATCAGGACGTCTCCGGACGAAGGGAAGTCCATCGCGCCGGCCAAATTCAGAAGAGTCGATTTCCCGCACCCGCTGCGCCCAAGCAGAGCCGTAACGGTGCCCGCTTCCGCGGCGAGCGAAACGTCTTGCAAAGCGTGAAGCTTCTGATCGTTGATCTGGTAAGTCCTGGAAACTGAACGCAATTCCAGACGAGGCGAGGGCAAACTCTATTGTCCCACGACTGCCCGGCTGCTTCCTTCCTCAAGAGTCAGCATCTGGTCGGCGCGGATATCCTGGAATGTCTGCACGAGGCCGCTCGGCCACTGGATTTCGAGCGAATCGGCTTTGGGATGTGTGCCTAACCCAAAATGGACGCGCAGATCGTTGCTCGACAGGTAGCTTACACCGGCCTTGATCTCGCGCATCTCGCGCAGATCGCCGGCCCGCAGAGTCAACCGGGCCCCCACGGCCGATCGATTACTTTTCGTCCCGACGCACCGGATGAGAAGCCAGTGCCCGGCGCGCGGCATTTCGTTGTGAAGCAGCACCGGTCCGTCATCCAGGTTGTTGATCAGAACGTCGAGCCGGCCGTCATTGTCGTAGTCGCCGATCGCTAGACCACGGCTCTTCCACCGCTGGGTGAGCCCGAATTCCGCCCCGGATTCGCGGAATGTCTTGTCGTGATTGTTCATGAACACCAGCGGCTGCTGCTGATACTTGAGTCCCATGGCGAACTTGTCGGCCTCGGGGTAAAGGTGCCCGTTCACCACGAACAGGTCTTCCCAGCCGTCATTATCCAAATCGCCGAACGACGTTCCCCAGCCGACGTGCAAGTAGGTGCTGGAACCGTGCCGCGCGGGGTTCGTGATATTCGTAAACGTCTGGTCGCGGTTGTTCAGCAAGAGCGTGTTGCTCTGGAAAGAAGAGTTGGTGTAGTAAAGGTCGGGCCAGCCGTCGTTATCGAGATCGCCGAAGTCAACGCCCATGGAGCCTTGCTCGACACCGTCTTCGGAGAATGCAGCGCCTGCTAAGACGGCGGTCTCTTCGAACTTCCCTTTTCCCAGATTGTGGTACAGCAAATTGCCGGTAAGGTCGTTGGCGACGAAGATATCCGGCCAGCCGTCATTGTCGTAATCGGTGACAACGACGCCCAGCCCGAAAAACTTCTTGGGATCGATTCCAAGCTCTTCGGTCGCGTCGCGGAACGTTCCGTCGGCCTGACCGAAATAGATGGCGTCTCGGGCGCCGGGAATTCCTCTGGGGCCGCAGAAGACCGAGAATCCGCGATAGTTGCACGACGAATCGTGCACGGGCAGATGCTCCAGCGGATAGTCGAGATAGTTTGCGACGTATAGATCCAGCCGGCCGTCGCGGTCGAAATCGGCAAACGCCGCGCCCATGCTCCACTGGCCCCCCTGAATTCCCGCTTTGGCCGCCACCTCTTCGAACGTGCCGTCATGGCGATTGTGGAACAGGAAATTGCGTCCATAGCCGGTGACGTAAATGTCCTGCCAGCCGTCGTTGTCGTAATCGGCGACGGTGACCCCCATTCCCCATCCGTGCGAGGCGGAGAGACCGGCGGCGCGCGTCACATCTTCAAAATGCCCCTTGCCATCGCCGCGATAGAGAGCGCATACCGCATCGCCGCCTTTCTTTCGGAAATTGTCGATGGTTGAGCCGCGCACCAGAAGGATGTCGAGATTGCCATCGTTGTTGTAATCGAGGAAGGCCGCCCCGCCGCCCATCACTTCGATGATGTGCGGCTTGTTGTTGGGGTCGCCGCCCTGCACGTTGCGGAACGCCCCGATTCCCGCTTTTTGCGTGACATCGACAAACACCGGTGTGCCCGCGAACGCAACCGGCTGCCGCTCAAACCATCGCTGCCCAAAAATGCAGCAGCTTACGATGATCGCCAGAGTCCAGGCTTTCCGCATTACATGTATTTTCGCTCGACATCTTTATCGCGGGCCTTGGCTCGCTCAGCATTGAGCTTGCCAAAGACTTCCGCCTCTCGTTTGGCATCGTCTATTTGGCCCAGAGCTCGATAGGCCTGGGAGAGATAGAGGTGCAGCGCCGGCAGCTTATCGTCGATCTCCAGCGCCTGTTTCATTGAGGCGGCAGTTTCGGAATAGCGCTTGAGTTGAATGAGCGCCTTCCCAATGCCGGCGTAGGCATCGACGAGCTTCGGGTCTTCCGACAACGCCTGGCGAAATTGAGTGAGGCTGTCTTCCGGCTCACCGATCTTGAACAACACGTCGCCCAGCATGACGCGTGCTTCCAGCAGCTTCGGGTCTTTCGTGAGCGCGGCTTCGAGCTCTCGCTTGGCTTCCGGAAGCCGACTGAGGTTGTTGAGCTGCGCACCTAGATGATAATGCGCCATGGGGTTACCCGGAAACAATCGCAGCGTTTCCTGCGCCAGCTTGAGGGCGGGTTCGTATTCCAGATTGCGGTAGCGCGCCTGGATCAGCAGGAACCGGGGCTCCGGATTAGCGGGATCGATTGACATGCACTTAATTAAAAGATCGATCGCATCCTGATAATATCGCTGCTCAAAATATTGAAGCGCCAGCAGCAACAGCAACCGCGGGCTGTCGGCGCGAAGCTGGACGGCGGCGCGCAGATGCGGAATGGCTTGTTCGCTCTGGCCCGCTTCCGCCAGTAGCGTGCCGAGCAGCGCCTCCGCTTCATAGAAGCCGGGCCGAAGCTCGACGGTCGCGCGGAGTTCCCGCTGCGCTTTGTCGGGCTCGCGAAGGGCGATGAACGCGCGCGCCAGATTGTAATGCGCCTCGGCGAAAGCGGGCTGCAATCGAATCGATTTCTCTAGAAACGGTACCGCTTCCTGATGAAGACCCGCGCGCCCAAGCGTCGTGGCCGCGGCAAGCAGCACATCCGGATCGCTGGAATTGTGCAATTCTCGTGTAGCTTCTATGGCGTCGCTTTGGTTGTTCTGGGTCAGTGCCTGATTCAGGCGGGTAAGAGCTTCCATCTCGGTGCGCGTCTTCCCGTTCCACCGCTTGGCGGCGTCGAATTCCAGCGCGGCCGCGGCAGCATTGCCCTTTTGCTTGTACGCCCGGGCTAAAAGATAGTGCAGATCGCCATCTTCCAGCCGCACCCGTACGGACTCTTCGAGGAAGCTTACTGCACGATCACCCTGCGCGAGCGCGAGATAGGCGCTGCCGAGTCTGCGCCGCACGTCCAGCACCTCACCGGCTGCGAGCGACTTCTCGAAGAACGCAATCGCTTCCTGCCGCTGATTGGCTTGCAGACGAATGCGGCCCAGATAGTAGAGCGAGTATGCGTCGGGCGGTTGGAAATCCAGTTCCTTCGTGAAGGCCCGCCCGGCTTCGCCCAGATTTCCCGTTTGGAACAGCGCGAACCCGAGTTGGTAGTAGGCGCCGCGAATGTCCTTTCGTATCGCCACCGCGGCGCGCAGTTCACGCGCGGCGTCGGCATATTTTTCTTGATCGACGAAGATCTGCGCCTGCTGCAGATGCTTCTCCAGTTCACCTGGACCGGCGGGCTGAGCTCTTAGGCAGCAGGCGCCAACCAGCGCCAGGACGGCTAATGCACGAATTTTGCCGCCCATCCCCTCGGGTTCAACTCCTCAGAAAATCAGCTTCAAGCCGATCTGTTCTTCGCGCGGTCTTCCAGATAGCCCGGTGATGCGCCCGAAGGTTCCTACCGGGTCATCGAAGTTACTGTCGGGATTTCCGAAATTGGTGCGGTTGAAAAGATTGAAAGCCTCGATTCGCAATTGCAGGTGCAACCACTCGGTGATGGTGAAATTCTTGTAGCCGCCGAAATCAAATTGCGAGAATCTCGGGCCTACCAACGTATTCCGGCCAAGATTTCCGAAGGTGTAGGGCGCTGGTTCCGCGAAGGCGCTCTTGTTGATCCAAAGGTCAGGCGCCTTTTTCGCCCCGGAATAAGGATTGCCTACAACATCCGGTCTCTGTGAGATGGAACGCGCGCCGATATTTGCAATGTCGCGACCTATATTGACAGTGAAGGGGGCGCCCGACGTCGCGCTCCAGATACCGGTCAACTCCCAGCCGCCAACAATTGCGTCGGCGAAACGATTCATATCGGCGCCGAATTTATGGCCTCTCCCGAACGGAAGCTGATATACGTAATCGAGCGAGAAGATGTGAGTTCGATTGAGTCCGCTGATGGCCTTGTCACCGCGCACGTTGCGCGGGTCCTGCGGCGCGGAACTGGCGCCGAACCCGGAGCCGCCGTTGTCGAGAGCCTTCCCAAAAGCGTAATTGGCGCGGAAAGTAAGCCCCTGCGAGAAGCGCTTCTCAAGCTTGGCTTGCAGGCCGTGATAGGTGGAAGTCGCATTGTTATCCATGATGCTGGTGGCGCCCAACACGGGCCACGGCCGGCGCGGATTGGGATCGCCGGGGCCGGGCAGAGCGGTGTTTGCATTCGTGAACATGGTCAGATGGGTTCCCTTGTTGCCGACATAGCCAAGCTCCGCAACGATATCTTCCGTAAGACGCCGTTGTACGTGGAAATTCCACTGTTGCGTGTAGCTGGTCTTGTTATTGCGGTTCACGATGTGTTGCGCGCTCAGTGGGACAGTTGCCCCGCGGCTTACTGCGAGCACGGGCGTGAAAACTGTTTCTAAGGGACTGGTGGCGCCATTTACGTTCAGGTTGGTTTGAGTCTCACTGATCGCATATGGATAGTTACCCCGAACGCCCTGCGCTTCCCATAGATAATTGCCGTTGTAGAAGACGCCATAACCGGCGCGGACTGTCGTCTTATCGCCGAACCGGTAGGCTGCCCCGATGCGGGGAGCGAAGTTGTTGTAGCGCGGATTCACGATGCCGCGGCGGACGTTTGGCCCTTCACCCGTTACCGGGTTGACGCCGTCCCAGATGAATTTTCCGGTCGCTAAGTCGAAAGATCCGAGTTTGTTGTCGCGATGAACCGGCCAGCCGAGATAGTCATACCGCAGACCCAGATTAACAGTCAGATTAGGATTGACTTTCCAGTCATCCTGCGCAAAAGCGCTGTAATCATGCTTTCGCATAATCGCTGTTGTGTCTCCGACGTTGCGAAGTGCGCTGTTAGGCAACCCGAGTAAGTAGGCTGCCATCGCTTGCCCCGTGTTGGCAACGTTCTGCGGATCCGTCGTGGGGTCCTTTGTGAAGTTGAAATTCCCGGTAAAGAAACCGTCATCCAGATTGCGCATTTCCCGGAAGTCCCAACCCAGTTTGATCAGATGGCGTCCCGTAATGCGGCTGACGCTGCCGATGATACTGTAAGTGTCATCCGGAAAAGGAAAGCCGTTCTGACTAGGTGAAGTTAGTCCGTCGATGCCGAAATTCGGGAAGAGCGGCACACCCTGTTTCTCTGGCGGTACGCCTTGGATCTTGAAGGTGTCGATAAAAGCTCTCGTGGCCGAGATACCACCCGGGGAACTGTCTCGTATTTGAATGTTGTTGCGATGGTAACTCAGCCGGACATCGAGAATCGTGTTCGCACCAAACGTGTGCGTGTCCGAAATCATCGCATTGACGAACGTATTTCCCAACGAATTGATGGTCGCGGGCAAGCCACCCGGCCTTAGATCCGCGGAATCGTTCAGGTTGTAGCGACCGGTCAGGATGTTGTTGTTGCCGAAATGCTGATCGATGCGCCCAATCCATTGTTTAGCGTCAAGGGTTTCTGCTCTTGTGTCAATCAAGTTCGCGCCAGGCAAATTCAGGTTCGGCGCCGGGAAGAAGATCTTGTTGTAGGCCACCACCGCGGGATCGAGACGGTTGGGAGGAATGATGTTACCCGGAAACGGATCGCGCACCTGCTTGCCATTTACGGTTCGCGTCGTAGCGGGATCGAAAATTGGCGGAGCGGGATTGCCGGCATAGTCGTGTGACAAATCCCCGGAGAGCATCGCCGGGGTCGGAATTTGAGAGAGAATCGATTGTCCACGCCCAAACTTTGTTTCCTCATAGCCGAAGAAGAAGAACGTCTTGTTCTTGATGATCGGGCCGCCGACCGTCACGCCGAATTCATTTTGACGAAACACCGGGATCTTCTGTTTGGCCTGCGCGGAAAAATAATCCTGGCTGCTCAGGTGTTGATTGCGGTGGAATTCATAAGCGCTGCCATGGAATTGGTTGGTTCCGGATTTCGTTACCACATTGACGTTGGCTCCGGCTCCCGTGCCGAACTCAGCGGCGGTGATGTTGGTTTGTACCTTAAACTCCTGGATCGCGTCGATGGACGGCTGCACGCCGTAGGATTTGAAAAAGGTCTCATTGTTGTTTACGCCATCGAGCGTGTAGTTGTTGTTTTCGCTGCGAAGCCCGCTGATCGAAACCGTGGTTCCGGAGGATTGAAATGTGGCGGCGCCCGTGCCGACCGCGCCGGGAACCAGCACCGTCAATTGGGTGAAACTGCGGCCATTGAGGGGCAGCTCTACGACCTTCTTGTTGTCCACCGTGGTCGCGACGGTAGAGGAGTCCGTTTGCAACTGTGCGGCAATGCCGCTCACTTCCACCCGCTCGGTAATCTCACCGACTCGCATCGAGAGGTCGACGCGCAACGTCTGATTCACGTCCAACTTCAAGGTCTTTTCGACCGCCGTGCGGAAGCCGGACATTTCAGCCTGCACCGTGTAGATCCCGGGTTGCAGAGCGGCTACTGTGTAGGTGCCGCTGTCGCTCGTGTTGACGGTGCGTTCGGCCGAGTTTCCCTCGTTGATCACCTTCACCGCGACGTTCGGAATTGCGGCTCCGGATTCATCGGTGACATTTCCGACGATGGTTCCCAGCGATTGCTGAGAAAAAAGCGGGGCTGAAAGCGACGAGAGTAGAAGACTCGCGAATGCAATTCGTAGGACTGTCATGATTCCTCCACGGCAGCGATGTCGTAACGCCTTAAGCTGCCTGCGGGATAACATATATCAATTATCGTTGGTGTGCAAGCGGATGCAGTCTTTTATAAGAATTTGCTGGGTCTGGACGCTGATTGTTTGCGCCCCGGCTCACGCGAGCGTTTCGGCGCAGACCTGCCAGGCCGCGGCGAAAGGAAACGATCACACGGCGGCGGCAGCGTGCTTCGAGGAGCTACTGACGCGCGCGTCCAACCGCGGCGATTTGTATTATCAGCTCGGATTGCTATATCGCGACATGGGCAAATCACGTGAGGCAGCGGCCCGATTTGAATTGGCGATCGATGCCGGCTTCCGCAATTTAGGAGTTAGATTCAACCTGATTTCGGCCTATTTCGCCTCGCACCAGTCCGCCGCGGGGCTGGAAAATGCCCAGCAACTAATTTCCGAGGCGCCAAAATCAGCGGAAATAATGCTGCGCCTGGGCCGTTTATTGTTCCAGCATCTCTACTATCGCGACGCTCTGAACGCTTTTCAATCCGCGTCGGCACTCGCTCCAGACGGGTTCGAGCCCCGTTTCTATCTGGCTCTGACGCATTTCCTGTTGAAGCAATATACCGAAGCGATTCGCGTATTGTCACAGCGCCACTTTGATTTCACAAATGTCGAAGCCGTCAATTTGCTGGCCGCGAGCTATGCGGGTACGAGAGATTTCGCCAAAGGTTCGGAACTGCTCCAGACTGTGATCGCGGGCAATCCGCACAGCCCGCACGCTTATTTGAATTTAGCGTTGATGCGCTTGGAGGAAGGGCGGGCGGAAGACGCCCGGGGGCTGCTGGACCAATTTCGCCGGCTGGGGCCGCAACGCGAAGCCAAGGTTTTCTATGCGGTGGAGCGCAATTCCTGCGCTGAGCTGGCGGCCGAAATTCGCGAAGATACCAAAGTGCAGCGCTCGCAAGACATGGCGAATTTTTATTGGGATTTGGCGTCACAGGTGCAGGACCGGTATCACTTCGCCTCCGCGGTTGAGTTGCTTCGTTTGGCTCGCCGCTATGAAGGAAACTCCGAGCGATTGTTGCGTGCCGGGGGGAGAAGTTGCCTCAATCTCGCGCCGCAGGGTGCGGAAGCAATGTGGCTGCTAATGCAGGCTGCGGAGGCGGATCCGAGCCAGCCCGAAGCATGGTATCTGCTGGGCCGCGCGCAACTGCGGCAGGGCGATTCCGAAAAAGCTCTAGATGCGTTGCATCGCGCGATGTCGATCCATGCAACCGGCGAGTACGCTCTGAGTCTGGGCAAAGCGCTGGCGAACAAAGGTTCCGGTTCCGAGGCAATCGCGGCCTTCGAGCAAGCGGTGAAGCTCGCGCCTTCGAACGCCGAGGCCCAATTCGAACTGGGGCGGGCCTTGAGCCAGTCGAGTGAAACGGATGAGGCACGCTTACACCTGATGAAGGCGATCGAGCTCGAGCCGGATTTCTATGAGGCTTACTATGTTTTGGGCCGGATTTGTTTACGCCATGGCGAGCGGGAGCAATCGGAGAAGTATCTCGCGCTGTTTGAACGCACCAAGCGAGCGGTGATGCAACAGTCGATCGTCGGTGCGGGATACGTCAGCGAAGGCCGACGGCCGTGAGGGGCTGGCCGGTTTTATTCTATGGTGCCCTGGCGCTCGGGGCCGCGTCGCCGCTCCTCTTCCGGGAATGGGGCAAGAGTTCCGGGATTGATTTCAAGCTGACTTCAGGCACGCCGGGCAAGCACTACATCATCGAATCCATAACCGGCGGCGTGGCGCTGTTCGATTACAACAATGACGGCCTGCTCGACATCTACCTGGTGAATGGATCCACGATTGAAGCCGAACGCAGCAACACCAACACCGCCGAGGACAAGCTTTTCCGCAACAATGGCGACGGGACGTTTACCGACGTGACGCGCCAAGCCGGTTTGGGTGACCGCCGCTGGACCATGGGTGTCGCCATCGCGGATGTAAACAACGACGGTTTCGACGATATCTATATTACGAACTACGGCGCCAACCGCCTCTATCTGAACAATGGAGACGGCACGTTCCGCGATTTCACCGAAGAATCGGGCACCGGGATCACGGGTTGGAGTTCCGGGGCCGCGTTTGCCGATTACGATGGCGATGGCAATCTCGATCTCTACGTGTCGCAATATCTGGACTTCGATTTCCAGCATCTTCCCGCGGACAGTCTGATCTGCCGCTATCTCGATATCCCCGTGCAGTGCGGCCCGCGCGGATTGACGCCGGCCCATGGCCGTCTGCTCCACAACCGGGGCGGAGGGCGTTTTGAAGACGTCACCGTGAAATCGGGGATCGGCAAAGCGCCACCCGCTTATGGCTTGGGGGTGGTTTGGGGCGATTACGACGACGATGGGCGGCCCGATTTGTTCGTGGGCAACGATTCCCTGCCCGCGTACCTCTTTCACAACGACGGAAATGGCATGTTCACTGAAGTCGCGCTGCCGGCCGGCGTGGCGTTGCGCGAAGATGGCCGCGAGCAGGCCGACATGGGAGTCGATTTCGGCGACTTCGACAATGATGGCAAGCTCGATCTGATTGTGACGACGTTCTCCGAGGACTACAAGACACTGTTCCACAACGATGGCGCGGGACACTTCACCGATGTGACGCGCTCCGCCGGTCTGGTGCAGCCGACGTGGAATTTACTGAGCTGGGGCGTGCAGTTCGTCGATCTGAATAACGATGGTTATCTGGATATCGTGATGGCCAATGGGCACGTCTACCCTGAAGTCGACCGGCACAAACTGGCGACGACCTACCGGCAGCGTCCATCTTACTTTTTGAACCTGAAAAACGGGCGTTTCAAAGACGCGGGAGCGGATGCGGGGCCGGCGTTTCAGCGGGCCGAAGCAGGCCGGGGCCTGGCGATCGGCGACCTCAACAATGACGGCGCAATGGATATTGTGATTTCGAATTTGGATGCGCAGCCAACGATCATTCGCAACCCCGGCGGCCCGGGTCACTGGATTCTGTTGAAGCTGACTGGCACGGTTTCCAACCGCGATGCCGTAGGGGCGCGCGTCAGTGTGAAAGCGGGCGGACTGACTCAGATCCGCGAGGTCAAGAGCGGCGGCAGCTATCAATCGCACAGCGACTTCCGCGTTCACTTCGGATTAGGCGCCGCGGATATTGTTGACGAGCTAACCGTGCGTTGGCCAACAGGGAAGACCCAGACATTGAAGCACGTGAAAACTAATCAGATTTTGAAGATCGAAGAAGTCAATTCTGCTTCGAGGTGACATCGCCGACCGATTGCTGGGCACGCTCCAACCGCTGACGCGTGAGTTCCTGGTAACGCGTCATCTCGGTTGCGGCTTCCTTGTCGCGGCCCAGCTTGCGGAGCGCGTTCGAGAGCAGGTAATGTACGCGGTCATTGGCTGTGTCGGCTGCAGCGACCTTTTGCAGCTCAGTGATCGCCACGGAATAGCGGCCCTTTTGCGCAAGCGCGCGGCCAAGGTCCATGCGCGCGTCGATCCATTCCGGATGAAAGCGCAAGGCTTCCTGAAGATGGGGAATGGCTTCGTCAGGTTTACTCTGCTCCGTGTACAAGCTGCCCAGCCGGAGATGCGCGAGCGAGTGGTAGGGGTTGCGCTTCAATTCCGCGTTGAGCCAGCGCTCGGCGGAGTCCGATTGATGCATCTTCCAATAGACATTGCCGATGGCGTAGCGCAGACCGGACTGCTCGGCGTTTCGCGCTAACGCCGTCTGGTACGACTGAATTGCGCTCTCGTATTCACTCTTGCTCTCCTGCTGTTCCCCTTGCAGTTGATGGACACGCGCGGAATCGGGACTGATCTGCGCCATGCGGTCGAGGAGCACCTGAGCCCACCGTTTATAGGTTCTACCGAGAGCGAGCAGAGCATCCAGATTACGGGGATCTTCTTGAAGTAGAGTGCGGAGCAGCGAATCCTCCCCGAAGTGGGCGTCCGCTTTCGATCGGGCTTCGGTCAGACGGACCCACCATCCGCTGTCGTCCGGCAGTCCTTGACGCGCCGTGTTCGTATACCGAGCGGCGCCTTCGCCGGATGGTTTCAAGCTGGAGAGATGCGTTAACAGCTCGACTGAGCCCTTGGAATCTCCTTGCGCGTACAGATACTGCGCGAGCCCGAAGTTAGCACGGGCATCGGCTTCACTGATGACTAGGTCCGTGGCGGGCTCCGCCGATTTCGACCTTTCGAGTGCGGGAACGCCGCCCTTGAAATCCGGGCGCAGCGTGATCGCGCGCCGATAGTCTCGCGCGGCCAACTCTGCGCGGTTCTCTGCGGCGAAACGTTCGGCCTGCAACAGATAAACCGCGGCGGCGCGCGGCTCGATATGGCCGATCTGCGCGAATAGAGCCGAACCCTGCGCGTCATAGGCTTCAGCAAGCTGATAGAGCACCTCGATGTCACGCGGACGGAGCTCGGCTGCCCGGCGGTAGTGCTCGATGGCTTCCGCATAGTGCCCGAGCGCCGCTTCACTCGCACCGAGCCAAAAGCGCGCTTCGGGCTCCGATTGCGCGGCGTTCAGTTTCATGCTCTGCTGCAAAAACCCGATCGCGGCGGCGAACTGATTGGTCTTATAAGAATCGATGCCGAGGAAAAGCAAGGAGCCCCACAGGTTCGGGTCGAGATCAAGGGCGCGCTTGAACTCAGGAATGGCGTGGTCAAACTGGTTGCGGAGATGAAAAGTTAGAGCGAGGCTCTGATGGATGACGGCGTCATCGGGACGCAATGCCAACACTTTCTGGTATTCCTCGCCCGCCTTCGCGTAGTTTTGTTTCAGCTCGAATGCACGGGCCGCGGCCAAATGCTGCTGAGCGTTCTGGGCCGGTGGTGCAGCGAACATCTGGAAGATCGCAAGAGTGATTAGGACGCCAACCGCCATATTTCTCCAACAACATTTTACAATCTTCATGTTCTCGGGTATGCTGGTGTTGCTCAGGCAATCAGCTCCGCGCGTTTAAGGATGACAGCCACCGAAGGCCTACTTTCACGCGAAGAAATGGAACGCAGACGTTTGGCAGCGGCAAAAGAGCTGCTGAACGGAATATCACAATCGAAGGTCGCCCGCAGGTATGGGGTCAGCCGGACCACTGCGTCTCGCTGGCACCAGGCTCTGACCTGTAGAGGGGTCGAGTCTCTGCATAAGCGGCGCGCCACCGGACGCCCCAGCCGCCTGACCGCGGATCAACTGGAAGGTGTCGCGCGCATTTTTGGCGACGGCGCACGGGCGCATGGCTTCGATACCGATCGCTGGACGACAGCGCGGCTGGCCACAGCCATTGAAGCGCGCTTCGGCGTTCACTACGATCAGGATCACGTGGGACGCATCATGCACAAGCTGGGTCTGCGCCAGCGCGCTTGGACCTATCAGCCGGTTTCCGCGATCGCACAACAAATCGCGCAAGTGGCTATTTGAGATTCAAGTGAACTAGGCGGTCTCGCGGTATTCGCCGAAGACTTGGCGCATCCGCGAGGCAATTTCACCGACGGTGGTGTAGGCATCCGCCGCGGCGAGGATATGGGGCATCAGGTTCTCCGAGCCTCGCGCCGCATCCTCGATCGCGCTGAGGCTTCGCTCCACTTGCGCGGAATCGCGGCTAGCCCGGACCGAGCGCAAGCGCTCGATCTGTGCGCGTTCCAACTCCGGATTGAGTCGAAATGTCGGGATCGGCGCCAGCTCATCCATCCGAAACCGGTTCACGCCTACCACTACCTGCTCGCCCGTCTCGACGGCCTTTTGAAAATCGAACGCGGCATTTTGAATTTCCGATTGAATGAATCCGGATTCGATTGCTTGCAGCGTGCCGCCCATGGCGTCGATTCGCGCGATGTAGTCCATGGCCCCGGCCTCGATCTGATCGGTGAGCTTTTCGATATAGATACTGCCGCCGACTGGGTCGGCCGTGTTCACCGCGCCGGTTTCGCAGGCGACAATCTGCTGGGTGCGCAGGGCTAATCTCGCCGAATCCTCGGTCGGTAGGGAGAGGGCTTCGTCACGCGAATTGGTGTGCAGCGATTGGGTGCCGCCAAGGACGGCAGCCATGGCCTGAAGGCTCGTGCGAATTACGTTGACGTCCGGCTGTTGCGCCGTCAGAGTCGAGCCAGCGGTTTGGGTGTGAAAACGGAGCAGCATGCTTCGCGGATCGCGCGCGTGGAAACGGTCGCGCATCAGTTTGGCGTAAAGCCGGCGCGCCGCGCGGAATTTGGCGATCTCTTCGAGGAAGTTGTTGTGGGCGTTGAAGAAAAAGGAGAGCCGGGGCGCGAAACGGTCGATCTCCAGACCCGCGGCTAAAGCCGCTTCAATATAGCCGATGGCGTTGGTGAACGTGAATGCGACTTCCTGGATCGCCGTGGAGCCCGCCTCACGGATGTGATATCCGCTGATCGATATGGTGTTCCACTCCGGCAGTTCACGCGCGGCCCAGGAGAACACGTCGGTGATG
>JBBROU010000016.1:0-54528 GCA_038229055.1 Bryobacterales bacterium | reverse complement strand
TCTGTGTCATGCGATTCGCCGCAATGTCCGGATGACGTACATCATCGAGAACAACGGCGTGTACGGTTTGACGAAGGGGCAGTTCTCGGCCTCGGCCGATGTGGGGTCGAAGAGCAAGCGCGGCGAGGCGAACCGGATGGCACCGATCGACCCGGTGGAACTCGGGCTGAGCATCGGAGCGACATTTTTGGCGCGGAGTTTTTCGGGAGACAAGGAACAGCTGGTTCCGATTTTGAAGGCGGCGATTGCGCATCGCGGATTCGCGCTAGTGGACGTGATTTCGCCCTGCGTGACTTTCAACGATCACGCCGGATCGACGAAGAGTTATTTGCATACGCGGCAGCATCAGATCAAGGCGACCGAGACGGATTTTGTGCCGGCGGCGGCCGAGGTGCTGGCGCATATCGAGCAACACGGCGTGACGAACGTGACCATGCACGACGGCAGCGTGGTGCGATTCACGGCGACGCCCGAGGATTACGATCCAACGGACCGGCACGCGGTGACGGCGTATCTACACGAACATGCGAATCGCGGCGAGATTGTGACGGGCCTTCTTTATTTAGATGAATCGGTGGGCGACGTTCACGAGATGAACCAGACGCCGGAAGCAGCACTATCGCGGGTGCCGTATGAGAAGTTGTGTCCGGGCGCGGCGGAGCTGGAGCGTATGCAGGCGGAGTTTCGATAAGTAGAAAAGGCTTTCCACGCAAAGCCGCAAAGAACGCCAAGAAAAATTCCTGGGTTCCCTTGGCGGTCTCTGCGCCTTTGCGCGGGATCGCCTTTACTGCGTGAGTTTTGTCGCTTGCCGCGACACCAGTTGCCAGCGACCGTTCTGTTTGGCCCAGACGTGCGTTACAAAGAGGTCGCTGGATCCGGTTTGGGCGGTCTTGATCGTCATATTGTGCGTCACCACTACGGTGTTGCCGTATTGCGTGATATGCGGTTCTTTGAAATCGATCGACTCATATTTCAGCGCCCCTCCGGTAGCCGCTTCGATGAACTGAGCTTTGGTTTCATGCTTAGCGCTCGAATGGGTGTAGGCGAGGTCGTCGCCCAAAATCTTTTCGAGCGCGGCGCGATCTCCGGCAATTACGGCGGCGGCCCATTCCTTTTCAGCGGCCGAAATGGCTCTCTCCACGTCGGGTTTGGGGGCTGCGGCGGTAGCGACAACAGCAAGCACACAGACGCCGATGGACAGGCTGGCAAGTTTCAGCATAAAGGGTCATTGTATGCGAAGTGGCACTCGGTTTGCATGCTAAACTCCTTGTCAAGGAGAGGCGCACCCGGGCTTCCGTTTTTAGGAACCTCTTTAAATTGCCCAGCGTCCAATAGGTTGACTGAAATCCATGCCTGAATCTCTGCCTAATGACCATTTGGATCGGTTGTTGCCCGTAGGGGCAGACGAGCCCTGGTACAAGTCGTTTATCCAAACGATTCGGGAAACTATTCACCCCCCGGTTCTGCCACCGCTTGAAGTCACTTCACAGCCTGTGATGGTCAAGGATATTTGGGGCATGTACCGCCCGGACCGCAAGTCCAACCTCATGTCGTTGGGGATTCACGCGGCTGTGGTTGCCCTCCTGTTCACCGTCCTGTCCAACCGCGCAGTCCAGGAGAAGATGAAAGAAGTTGTCCATTTAGTCGATCCCAATCTGGCTCCTTATATCCCCGAGCAGGCGCCGAAGAAGAACACCATGCAGGGTGGCGGTGGTGGCGGCGATCGCTCTCCAATCCCGGCTAGCAAAGGCAAGCTTCCGAAGATTGCGCTTCGCCAATTCGTTCCTCCTTCGGCTGTGGTCAAGAATGAGCATCCCAAGTTGGTGATGGAACCGACCATTGTGGCTCCGCCGGACACAGTGCTTCCGAATGTCAACATGCCCAACCTGGGCGATCCGCTGGCCAAGATCGGGCCGGCTTCGAACGGGCCGGGATCGGGCGGCGGTATTGGGACGGGTGATCGCGGCGGCGTCGGTTCCGGTAAGGGTGCCGGATTCGGACCGGGAGAAGGCGGCGGCGTCGGAGGCGGCACGTATCGCGTGGGCGGCGGGGTTTCGGCACCGCAAGTTCTTTACAAAGTCGATCCTGAATATTCCGAAGAAGCGCGTAAAGCCAAGTACTCGGGGACGGTCATGATCCAATTGGTGGTCGATCCCGATGGGCACGCGCGCAACATTCGCGTGGTACGGAGTTTAGGGCTCGGGCTGGACGAGAAGGCCATCGAAGCCGTGAACAAATGGAAGTTTAAGCCGGGTCTGAAGAACGGGCAGCCGGTGGCCGTGATCGCCACCATTGAAGTAAATTTCCGCCTGCTATAAGTGGTACAGCATGGCGTAGACCACGACGCCAGTCACGCTTACATATAGCCAGATCGGGAACGTCCAACGCGCAATTTTGCGGTGCTTGTCGAATCGCGCTTTCAAGGCGCGATTCAGTGTAATGATCGCGAGCACCGGCACAGCGGCGGCCAGGATCGTGTGGGTAGTCAGGATGGTTAAGTAAACAGCCCGTAATTTTCCGGTGTGCGGAAAATGCACCGAACCCACCTGCGCGTGATAGATCAAATAGCAAATCAGAAACGCGACTGACGTACCGAACGCCGTCAGCATCACCTTGCGGTGCGCGTCCACCTTCCGTCTCCGGATGAGCGTGTAGCCGATCACCAGCAGTATGGCTGACGTCGCGTTCAGCACGGCGTTCACCGTCGGCAAGTCGTGCAGCGTAATCAATTGGCTTCCTTTCGAAGCTGTCGTGCGTCGCCCTCGACTTGCGAAACCGGATCATCCATCGCAGTGCCATAATAGCCGCGAATACGGCCTTTCTGATCCATCAAGACGAAACGCGTGCTGTGGTTTAACGAGCCATCCACATCGCCGAGCTTGAAGACATCGCGCGCCAGGTGCTGTAGAGTTGCCGTGTCGCCCGTAAGGAAAGTCCAACGCGCCGGCTGCGCCTGGAAGCGGGAGGCATAAGCATGCAGTATCGGCGGCAGATCGTGCGCCGGATCGACGGTGAACGACACGAGGCGGATGTCGCGCACGTCGGCCGTCTGGGTCTGCAGCTTGTGCATCATGGAACTCATACGCGGGCATGGGCCGGGGCACGTCGTGAAGATGAAGTCGGCCACCCAGACGTGGCCCAGAAGTTCGCGCCGATCAAATTCGAGACCTTCCTGAGAGGTAAGATGGAACTCGGGTACTTGGCCGAGGACCGGTAGATCGCGATGCGGCGCGCACGCGGCAAGAGCCACAAGCGCTCCGAGACAAAGGGAACCGGGCCTCACAGCGGCTGACGGTCCAATACGATTAGCCCGTATATCAGAGGCAGATAGATCACCGAAACCATGAGCACTCGGCGCGCACGCAAGATGGTGCGGTCGAACGCGACGCGGACTCCGGCGTACAGGAACCAAAGGCCGAGCGCAAGCGCTCCCACGAGATATATTTTTCCCGTCATCCCCAGCAATGATGGAAAGAGGCTGACGGGGATTAACGTCGACGCATAGACCACGATCTGGCGCGCGGTGGATTTGCCATCGGGATCGACCACGGGCAGCATCCGAATTCCGGCGCGCGCGTAATCGTCCTTATACATCCAGGCAATGGCCAGGAAGTGGGGGAATTGCCAGAAAAACAGAATCGCGAACAAAGTCCATGCTTCCGGAGTGAGCGCCCCATTCGCCGCGGCGTAACCGATGAGTGGAGGCATGGCCCCTGGAATCGCGCCAACGACAGTCGAGAGCGAAGAGCGCTGCTTCAGGGGCGTATAGACGAATAGATAACTGCCGAGCGTGAACAGCCCGAGCGCGGCGGCCAGCCAGTTCACGCCGAATCCAAGCTCGAGGAATCCGGCGAGCGACAGAACGGCGCCGAACGCAAGGGCGCGCGCTGGCGTTAACCGCTGATCTGGCAAGGGGCGTTTGGCCGTGCGGCGCATCTTGAAATCGGCTTCGCGCTCATACCATTGATTGAGCGCGGCGGTGCCGGAAGCGATCAGCGCGGTGCCCAAGATCGTGCCGAGCAGCGGATTCCAACTGGCCCACGATAGCCAACTCCACGGCGAACGCAGGCCGCAAAAATAACCCACTCCTGTGCTCATCAAGATGAGCCAGGTGATGCGCGGCTTCGTGAGTGCGATGTAGTCCTTCACGCTTCTCGTTTCACGGCGACGGTGCTATAACCGGCAGTGACCGCGCCCAGCGGTTCGCGGACGGCGTTGCGCACGTGGATGGCAGTGACGACGCTACGCGCCAGCAGAAGAGCTCCGAAAGCGACGTGGAGCACCGTGAAGGTGATCATCACCGGCATCGGCTGGACCGCGTCAGCCGTGGCAATCCGGCTCATGTAGGCCGCGATCCCAAGGAATAATTGTGCGAACGTGAGCACCAGCAATACCAGCGCGGAACGTCGCAATTCCACGTGGTCGGAGTAGCGAACCAGAAGTGTCACCACCAGCCACAAGACGACGGCGGTTACGATGGAAGAACCGCAGATATGGTAAATCGCGCCAATTGCTTTATGCCGCGCGGCGGCTCCCAATGCTAACTGGCCGACAATGCAGACCGGCGCGGCGAGCGCCAGCGCCCGGACCGAAGGCCAACCACGATCTTCGACCCGAGGCATGCCGCGATTCCACGATTCCGAAGTGAAAAGCGCAATGGCGACGGTGAGCGAGAAGAATAACTGCGCCAGAGAGGCATGCGTCACGCTGACCGATTTTGGCAGCAGATAAATCACCGTCAAACCGCCCAGCAATCCTTGTGCGATCACCGCCAAAACAGCCACCACTCCGAGCCGTTTCATCCACGGCCGGGGGTCCGCGCGCCAGAGCCAAATTGCCAGGACAACGCTGAGGAAGCCGACCAGCGTCGCGATCATACGATGGCCGTGCTCATAGAAAATGCCGCCTTCCATCGCAGGCATCAGCTTGCCGTACGAGAGCGGCCAATCGGGGACCGACAGGCCCGCATCATTGCTGGTCACCAGGCCTCCCGCGATTACCAGGAAAAGCGTGCAAACGGCGAGCAGTTTCGCGAACCGGTGCAGGCGCGGATTATTTGCACTACCCTGCATAACTGAAATCCACCATTTTTGATTCCTTGGGTCCTACGGTGATTCTCGAAGTTTTGCGTCCGTACTTTTCGTGGACCGCTTCGACTATGTAAGTCCCAGGCGGAAGGCCTTTGATCGAAAAGCTGCCGTCGTCGCCGGTGACCGCGAAGAACGGGTGGGCAACCACGGAGACATAGCTGCGCATCCACGGATGCACGCTGCACGTCACCGGAAACCATTCCTCGGGTTCGGTGAATCGCTTGAAGTTTTTCTCGGCGCGCGGCGGCTGCGATTCATTCCAGGCTGCATTCACGGTGGATTCGGCATGAACATTGTGATTCACCGGATCGTCGTTCAGAATCTCGACCTGTTGGTCGACCATCACGGCGAGCACATGCGGCCGGTAAACGCAGCCGTTCTGATCGAGGGTGGCGGCTGTCTGAGGCGCCTGCCAGCGAGCTTTGGGAAGACCCTCCTTGACCCAGACGAGAACGTTGCGAAGGCTGCCGTTCGGGTTGACGATGACCTGTTCCGATTTGGACGGAGTGTGGTGCTGGCGTTCGCACATAGGGTTCGCCGACATGTCGATCACGGGCATAACGGGTGCCTCCCCGGCGAAAATTACCCGGCCGGAAAGCGTCGCCGCCGTGGCTTCGTCGATGTGGGCCAGCGGCAGAGAAGCTTCCATCCGCGCCCTGCGATCGCTGCCGCATGATGTCAGCAGGATAATCGCGAGCGGGAACGCCGCCCGAGCCCATGTTCTTTTTAGCAATTTTCATTGTCGCACTATGATCAAAGGCGACAATGAGGGAGTGTCCCGTCTCGCCTATGTTATTGTGCTGCTCGCTCTGTTTGCGGCCGCATGCCGATCGGATCGTGAGCAGCCGCTGAAAGTGATTGTCGGCGGCGTGCTGTTCGATGGCACCGGCGCGAAACCCGTGTACGACTCGGTGATTGTGATTGCGGGGAAGCGCATCCGCAACGTGGGAACGCGGGCGATGACGCCGATTCCGCAGGATTCCGAGCGAATTGACGCGAGCGGAAAGCTGATTTCGCCGGCCGATGGAAGCAGCCGCATCGCCGCGGGCGAGCCGGCCAACCTGGTGATCCGCCGCAGTACTGGTATCGAACGCGTGCTGCGCGAGGGCCAGTGGGTTGATTTTGGGAAGGCGGCCGATCGTTAACCAGGCCGAAACTTTTGCCGGGAACACGGTCTTATAGAAGCTTGGGTTTTCCCATCGACATCGCTCAATCCCGGAGATGGTGGCCCGGGCTACTGCTCTGCGCCGCGGTTTGCTCCGCGTCGGCGCAAGTGCATGTCCTCACCGCCAACTACGGCAATGAGCGCACCAGCGCGAATTTGAACGAAGCGATTCTGAACACCGGCAACGTGACGCTTAGCCGCTTCGGCAAGCTGTTTGCGCGGCAGGTCGATGGGCAGATCTATGCTCAGCCGCTTTACGCCAGTAACTTGAACATACCGGGCAAAGGCACACGCAACGTGGTGTTCGTGGCGACGATGCACAACACGGTCTATGCGTTCGATGCCGATGAGGCCTTTGAGTACGCGCCGTTGTGGCAGGTGAATCTTGGGCAGCCAGTGCGAAGCGTGAACTACAATTTCACGGACATCCAGCCGGAAGTCGGCATCTTGAGCACCCCGGTGATCGACCCCGCGACGAACACTCTTTACGCCGTTGCCGACACGTCCGTGAGCGGCGTGTTTCGATATAGCCTGCACGCGCTCGACCTGCTCGACGGACACGAGAAGTTCGGAGCGCCGGTGGAGATGCGCGCGACGATCTCCGGCACTGGCAACGGCAGTCAACTGGGCCTGCTCGCATTCGACGCGTCCCAGCATCTGCAGCGGCCCGGCCTGCTACTGCTGAATGGATCGATCTATATCGCGTTCGGCTCGCACGCCGATGGCGGCCCGAATTATCACGGCTGGATCATGGGATACAGCGCCGCGAATGTGCAGCGCCAGACCGCGGTTTTCAATGTAACCCCGAACGGCGCGAGCGGCTCCGTGTGGCAGTCGGGACGAGGGCTGGCGGCCGATGACGCCGGGAACATTTTCGCGGTCACCGCCAACGGAACCTATGACGGGCAGACGGCGTTCGGCGAGAGCATTCTTAAACTCACGCCCTCGGGTGGAACGCTCGCGGTGGCGGATTGGTTTACGCCCGACAACTGGTCGGGACTGAATGACGACGACAACGACGTGGGTTCGTCCGGCGCGATCCTGATTCCGGGCACAAACCTGCTGCTTGGCGGCAGCAAGCTGGGTGTCATGTTTCTGATGGACCGTAACAGCATGGGTCATGAGCAGAACGGGAACGGACAGATCCTGCAGAGCTTCCAGGCCGTGGCGGTCGGTATTTTCAACATGGCGATCTGGCCGCGTGCGTCCGAGACGTTGATCTATGCGCAGGGCCAGAGCCAATTTGTGCAGAGCTACCGGCTGAACGGAACCCATATCGCAACACTGCCCTCGAGTGTCAGCAAGGTGCCGATATTTCTTCCCTATCAAGGCATTGCGATTTCAGCTCACGGGGACGATGCGGGATCCGGCATCCTCTGGGAAACGGTTCCGGACGACGACAAATATCTGTCGCGCGGAACGCTGCATGCACTGGACGCACAGGATCTGACGCACGAACTGTGGAACAGCTCTACCGATGCAACCCGCGACGGCTACGGATATTTCGCGAAGTTCGCGACGCCGACGGTGGCGAACGGCAAAGTGTACGTACCGACATTCTCCAACCAGCTCGCGGTCTATGGCTTGTTTGCCGCGCCGCGCGAAGTGAGCGCCGTGGTCAACGCGGCCAGCTATGCCGGCGGCGCGGTGGCTCCGGGCGAATTGATCACCATTTTCGGGCATGGGTTCGGGCCCACAGCCCTCGCGGGGCTCCAATTGGATTCCATTGGAAAGCTGGCCAGCGAATTGGCCGGCACCCGCGTTCTTTTCGATGGCACGGCCGCGCCCCTGGTCTACGCGGCATCCGGACAAGTGAGCGCGTTCGTTCCGATGAGCGTCTCGGGAACCACGCAAGTCTTGGTGGAGACGGCTAGCAAGGGCACCGATCCGGTGACGGTTCCCGTGGTAAATGCCGCTCCGGGACTCTTCGCGTTGGATGCATCCGGCTCTGGCCCCGGTGCTTTTCTGAATCAAGATGCCAGCGTTAATTCTCCATCGAATCCGGCTGCGCGGGGCTCGGTCGTGGTGCTCTACGCTACCGGAGCGGGAATTACGATTCCGGGCGTATCCGACGGCGAGATTGTGGAGGAAGCTACTCCTGATGCCGCCCTGCCGGTTTCGGTCACGATTGACAGCCAAGACGCGGAAATTCTGTATGCCGGTGCCGCACCGGGGATGCCGTTCGGGATGGTGCAGATCAACGTGCGCGTGCCCACGGGCGTTACTTCAGGTTCGGTGCCGGTTGTGATGAACGTCTCGGGCATCGTGAGTCAGAAGAACGTGACGCTGGCGGTGAACTGACGAAGTCCGGAACAAACGGCGCGGAATCTACGTATTCTGAGATCATGAAGCGCTTCCTTTTTCCGGCGGTACTCGCCGTTTCACTGCTGCTGTCCGGCTGCGACATTGAGGAATTCGGCAACTCGGACCGTTTCCAGACCAGTTTCCATTACAACTTCCCTCTGCAATCGGGCGGTCGCATCAATCTGGAAAACTTCAACGGTTCAGTGGAAATTACCGGGTGGGACCAGAATACGGTCGACATCTCCGGCGTGAAATATGCGGCTACAGAGGCGATGCGGGACGCCATCAAGATCGATGTGACGCCCTCCGCGGATTCGATCTATATCCGGACCGTCCGGCCGTCCGATCGCTGGGGAAACATGGGCGCGCGTTACGTGCTGAAGGTGCCAAGAAAAGTTCAGTTGGACCGCATCAGCAACAGTAACGGCGCCGTCCGGGCCAGCGATATTCAGGGCGTCGCCCGGTTGCGCACCAGCAACGGCGAAGTGCATGTCGCGCGGTTCGAGGGCGGCGTTGACGCGACAACGACGAATGGATCCATCGACGTCGAGGACGTAAATGGAGGCGTAACGCTGCACACCAGCAATGGCCGCGTGCGCGCGGATGCGATTCGTGGCGGCCCCTTCGAAGCCTTTACGTCAAACGGCGGAATTTCCCTCCATTTACCGTCCACCCCATCGGGCTCGCCGCTGAAGCTCACCACTTCGAATGGATCGATCGACCTGACGCTCGACAATGCGCCGTCGAGCGACATCCGCGCGAGCAGTACGAACGGGCCGATCACCTTCCATCTGCCCGCCTCGACCAGCGCGCGAGTGCGGGCGGCAACGACGAACTCCTCGATCACGAGTGACTTTTCGACCAGCGGGCAGGGAGAAGTTTCCAAGCATCATCTGGAGGGAACAATCGGAAACGGCGGCCCGCTGCTGGATATTACGACGACCAACGGGAACGTGCGGCTACTGAAGATGTAGGACGGTTATCCGCCGCGCCAAACGGTCGCCGGTTTCACCAGCCGGTTGCATCAACCCGGAACAATGGAGCGATGTCCCTGCTTGCCAGCGAGAGCGTGGAGCGCTGCGTCGAAGGTAACGAGGGTCGCCTGGATTTGCCTTGCATAGGCCAACAAATAGCAGTCTCCAACCCACTTCGATGCTGGCTTTCCTCCGGATGGCGATGTCGTTTCCCGGAACACTGAGTCAATTCCGCGCGGTTCAGGATAGAATTCGACTCGCGGGTCTGAGCTTGCTCTTGGGCTCCAGCTTATGCCCACTTCCAAGCCTCAAGACTGTGCTGATGGTCCTCAATGGAGAGCGCGTCGCACGATTCCTGAGTAACGCATGAAGCGGATGTCACGGCACTTTTGGCATAAAGCCGGAGCTTCCGACCCAAGCCACTCACAGCCGTCGCGCCGCGCCCCCATCCATGCACCTTGGTTAGAATGAACCAATGACGGAAACTCAACCTGGCGAACAACCCGTAGCCAACTTCGAATCCTGCTTGGACGAATTGGAGAAGACGGTGAAACAGCTCGAGTCCGGCGACCTTCCGTTGGAACAATCCCTCCAGCTCTTTGAACGCGGGATGGCACTTTCCGAGAACTGCCGCAAGCAGCTTGAAGAGGCCGAGACGCGAGTGGAGATGCTGATTCGCAAAGAAGGGAAGCTGCAGCCGGAGCCCTTTCGCGCCGAAACCAAAGCATGAGTCTGGCTGAATACCTTCCTGAACAGCAGGAACTGATCGAAAACGAATTGAACGCGCTGGTTCCACCCGAAACGGCTGCGCCACAGACTATCCACCAAGCGATGCGTTACAGCCTGTTTGCGGGCGGGAAACGCATCCGCCCCATCCTGTGCATTGAAGCGGCGCGAACCGTCTCGGACGAGGCGGCGGGCGCGGTGAAAACGGCATGCGCGCTAGAGTGCATCCACACGTATTCGCTGATTCACGACGATTTGCCGGCGCTCGACAATGACGATTATCGCCGCGGCAAGCCAACTTGCCACAAGGTATTCGGCGAAGCCATGGCGATTCTGGCGGGAGATGCGCTCCTGACCATCGCCTTTCAGATACTGGCCGAGCTCACACAGGTTTCATCGGAGCGGAAGGTGCGCATGATTCGCGAGTTGGCCGCGGCGGCGGGCACGGTTGGCGGGATGATCGGTGGCCAGGTGGCTGATATCCAAGGCGAAGGCCAGCCCCCCACGGCCGCGCTGCTCGATTCCATTCACCGCGCCAAGACCGGTGCCCTGCTGCGCGCCAGCGTGCGCCTCGGCGCGCTGCATGCCGGCGGAACGCACGACGAGGTGGCGGCGCTTTCCTGCTTCGGCGAACACATCGGGCTCGCCTTTCAGATCGTGGACGACATTTTGGACGTCGAGGAATCTTCGGACGCTCTCGGTAAGACAGCCGGCAAGGACGCCGATCAGCACAAGATTACGTTTCCGGCAGTCTATGGATTGGAGCGGTCGCGGGAAATGGCGCGCCTCGAATGCGACCGCGCGCACCGCACCCTGGACGTGTTCGGAAGCCGCGCCGCCCGGTTGCGCGAAATAGCCGATTTGATTGTGCACCGCAAATCATGAAGCAGCGCCTCGACGTTCTGCTGGTTAAGAAGGGGCTGGCGGAATCGCGCGAAAAAGCGCAGCGGTTGATCATGGCGGGCGAAGTTCTGGTGGCGGGGCAGAAGGCGTTGAAGGCGGGGCAGGCGGTGGATGCCGGGATCGCGCTGGAAGTGCTGGCAAGACCTCCGTTTGTCGGTCGCGGCGGATTCAAGCTTGCCGCGGCGTTGCGCGAGTTTCACATCGATGTGACAGCGAAAACTTGTATCGACGTTGGGTCCTCGACGGGGGGATTCACCGATTGCCTGCTGCAGGCGGGAGCGGCCCGCGTTCATGCCGTGGACGTCGGTGCGGGGCAGCTCGATTGGAAACTTCGCACGGACACCCGCGTGGTGCTGCATGAGGGCGTGAATGCGCGTCACCTCGCGCCGGCAGATATTGGGGAGCTTGCCGATATGCTGGTGTGCGACGTAAGCTTCATCTCTGTGACGCTGATTTTGCCGGCGCTGATCCCACTGCTGAAGCCTCGGGGAGAAATGGTGATCCTGGTGAAGCCCCAGTTCGAAGTGGGAAAAGGCCAAGTTGGAAAGGGCGGCATCGTGCGCGAGGCGGCGCTGCACAAAGCCGCTTGCGACCGCGTGGCGGAGGCGGTGCGCGCGTCTGGTTTCGATACCGATATGATCGAAAGTCCTATCCTCGGCGCTGAAGGCAATCGGGAATTTCTGCTGCATGCGCGGCAAGCGGGCGCATCCTGACCATGGCCACCCAAGTCGGCGTCTTCTCAAAACCCAACGTCAAGGCGGCCGTGACCGTGGTGCCGCAGCTCATGGCTTGGATGGCGGCGCGCAATGTTTCCGTGCGCTGCGATCGCGAAACGGCTGCTTACGCGGATTGCGAAGGGATGCCGCGCGAGGACGTTCCAGACGGCTGCGATCTGGTCATCGTACTGGGCGGCGATGGGACTCTACTCTCGGCGGCCAGGGCGATCCGCGGGCGTGAGATCCCCCTATTTGCAGTGAATCTCGGCGGTCTCGGATTCCTGACGGCCATCACCACCGACGATCTTTTCCCCGAGCTCGAACGCGCGCTCAGTGGCGCCCACCGCATCGGGAAGCGCCGCCTGATGCACGCCGATCTGGTACGCGCGGGCACCGTTGTGGCTCGGTACGAAGCGCTGAATGATGTGGTCGTGACCAAGGCGGCGATCGCGCGCATGATCGACTTGGAGGCGCTGGTCGATCAGAAATTCGTGTGCGCGTACAAGGCCGACGGCCTGATTGTTTCTACGCCTACCGGATCGACGGCTTATTCGCTGTCGGCCGGCGGCCCGATTGTCTATCCGTCCGTCGAGGCGTTCTGCCTTACGCCGATCTGTCCCCACATGCTGGCCAACCGCCCGGTGATCGTGCCTTCTTCGAGTGTCATCACGATGCTGAATCGCGCCGGAGACCGCGATGCCTATCTGACCATCGACGGCCAAGTTGGAGAGCACCTGCATGAAGGCGACCGCATCGAGTGCCGCATTTCCGATTTCTCGCTGCACCTGGTGCGTCCGCCGCAGAAAATGTTCTTCGATGTGCTGCGCCAAAAACTGAAATGGGGCGAGCGGTGAAATGGGTATCTCGCGTATCGCTCACTGGCTGGATCTTCATCGCCATGGCGGCGGGCATCGCGCTGGGCGTGTTCGCACCGGGCCTTGCCGTGCAACTTGCGCCCGTAAGCAACATATTCCTTCGGCTGATTAAATCGATCATCGCACCCCTGATTTTCGGCACGCTGGTGTATGGGGTAGCCGGCGCGGGCGACATTGAACAGATGGGCCGCATCGGGCTCAAGGCAATCGTCTACTTCGAACTTGTGACGACGGCGGCGTTGTTTCTGGGGCTCGGTATGGTAAATTTGCTGCGGCCCGGAGACGGAGTGCATTTGGCGAAATCCGCCGCGGAGACGTCCCCGGTGGCGGCGCCGCCTTCCGCGTCGGCCATCATTGAGCACGCGTTTCCAGCCAGCGTGATCGATGCCATGGCGCGCGGCGACGTGTTGCAGATCGTCGTGTTCTCATTTCTATTCGGCGCTGCCTGTTCGGCCATCGGGGTGAAGGCGAGCTCCGTGGTTTCGTTTTGCGGGTCGCTCGCCGAAGTCATGTTCCGGTACACGAACTACGTGATGTATTTAGCGCCGCTGGGAGTGGGCGCCGCGATGGCGGTTACCGTTGGCGGCAAGGGCGTTGCGGTCCTGTTCGGGTTGAGTAAATTGATCGGCACGCTTTATCTGGCGCTGGTGATCTTCATCGTGGTGGTGCTAGGCACGGTGGTTGCGATCGCGCGAATTCCGTTGCGGCGATTCGTCGCAGCGGTGCGCGAACCCTTTTTGATCGCGTTCTCCACCGCGTCGAGCGAAGCCGCATTGCCGTTGGCGCTGGAAAACATGGAAGCGTTCGGAGTGCCCCGCCACATCGTCGCGTTTGTGCTCCCCACCGGCTACAGCTTCAATATGGATGGGGGGACGCTCTATCTATCGCTTGCGAGCGTATTTGTGGCGCAGGCGGCGGGCATCTCGATGTCCTTCGGGCAGCAATTGCTGATGCTGCTGACGTTGATGCTGACCAGCAAAGGTATGGCGGGAATTCCGCGCTCGGCCATCGTCGTCTTGGCGGGAACGCTCGCCAGTTTCCAGCTTCCGATGGAGGGCATTGCGGTGATCCTCGGCGTGGACGCGCTAATGGACATGGCGCGCACTTCGGTAAACGTGCTCGGGAACTGTCTGGCAAGTGCGGTGGTAGCGCGATGGGAGGGCTTCACCCTGGGGGAAGCGGATGCCGGATGACGATGCCCTCAGTGAGCTTCGAGGCGCCATTGAGCGGCTGACCCGCAACCAGCAGCAGAGCGACCGCCGGGTGGAAGCGATCGAGCGCGCGCTGAAAATCGATCTCCAACCGGAACCTCCGGTGGTTGCGCCGGAACCTGTGGTCGCATCGTCGGTTGCTCCCGAGCCTGCCAGTAGCGCTTTCGAAACGAAGCTGGGGCTCACGTGGGTGAATCGGGTTGGCGCGATCACGCTGATTCTCGGCATCGCCTTCTTTTTCAAGTACGCGGTAGAGAATCAATGGATCGGCGAAACCGGACGTGTTCTGCTGGGAATCGTCGCCGGCATGGCCGCACTCGCCGCGGGCGATTTCTTTTGGCGTCGGGACCAGGAGATTTTTGCGCAGGGCATTACCGGCACCGGAATCGCGACCCTGTATGTCTCGTTTTATGCCGCGTTCGGCTTTTACCATCTTTGGCCGCAGGCGGTCGTGTTTGCGCTCTTAGCCGCGACTACCGCGCTCGCAGGGTGGCTCGCGTTGCGATACTCCGCGATTGCTATCGCCGCCTTGGGGATGTTCGGTGGATATGCCGCTCCGTTTTTGCTCAACACGGGCGTGGATCATCCTCGGATTCTGTTCAGTTTTGTGGCGCTGCTGGACGTTAGCGCGCTGTGGCTGGCGCAACTCCGGAAATGGCGCGGGCTCGAACCCATCGCGGCGGTGGCAACCGTGTTTCTGTATGCGGATTGGCTGATAAATGGTCAACGCCACGTCGAACAAATCGCCGCAACCCTTTTTCTGGCGGTGTTTTACGCGCTATTTGTCCGGCTCCAGCCTCTGACATACTTCGCCGCTGCCCAGGTATTAACGGCCGCGGCCATCGCTGCCGTCTGGCAACCAGATCCCTCGATTTTGGTGGTGCTCGGTCTGGGGCTAAGCATCGCCGGGTTGGCGCTTGCCGATCGCTGGCGGATCAATGGGGGCCCTCCGTTCGTTCTGTTGGCTTGCTGGTTCAGTTACCTTGGCTCCTTATATGCCGCGCCGCTGCCGTCCCAACTCGTATTCTCGATTGCGGCGTTGGGCATTTTCGTCGCCTGGATACCGTTGAAACTGTTGACTCGCCATAGGCCAGTAACGGCGCCCGACCTGCTGATCTTCGGCGCCAGCGGAATCTTCAGCTTCCGCGCTCTATATGCCGAGCTATCGGTGAATCACCACGACGTTCTTGGGCTCGTGGCGGTTCTGATTGCTGGTCTTTATCTCGGCTTAGCGTACGTGCTGCGCGCGGAGAATCGCTCGCGCGCGGTGGCCATTGGAGCCGCAATCGTCTTCGCCACGCTCGCGATTCCGATTCAGTTCGGAGGTTATACCGTCGCCATCTCGTGGGCTCTGGAGGCTGCCCTTCTGGTTTGGATCGCGCGAATGTTCGAGCGTGACTGGATGGCAGCGGCCGCAATTCCCGTTTTCGCCCTCAGCTTGGGTCATCTCTTCTTCATTGACTTCGAAATGTTCGCCGGCAACGCCAATTTCGCCCTGGTCTGGAACGCGCGGTTCGTCACCGGTGTGGCGGTCGCCAGCTGCCACTTCGCCGCCGCGGCCTGGACGCGCAACGCAATGCAGCGATTGGGGATCTGGGTGGCGGCTCATTTCTCCCTGTTGACCGCCTTGGCACTCGAGGTCTCCGTGTGGTCGCTGCGCAACTCCCGTCCGGAGACGGTAACGAATACCGAGAGCGCCGCCGAATCTATACTGTTCACCGCGTACGCTGTGGTGGTTATTGGAATAGGCGTTGCGCGCCGCGGTCGTGCGGAGAGAACGCTCGGATTAGTGCTGATCGGGGTTGTGATTCTGAAGCTGTATTTCTATGATGTATGGCAGTTGATGCGGGTCTACCGGATTGTCGCGTTTGTTGCGCTCGGCGTATTATTGCTGGGCGCTTCTTATCTATTTTCGCGCCGTCAACCACCTGGTTAAGGCAAGAAACGGGTAAGTCCAGAATCTTCCAAACGTAAGACTTATCGCAACCCGCGCGGATTAAGTTTTGTATAATATCAACTAATTCGCACAGCGGCTTTAAAAGTGGGTTTTTCTGTTATCGATTAAGCATCATGGCCGGATCTCAAATGGAAACGCGTTATTTGGAGTTTGGGCCTTTTCGACTGGACTCTAAGAGTAAAGTCGTCCTTCGCCACGGCAAGGCCGTTCCTCTCAACCTCCAAGCTATAGAAGTCCTGATCACGTTGGTGGGGCGCAGAGGCGCCGTGGTAGGCACCGACGAACTTCTAAGGAGCGTCTCTAGAGAAACGCCCGTCGATCAGACCAATCTGATCCAAAATATTGCGGTACTGCGGCATTTTTTGGCCGAAGCTTCCGAAACTTCTTCTTACATCGAAGAGTTACCGAGTAACGGCTACCGTTTTGTCGGTCCGGTGCGCGACATTGCGGTGGATACTGCCGCCGGAGATTTCCTGGTTGTCGGCCGCCCTGTGGAACGTCATCGGGGGCGGCAAGCGAGGTGGGGCATCGCGACCGCCACGGTTTCGGTACTCGCCGTAGCCGTCTTATGGGTGATCAGCCGGCACAACAACATTACGCAACCCCTCACTCCGGTGCCGTTGACCAGCTACCAGGGCGCGGTAGGCTTTCCGACTTTTTCTCCCGAAGGGGATCGGGTCGCGTTCAATTGGAACGGCGAAAAGGAGGACAACTTTGATATATATGTCAAACTCGTCGGCCCTGACCCGCCGCTGCGGTTAACGACGGATCCGGGGATCGACTTCACCCCGGTCTGGTCCCCCGACGGAAGGTCAATCGCATTCCAGCGTTTTCACAACGGCATTCTCGACATTCTGGTGGTGCCGGCCCTGGGCGGCGCGGAACGCAAGATCGGCCAACTTTATTCTGCGCGGTACGACGGTGATGCCGCCAGCCGGCAGCTTTCCTGGTCGCGGGACGGCAAATTTCTTGTGGCCAGTGGGAAAGCAGACCCGGCCGAGCCCACCAGCTTATTTACTTTCGCCGTAGCAGACGGAAAGAGCGCCAAGATCACGTCGCCACCGCCCTCCAATCTGGGTGACTTCGGCCCCGCCTTTTCTCCCGACGGCTTGTTCCTGGCCTTTTGCCGGGTGACGGCGGTCGGCGTGGCCGAGCTATACGTCGGCCGCATCGGTCCGGACATGCAGTTCGACTCGCTTCCGAAGCCGATTACGTCCGACCGGCGTGAGGCTGCAAGCCCGGTGTGGACTCCGGACGGAAAAGACATTCTTTTTGTGTCCACGCGGATGGGCCCCCGCACCACGCTCTGGCGTATTCCGGCCAGTCCGTTGTCCGTGGATACTGAACCGGCGCGCGTAGATTTCGCGGGCGAACGAGTGCTTCATCCGGCAATCTCCTCCGCCGCGCACCGTCTGGCGTTCATGCATTACAACTTCGATACGAATATCTGGCGAATCCCAATTGGCGCGGACGGGCTTACCATGGGCGCTCCCGCAATTGTTCTCAGCTCGCCACGGAACGAGTTCAATCCTTCCTATTCGCCGGACGGCAGCAGAATCAGCTTCATTTCCGACCGCACCGGCTCCATGGAGGTGTGGATTTCCGATTCCGCGGGCGGGAATCTGATGCAACTTACCAACTTCAGCGGCGCCGTCCCAGGCGCTCCGGTGTGGTCCCCCGACGGCAGGAAGATTTTGTTTGACGCGCGCCTCGAAGGAAAGTCGAGGATCTATCTGATGGATGCCGCCGGCGGCAAAAACGATTGCCTCACGTCGGGCCAGTCTTCAGATCTGGTCCCAAGCTGGTCGCGCGACGGCAAGTTCATCTACTACGCATCGAATCGGAACGGCGATATGCAGGTCTGGAAAATGCGCGCCGACGGGAGCGACGCCAAACAGATTACCACGCAAGGCGGTTACTTTGCGCTAGAATCGCCGGACGGCAAAACGCTTTACTACTCCAAGTATCCGCGGCGCATCGCCATCATGAATACACCATTTTGGAAAGTGCCGGCGAATGGCGGCGAAGAAAAATTAGTGCTTGAAAACGGGCCGGCATTCTCACGGAATTTCGCCATTGCCGAGAAAGGAATTTACCTGGTTCCGACATCCCGCGCCATGGGCCGTTCGAGCGTGCAATTTTTCCGGTTTTCGGATAAGTCACTGCACGATATAGCTCGTCTGCCGCACCGCGCCGAGAAGGGATTCTCCTTGGCTCCTGACGGGAAAAGCTTGCTGTACACGCAAGTGGATCATCAGGAAAGCGAAGTCATGCTGGTCGATAATTTTCGCTGAGGCCATTTCAGCCGAGCGCGATAGCTTGCGTGGGGCACTCGCGCACAGCTTCTTCGATGGCGGCCTTTTCGGCATCGGTGACATGCACCGTGAGTTCGGCGCGCAATGAGCCGTCGGGCGCGGGTACCATGGCGTGGTTCTCTTCGTCCAGCTCGAAAAATTTTGGGGCATTGGCGAGGCATGAGGCCGCGCCAATGCAGAGTTCCTGGTTGATTTTGATGGTGAGCGCGGGCATCGATTTATGCGGTCGTGACGCCGGCTTTGGCGTGCCAGGGTTTCGCGCTCTTAATGGCGGTATTGACGGCCTCGATGTTCTTCACGCCTTCGGTCGACAGCCAATCTTCGAGCGCGTTCTTCCCTTGCTTGGCGAAGACCGGAATTCCCGCTTTCCAGGTTGCTCGGCCGCACAGGACGCCCGAGTAATCCGTGCCCGATTCGGAAGCCATGTTGAGCGACTCGATGAACTGAGCGTTGCTGACACCGGCGCTTAGATAAATGAACGGCTTCCGGGCGACGTCGGCGGCGCGGCGGAACAGGTCGAGCGCTTCGGATCTTGTATAGGCTTTCTGCCCTTTATACACGCTGCTGCCTTCCACAAACTCGGCGTTGATGGGCACTTCGACTTTGAGCATGTCGACCTTGTATTGCGGTTTGGAAAATTCCGCCATCGCCTGCGTCACAATCTCGGGTTTGAGCTTCGCGTACTCCAGGCCCTTCTCGTCGCCGCCTTTCGGATCGTAGCCGACAAACTCCAAAAAGAACGGAATGTCGTTCGATTCGCACTCGGCGCCGATGCGCTCGATGAACGCGTGCTTGATATCGTTAACCTTCTCCTCGTCGAACGGCGAGTAATAAATCAGGATCTTGACCGCATCCGCGCCCCAATCCTTAATGCGTTTGGCCGATACGTGCGGCAGCAGATCGGGCAGCCTGCCGGGCTGAGTGTTGTCATAGCCGCTGGCCTCGTAAGCGAGCAGCAGGCCGGCGTTGGAGCTCCGGGCCTTGGCCGCGGGCAGGCCCCATTCCGGATCGAGCAGAATCGCGCTGGCATGCGGCGTGAGTACCTTGGTGACGGCAATTTTGAAATCCCGCATCATGTCGTCGCCGATCTCTTTTACCGGAACCCCGCGCGCGGCCGCAAGCGATTTTTGCAGGCTCCCGCGCTGATCCATGGCGGCTGCGGCGATCACGCCCGCTTGGTTCGAAAGCGCATTCATATGTTTTATTTTGCCCGCGGACAAACTCATCGTGATTCTCCTTGATACCTGTTCGGGTGGGTTGGTTTGAACTTCAATTATGACACGCGCACCCATTTCCCCAGACGCCGGAAAAAGGCCTGCGCGCGCGCTACATCGCGCATGATCTGCGCCTTGAGCTGTTCGGGCGAGTCGAATTTGCGCTCGTCGCGCACGCGCTGTAAAAAGTCCACGCGAATGTGGCCGGGCGTCGCGCCGGTCAGCGCAGACAGCAGAAAAGTTTCAATGGTCAGCGCATCGCCTCCGAAGGTGGGACGGAAGCCGACGTTGGTGATCGAATCGAACGCACGTCCGTCATCGAGGCTGATGGTTCGGGTGATATAGACGCCGTTCGCGGGCAGGAGTTCCGAACGCGTCGCCAGGTTCAGCGTCGGTACCGTCTGCTTCGATCCGATGCCGTGACCGGGCACAACGTCGCCTTCGAGAGCGAACGGGCGCGCGAGCATTCGCGATGCTTTGGAAACCCGTCCCGCTCGGACCAGGTCGCGTACCAAGCTGCTGCTGACGCGTTTGCCTCGCACCATCACCGGCGCGACCAGTTCGACATCGAAGCCGAACTGGCAACCGAACTCCACCAGCATTTTGGTGTCGCCCGCGTGCTTGTGGCCGAAGCGAAAATCTTCGCCGACCAGCACCACGCTCACCTTCAACTTGCGGGAAAGAATCTCGCGCGCAAAATATTCTGGAGGCCACTGCGCCACTTGCGCGTCGAAGGGAAGAATCAAAACTTGTTCGATGCCTTCCTCCCGCATCATGGCAGCGCGCTGTTCGGGCGTTGAAATCACCAGCGGCGTTCGCGCCGGTGCGACCACTCGCATCGGGTGCGGGTCGAATGTCATGACGCTCGCCTTGACACTGCGGGATACCGCCGCCCGGGCCACCTGGCGCATAATCTCACGATGCCCGGCGTGGACTCCATCGAAGTTTCCGATGGTAAGGGCACAGGGGCCGAAGTCGCCCGGGACTTCATCCAGTCGCTTGTAGATGAGCATCTACGCGCCGGCTCCGACTTCGATTTCGAGCCCGTCATACGCGAGCCGGATGTTCGGAGGCAGGTCGCGCTCCGTGCGCACGTGCCCAAGATCGTGGCTGATGTGGGTCAAAAAGGCGCGCTTCGGCATCAATCGCGCAACGTGCTGACGTGCGCGTTCCACCGTGGAATGGGTCGGATGCGGAGTGTGGCGCAGGGCGTCGAGAAAGAGAACGTCGAGGCCGCACAGACGGTCGAGCGATTCGTCGGGAATCTCGCTGTGATCGGTGAGATAGGCGGCGTCGCCAAATCGAAATCCATAGATAGAAGAGCCGCCATGCAGCACGCGGATCGGCTCAAACATCAGGCCGAAGACATCGAACGGCTCTTGGGTGAACTCGTGTACCTCGAGCTGTGGAATCGAGGTGTTACGCTTTTGGCCGTCGAAGATGTAATGAAAAACGCTGCGCAACGTTTTCATGGTGTCGGGCGCGGCATAGATAGGGATGCGGCCCCGCTGGTGGAAGTTGAACGGTCGCACGTCATCGAGGCCCATGATGTGGTCCGCATGGGAGTGCGTGAAGAGCACGGCGTCCAGACGGTCGACGTGCGCGCGAAGAACTTGCGTGCGGAAATCGGGCGTGGTGTCGATGATCGCATTGCGGCCCGAGTAGCTGATGAGAATCGACGGTCGCAAGCGATTGTCGCGCGGGTCGTCCGACCGGCACACGGCGCACGCGCAGCCGATGGTGGGAACGCCCGTACTGGTGCCGGAACCGAGCACCGTGATGCGGAACGGCGGCCCCGAAGCGGCCATCTACTTCTTGCTTTCTTCGAGGGCGTGCACGTACCGGAAACGCAGTTCGGTCAACGTGTTTTCCACCAGTCGCTGCTCTTCCAGGCTGAGATTGCCTTTGGTTTTTTGCTGGATGACGGATAAAAGATCGATGGCGTGGCGGGCGCGGTCGAGATCCGGCTTAGGCTTTTCTTCGGGCGGCCCGAAGTGCATCAGGCCGAGCGACATCTCCGCCTGTGCTCCCAAAGAAAATACTAGAAACTCGAATGTCGCGGGCGGCAGCGGCATCTGCTGATCGGCCTGTTCCGGCGTGCTCTTTTCAACGTCTTCCATGCTGTTTTTAGTTTACAAGATGCTACATTGAGGATTCACCCGCCGCTCTGGAAATGTCCCCTGTTGAACCCACATCCATAGGTGCAAAGTTCGAGCAATTGGTTGCGATTCTGGCGCGGCTGAGGGCGCCCGGCGGATGCCCGTGGGACCGCGAGCAAACCTTCGATTCCATCAAACCGTTTCTGCTGGAAGAGACCTACGAGGTGATGGATGCGATTGACCGGAAGGACTTCGCCGAGCTGAGTTCAGAGCTTGGAGATCTTCTGCTGCAGGCCGTATTTTTTTCGCAGATGGCCGAGGAGCAGAATCTTTTTTCCATCGGCGATGCGATCGATGCCATTTCGCGGAAGCTGATTCGAAGACATCCGCATGTGTTCGCCGATGAGACCGCGCTCACTGAAGCGGACGTGCGGCAGCGTTGGAGCGAGATCAAAGCAGCCGAGCGTGCCGAAAAATCGGAGAAGCCGGCGGGTCTTCTGGACGGCGTCCCGCGCGCGTTGCCGGCGCTGGTCGAGGCGCAGCAGATTACATCGCGAGCCGCGCAGATTGGGTTCGATTGGAACAATGCCGGCGAGGTGCTGGCGAAGCTCGATGAAGAACGCGCGGAATTCGCGGCGGCTCAGGGCGGAGGCGCGGCTGAAGAGATTGAAGATGAGCTCGGCGACATGCTGTTCGTGCTGGTAAATCTGGCGCGCTTCGTCAAGGTGGATCCCGAGCAGGCGCTGCGTCGCACGAACGCAAAATTCCGCAAACGCTTTGGGTTTATCGAATCGAAGCTGACAGCTCAAGGGCGCGCGTTGCGCGATACGCCTGTGCGGGAAATGGAGACGCTCTGGCAGGAGTCCAAGCGTTGATCGAAATTCGCGCGCTTACCTCGACCGAAGAGTTTCGCGAGGCGGTGGCACTGCAAAAATCCATCTGGGGCTTCGAAGATATCGAGTTGCTCCCTGCGCGGCTCTTTGTCGTCGCGACCAAGGTCGGCGGGCAGGCTTTCGGTGGCTTCGATGGCGGCAAGATGATCGCATTTTGCCTGGCGATTCCGGGCCTGAAACCGGGTGGCGCGTACTTCCTGCACAGCCACATGCTCGGCGTCGACGCCAAATATCGCAATGCCGGTGTTGGCCGAATGTTGAAGCTGAGGCAGCGCGAAGATGCCGTCGCGCGGGGTATCGAGCTGATTGAATGGACTTTCGATCCGCTCGAAATTAAGAACGCGTGGTTCAACATGGAGCGGCTGGGCGCGATTGTGCGCCGGTACGTGCACAATCAATACGGCACCACCTCGAGCGCGCTTCACGGCGGCCTGCCGACGGATCGATGCACGGCGGAATGGTGGGTGTCGAGCGAACGCGTAAGCGCAATCATAGAGGACCGCGAGCGCACGCGCGAGCAAGCGGAGGCGCGCGTTTCCGTGCCGGCGGATATCGCCGAGATCCGAACTCATGACTACCATCGCGCGCGTAAACTCCAGAGCGAAATCGGCCGTCAGCTTCAGGAAAATTTCGACAAAGGGCTGGCGGTGATCGGGTTCGAGAAGACTCCCGAAGCCGGCGTTTATCTTCTCGGAAAGTGGCAATGAAAATCGACCGCGCCGTGTTGCGGCACATCAAAATGCCGCTGGTGCATTTTTTCGAAACCAGCTTCGGGCGCACTTATGAGCGCGACATTATTCTGGTGGAAGTCTTCCGCCATGGCGCGTCAGGGTGGGGCGAAGTCACGGCCGGCGAAAATCCGTTTTACAACGAAGAGTGGACGGCGAGCGTCTGGCCGCTGCTGCGCGATTACGCCATTCCGCCGGTGCTGAATCGCGAGCTGGCTTCGGCACGAGACGTAGCGCCGCTGAATGCCCACATTCGCGGGCACAACATGGCGCGCGGCGGATTCGAAGCAGCCGTCTGGGATCTGGAAGCGAGACTGCGCGGCATTCCGCTCTACCGGCAGATCGGCGGCGGGGCGCGGCGCGAAATTCCGTGCGGCGTCTCCATTGGCATTCAGGATTCGGTGCCGCAGTTAATTGAAAAAATCGAGTGCGAACTTGCTGCGGGCTATCAGCGCATCAAAATGAAGATCAAGCCCGGGTGGGATATCGACGTCATCCGGCAGGTTCGCCAACGGTTTCCCGCGATCAAGCTGATGGCCGACGCGAACTCCGCGTATACGCTGGCGGACGCTGCCCGGCTAAAGCAGCTCGATGAATTTTATCTGATGATGATTGAGCAGCCGCTGGCGCATGACGACATCATCGATCACGCGCGCCTCCAGGCGCAGTTGCAAACGCCCATTTGTTTAGACGAGTGTATCCGCTCCGCGCATCATGCCGAGCAGGCGATCCGGATGCGCGCGTGCGGCATCGTCAATATCAAACTCGGCCGCGTCGGCGGTTTTGCGGAAGCCATCCGCGTTCACGATGTCTGTCAGGCCGCGGGCATTCCGGTGTGGTGTGGCGGCATGCTGGAGTCGGGCATCGGACGCGCGCATAACGTCGCGCTCTCGACTCTGCCGAATTTCACGCTTCCCGGTGACGTTTCGGCGAGCCGCCGCTACTGGAAGCGCGACATCATCGTGCCCGCCGTGGAGACCACCGGACGCGGGACCATTGCGGTGCGCGACGAACCTGGCTTCGGCTATGACATCGATCGTGACTTTCTGCGTTCCATCACGGTGCGCGAGGAAACCGTGACTTGAGCGGGAACCCTCTTCTGTATGGGCTGATTGCGGTGATGGTGCTGCTGTGGTCGGGCAACTACATTGCCGCGAAGATCGCACTACGCGAATTTCCGGCGCTGCTGCTCAGCGGACTGCGCGTGGCGCTTGCGGCGGTGTTGATGATTCCGATCTACTGGCGCCAGCATTTGCGCGGCGAGGATGGCCAATGGAGCCGTTCCGACGTGCCGCTGCTGGTTGTGTTGGGCGTGATGGGAGTCGCACTGAACCAGTTATTCTTTGTGCTTGGTATCGGCAACACCACCGTGGCGCACTCGGCCATCATCATCGGAATGACGCCGATATTCGTCCTGCTGATCGCGCGGATGCTGCGCATGGAACGCATCACGGTTTTCAAAGCGGGTGGCATGGCGATCGCGATTGCAGGCGTTGCGATTCTGCAGATTTTCCGCGCCCAGGAAACCACGGCTACCGGAAGGCCGACGGTTCTTGGCGATATCTTCAGCTTTCTCGCCGCGCTCACCTTTTCAATCTTCACCGTGATGGGCAAGCGCGTCAGTTTGCGCCACAGCGCCATCACCGTGAATACGTTCGCATACGTCGGCGGCGCGTTGATGTTGGCCCCGATCACCATCTGGCAGGCTGGTGCGATTTCGTTCCGCACCGTGTCCTGGAGCGCGTGGGCCGGGCTGGTCTATATGTCCGCCTTCTCCTCGGTGGTCTGTTACCTGATTTACTACTACGCCTTGAAGCGTATCCCGGCATCGCGCGTAGCGGCCTTCAGCTATCTGCAGCCGGTGCTCGCGATTTTGATGGCCTCCGCGATTTTGAATGAGCGCATCACCGCGGCCGTAATTGGCGGCGGCGCCATCATCTTCGTCGGAGTCTTTGTTACCGAGCACAATTGGGCTTCGGCGGCATGAGCGGCTTTCTTCAGCTCTTGCGCAACAACCGGAATTACCGGTACACGTGGATGGGTCAGGTGGTCAGCGAAATCGGCGATCACTTCAACAACATCGCCGTATTCAGCCTGGCCCTGGAGCACACCCATTCGGCGCTGGTAGTGACCGGCGTGATGCTCTCGCGCGCAATTCCGGCGGTGCTTGCCGGGCCCATCGCGGGAGTGCTGCTGGATCGGCTGGATCGCAAGCAGGTGATGATTTCGAGCGACCTGATCCGGGGAGTTGTGGCGGCCGGCTTCATCCTGAGCGTGCATACTCCGGGGAATTGGATGTTGTACCTGTTCAGCGCGCTGCTGATGTTCGCGTCGCCTTTCTTCACCAGCGGCCGGTCGTCGATACTCCCCGCCATCACGAGCCCCGAAGAACTTCACGTTGCCAATTCGCTGACGCAGACCACCCAGTGGAGCACACTGACCATCGGCACGCTGCTGGCAGGCGAAACCGTGCTGCAGTTTGGATACTCGTGGGCGTTCGCGATCAACGCGGCGTCGTTCTTGATCTCGGCACTGTGCATTTCACGGCTGCGCGTTCCGGGCGATGCCTTCCGGGCCAAGCGGGAAGCGCTTACCGAAGCCGACGTGGTCCGCCCTTGGGGCGAGTACACCGAAGGGCTGCGTTACATGCGCTCATCGCCACTGATTTTAGGAATTGCGCTGCTGGGCGTCGGCTGGGCCAGCGGCGGGGGCGCGTCGCAGATCTTGTTCAGCGTCTTCGGCGAACTGGTGTTTCATCGCGGAGCGCGCGGCATCGGAATCATTTGGGGCTGCGCGGGAATCGGACTGCTGGTCGGGGCCGCTGTGGCCTACCGCATCGGCAAACGGCTGTCCTTCGAGGCTTATAAGAAAACCATCATCGTCTGCTACATCATTCACGGGGGCGCCTACGTGGTGTTCAGCCAGATGCGTTCGTTCGGCTGGGCGCTGGTGTTTATCGGCTTGTCGAGAGCGGCTATCGCGGTGAGTTCCATTCTAAATTTCAGCCGGCTGCTCACCCACATCTCGAATGAATTTCGCGGGCGCGTGTTCGCAACTTTGGAATCCATGGTGTGGTCGACAATGATGGTTTCGATGCTGGCGGCAGGCGTTGCCTCCCAGTATTTTGATCCGCGGGCTATCGGTGCGTGCGCTGGGGTGGTGAGCTCGACCACAGCAATCTTCTGGGGATGGGCGCACTTCACGGGGCGTCTGCCGGAACCGCAACAACAGATCGCTCCGGAGGTGGAAGTCCATGGCGAACCCACAGTCTAGCCGGGTGGTGTTGGTGACGGGCGCGGCCAAACGGATTGGGCGCGAGATCGCGCTTCGGCTGTCTCGCGAGGGAATGCGGGTGGCCATTCACTACAACACTTCGGAAGCGGAGGCGCGTCAGACCGCCCAAGATTGCGCGCAGGGCGGGGAAGCGGCGCCCCTTTTCCGGGCAAACCTGGAGAGTGTGACGGAAATTCGCGCCATGTTCAAAGAGGTGGAATCCCGCCTCGGTCGGCTGGACGCCCTCGTGAACAATGCAGCGCGGTTTGCGCGGTTCGACCCGCTGGAAATCGAAGAGACTGATTGGAATTTCATCCACGACGTCAACCTGAAGGCGACTTTCTTTTGCTGTCAGGCCGCGGCGCGAATCATGCTTCCCGCGGGCGGCGGCCGGATCGTGAATATCAGCTCGCTCGGAGGCATCCGCCCTTGGGCGGAGCACGCCCACTACTGCGCATCTAAAGCGGGGCTGATCATGTTGACGCGCGCTTTATCGAAGGCGTGGGCGCCTTCCGTGACGGTGAACAGCGTTGCTCCAGGCGTGATTCCGTTTGATACGCCGGATGCGCGGGTGCAGCGCATGATCGACGCAACGCCTGCGCGTCGCGCGGGAACTGGTGCGGAAATCGCCGAAGCGGTGCTTTATTTTCTGAATGCGACTGAATTTGTAACGGGTCAGACACTTGCCGTCGATGGCGGCCTAAGTCAGCGGTAGCAATTTAGCTTGAAACGTAAGACATCCGACTTCAGAGGCGCGAGACTACCCTGTATAACTACACTGCGACATTGGCGGTGGATGAAGGTCTGTATCCCTATCAGACCTATACTCCAGCCACTTGCCCCGGTCCGGGCACGTCGCTGACCCTTTGCAACCCTCCGGGTACCTTTATGACGATCTACGATTTCGCCGGGTTCAACGGGTTCACCAGCGCTCCGCCGAACTGGACGGTAACCACCGCAGCCACGGGCACTACGCCGTCCACCATCGTTGGAACCGCGGTTGACGATCCTGGGATCATCAACGTCACATTCAACTATGGCCAGTTTGCTCCGAACGTTCAAGGGCCGGCTACTTTTGCGTTTTCGATCGGGTCTACGATCCGCACCTCGACCTCCAAGGGATCCTTCTCGTTTCAGGTGACCAAGGCCGATGGCAGCCCGTCGTCGGGTCTTACGGATCAGGGAACGGGTTCCACATCAGTTCCTTCCCTCGGGGGAACGGCCCCACCTGAGCCCGCCTCAATGATGCTGCTCGGAGAGTGGATTGCTCGGCCTCGCTTTGGTAAGCCGTCGCTTCGCTAAGCGGTAACTTCGTTCATCACAGCGTAAATGTTCCTATAGGCCGGGCGCAAGCCCGGCCTTTTTGCATTCCCGGACCACTTACTTCGGGTAAAATAACGAGCCTGTCCTATAACCAAGATCTCGCTCACTATACCTGCCTCCGCACTGCCGGCCCGATCCTCGTAGACGGTAAACTGGTTGAAGTCGATTGGTCGGCCGCGCCCAGGTCCTCCCCATTCGTCGACATCGTTACTGGAGATCCCGCGTGGTTCGATACGCGCGTCTCGATGCTCTGGGACGATGAATATCTCTACTTCGGATTCACCGCGGAAGAGACCGATCTGTGGGCCACGCTCACCGAGCGCGATTCGAAGATCTGGTTCGATAACGACCTCGAAATTTTCATTGCAGGCGAGAATGCCTACTACGAGTTCGAGATCAACGCCTTCAATACCATCTACGAGGCGTTCTGGATCTGGGATCGGCCCAGCGCGGGAGCCACTCGCTATTCCCCTGAAGAGTGGGATGCGGCGCGGCGGCCCACCATGCGGATCGAGGGGATTGGCGGCCATACTCACCCCCGAGGCTGGCGCACCGGTTTCCTGGATTGGGATTACCCGGGCCTGCGCCACGCAATAGAGCTGCAGGGCACACTGAACCGCCGCGACGGCACCGGCCGCGGCTGGTCGGCCGAGATTGCGTTTCCGTGGGAGGGATTTAAACAGCTAGCCGATGGCAGATCGCTTCCGCCAAAAGACGGCGATGTCTGGCGCATCGATTGTTCGCGTTTCCAGCACTTCGGCCCTTCAGGCGAGCGTCTCGACCCGGCGGCCGGATGGACTTGGAACCGGCATGGCCACTACGATTCCCACATCCCGGAGACATTCACCTACGTTCACTTCTCCCGCCAGCCGGTTCGCTAGTACTTTCGTACGTCTGGAATTGAGTGGTTTGTTCTATGTGTTTTGGCCGGCTTTCATCCGAACATCAAGCATGGAGAAAACTGGGAAAACCGCAGATGTTGAAGAACGCCGCTTAGGCATTCGATTTCCGATGCAGCAGGAGGCGCGGTTCCGCGTCCTCGAAAGCCGCAAACACACACCGCAGTCCACCGGCAAAGCGGTGGAGATGAGCAGCAAAGGGATTGTGCTCGAGTGCGACCGGACGCTCCCGGTGGGCAGCAGGGTGGAAATTGCGGTGAACTGGCCGGCGCAACTGAATGAAAAATGCCGCCTGAAGTTTGTCGCGGTTGCCAAGGTGCTCCGATCGGACAACAATCGGACCGCGCTGCTGATTGAAAAGCACGAGTTTCGAACCCAGGGAACGGGCGGGTTCGCGCCGCCGCCGATCATAGCCGGTAACGAACTCCGCGGATCGGCCCGCGTGCTGCCGATTCGCTAACGCTAACTCAGGCGTAGCGGAGCCACGCCGCCAGCATCTGCTGCAGCACCGGAGTTTCCGGGAACGGATGCCCGCGATACTGGCGGAAGCCTTCGGCGAGGGCCGCGCCCGCCGCTTTCCCGGTCTGCTGCGTCCAACGCTGCATGTGGTCCAGATAGTCGTCCATTCCGTGCTGCGCGCGAAGCCAGTCGCGCTGGCTCTGATGGCAGGCGAGCATCGTTCGCTTCGTTTCGATCGCCTCATCGACGCACACGAAAAAATCGCGCTCGGCGGCGCGGCCCTCGCGGTCGACTCCGCCGATTGGGTCCGTCAGATACAGATGCGGCACGGCAGCAAGCGGGGCCGCGGGCGATCCGTTTTTATGGCCGGTCCGATAGCCAGGGATCGAGGCGGCAAAACAGGCGTCCCGCACCAGAGTGTGCGTAGCTTCGTGATCGCACAAATAGTCGACCGGCGCCGAGGTGATGATGAGCTCGGGCTGTACCGCCCGCAGAAATTCCACCACCCGACGGCGCGATGGATCGTCCGGGAAGATCTCCATGTCTCGGAATTCAACACACTGGTATGTCGCTCCGATCAACGCCGCCGATGCCCGGGCCTCATTGCGGCGAATCCCGCTGATTTCGTCACCAAAGCGATCGGTCGAGCCCAGATCGCCGGGCGTCATCGAGGCCATGACAACCGGCACAGAAAGTCTCCGCAACAGGGCTAATGTTCCTCCGGCCAAAATCTCGAGGTCGTCGGGATGGGAGTGAATTGCGAGGATCTTCACGGCCGCGCCGCGCGTATTTTGGCCACTCCAGCCTACTCTTCGCTCAGTGGACGGTACCAGATATTTCGGAACCGCATGAACGTCTCCTTCACATCCGGATGAAAGTGATCCTGCAGCCGGAGCGGTCCGGGTTGGCAGACATCCTTCGATTCCGCGCCGCCGGTTACGCCCTTGATGGTGACGTGATCCTGCACCAGCACTCCATTTTGCAGTACCGTCACGGTCCCCGGTCGTGTCTCTTTTCCACCGCCGTCGCATACCGGAGCGTGAAAAACGATATCGTAGGTCTGCCACTGCTCCGGCGGTCTACAGGCGTTCACCAACGGAGCATACTGCCCGTAGAGAGCGCCGCACGAGCCGTTCGCGTACGTCGGGTTCCGGTATGAATCGAGAATCTGAATTTCATAACGGCTCTGCAGATAGACGCCGCTGTTCCCGCGGGCTTGCCCCTTTGCCGTAGCCATCAGCGGCGTCGCGAACTCCACGTGAATCTGAGCACTGCCGATATTCTGACGGGTCATGATGTCGCCCGTCCCGCTCTTCGATGTCAGGACGCCGCCCGCCATGGGCCACGCTGCTGGACGTCCGTCGCGATATTGCCACGAAGCTAAATTCTTGCCATCGAAAAGGACCACCGCGTCCGATGGCCGCTGGTTCGCCGAGCCGGGATCGACAACCCGAGGCTGCCGACCGTCGTCGGCTAGCGCCGCAGTGAGCAGACAGGCAATTGCAATCGAGAGCACCAGCCGGGGCATGAACCGTATCATACACGCAGGCGGCTTGTGCCTATGCAGCGCGGCTATTGCTATGCGAGTGGCTTGGCGCTTTCTCACGCTCTCTGAGCACTATCAAACATGCCAAATCGTCAAGAGCCATCTCTCGCTCACGCTCATTCTCAGCCAGGCAGCGGAGTTCCAACGCATCTTCCTCAAGCGGTAAAGTTCGCGCGCAACTTGCTTGAAGTACCCGAACGGCAACTTGAATGCGGCGCGCACATTCCCGCTCCATGTTTACAAGGTACTCTCGTTGCAAGAACACTTCCACTAGGGAAATTCTCAGCTATTTCCAAGCAAGTCAATAACAATGAAAGTTATTCAGGGCAGTTGATGGCGGAAATTGTAGGTGAAAGAAGCGGCCACATAGGAACGCAACGGAAATCCGGTGATGCGTTCGAACGGGCTGCTTTCATTGGGTAGGGCGATCGCTTCCAGAGTCTGTCCGCCATAACCGCTGACAATCAGAAAGTTCAAGCCGGCATCGATGCCTTTTTTCTCGAACCGCCGCACCAGCGCCCCGCGAAATTCGCGAACCGGCACCGAAGCGAATCCGTCGCCGAGAGGTTTCCTGCCAACGTGCTCATATTCGCCGCGCGCCAGCAGGTGAAACGGCAGGCGGTCTACCGTCGCGAGCACGTCCCAGATCAGGCGCGGCGCTTCCGCGGTGGGCAACCCGGTAAGGCGGTCGCGAGCGTCGGCCCGGGCGTAGAGCGCCTGCAGCGAGCCGAAGCTGAAATTTCGCCGCGCGGTCGCCGTGATCGACTTCATCAACCCCGGGCCTTCGTCCTGCTGCAATCCGGTGTCGTTCGAGATGCGCGCCAGCTGCTGCGCCGTAGTGACGTGGGCCAGGGTCACCCGAAATTCGGTTGCGGCGATTGTCTTACTCGCGACCAGTTGATAGGAGCGCGCCTTGCTGATGATCGTGCCGCCCAGAATGGCCGTAGTGCCGATGCGCGGGTCATTCACATGGAAAGCCTGCCCGTAGCTGAGCGACACCGAGGGTAGGAAAGCCATGGAGTCGGGCGGCAGAAAACTCAGCGTGCCTTTGGGAGAATCGACGCCTTGATGCCGCGTGAACGAAAGCTCGTGCCGGTAATTGTCTCGATTGTCGACATTTACTTCGTCATGGCGAAGGCCGATGTTGTAGTGCAGAAAATGCGTCGCTGCTCCGCCTGCCGTAACAAAGGGACTGAAAAAATTCAGCGTGAGGTCATTGCTGGTCACCGGTCGCAAAGTGCCGCCGGCGTCTTCCCGGTCCAGACTCAAAGCTCGCGGAGCTTCGCGCCGCAAATTCACTCCGGCCATGAATGCGAAACGTCGGTGACGCTGATCGGCATAGAGAACGTCTTCGGAATTCACGTTGCGGTTCTCGCTCTGCCGGATCAGGCCGTCGCCGAAATTCGGGCGCACATCCAGCGTGTAATGGCGATAAAAACCGGAGAATTGGAACTGCCTTTTATCCGTGAGGTGCCAAATGTCATTGACAATAAGCGCGCCGTTCGAGGTCTCTTCACGCTGACGCGGGTCGTAGCTGTCGCCTGGGGTGGCGGCGTCGATGGGAACCAACCCCGGCTGGAATGCGAAACCATAGTAGCCTGTGCCGTAAACCGTCAGGTCGTGTTTCCCGAGGGTGAGAACCTTGGAGAAGTTAATCTTGTATTGCTTGCGGTGTTCCAGGCGCTTCAGGAATCCGTTGCCGAGGGATACTTCGAGGCCAATCCAAGCTTTATTGGCCGGATTATCGGGACTCCACCCTGTCACCAGATTCACGTCGCCACGGTCGGCCGTTACTCGCAACATGGGCTGGATGCGATCCCGCAATCCAAAAACGATGGCGCTATTGATTGAGTTATTGCCCTCGCGCACGTTAAACGCGCCCCCATCTACCTGCACGTTGTCGATCGCGATCGGGATGATTACGTTGGGGTCGGCATAACCGTTCCCGTGGGCGTTGGCCGGCAGATTGTTCTGGAACAGGAAGCCGCCGATCTGGAAGAACATGGCGATGGGTTCCCCGTGGTCGCCAGCCACGCCAGGTACGAAATATTGTGGAGGCTTGATTCCTCCCGCCGGCGATTCGACGGGCATTCCGGGAATCGAAACCGGCATACCGGGTCGGCCGGGGTTGGCGTCGAGAGTCTCCTGGCGGACAAAGATGCGTTGCGCCGGATCGGGAGCAAAAAGGGCGACGTCTTCCGCGTCGCCAGTCACGGTGATGGATTGATGCTGAGGATCGGTCTTGCCGGCTGGCGCGGGTGGGTCGCTGTCGGCGCATAGCGCCGCCGATGCCGACATCAACAACCCACACAAAAGTTTTCGCGCCGATCGCATTGAACTATATCGTGCTACTAATTTCATATTAATGCTACGGCAGACCGCGGAGTTCAGATGTGGCTCGTTGAGAGCTTTCTCACGTTCTCATTGATGCCTTCGATCCCCAGCTAAACTATCCGGATGGCCTCGGCCCATGTTCTTGATAATCCAGTGTGGGAGTCGCTGTGTGCCGAGCAGGCGAGCCTCGCGTTAGGGGGAGCCTCGGCGAAAAGATACCCAAAAGAGTTCGGGCCTTTCGCGGCGATCGAGCGATCCGGGCCAGATGGTTACGCGGAGTTGGAAGGGCTGGTGAGCCACGAGGAATTAGTGTACTTGGCCGCCACCGAGCCGCCTCACTCCGACGCTTGGGAACTGATCGAGGATATGTCAATGCTGCAGATGGTTTGCAAAGGGCGCGTCGATGAGCACGAGGGCGCCGCGATAATTCCTCTGACCGAGGGCGATCTGCCGGAAATGCTTGGACTGATTGGATCGGTATATCCGGAATTTTTTCGCGACCGTACACATGAGCTGGGCACTTATCTGGGTATCCGGCGAAATGGGCGGCTTGTCGCCATGGCGGGCGAGCGCATGTGGTGCCGCGGCTATCGCGAAATCAGCGGCGTCTGCACGCATCCGGATTTTACTGGACATGGTTTTGCGCGCCGCCTGATCGCTCAGCTTGTGAACGATATTTTCGCGCAGGGCATCACGCCGTTTCTGCACGTCAGCCACGCGAATGAGCGAGCGCAAAGCATCTACCGCGCATTGCGATTCGAGTCGCGAGCCAGTATCCGGCTGGTGGCGATTCGCCGGATCTGACGGCGCGCTATTTACCAGGCTTTTACAACACCGTTGCAACCAGCCATCACCTACATCGGTATTCTGGCCTACATGAAATGTAACTGCGTGATTGCGTTAGAACCCACCCGCTCCAACCGAGCCTTTCAGGGCGTCCACAGGAGGTGCTACGGGCGCATAACCCGCTATGGCCGGGCGCGTTTTGCCTTGCAAATCCGTGAGTGCCTGGCCCCAGGTCTCGATCGCACTGTTAACGCCCGTTTCGAAGGCCAGAAGTGTCTGGTGCGTAAATCCGGCCGGTAACTCTCATGCGCGCTGCCGAACGAGGTATCCGCCACCATAAAGTTCGAGGCGGGCGAAAGTACGGCGGCTCGGCCGTCAGCGTCGAAGAACAGCCAAGGACTGTCGGCCGTGTGGCCGCCGAAATACGGAGCGGCGAACAGGCCGGACCAGGTGAAGCTGTGCGCCGCGGGGTATGCCGTGAAAGTGGGGAACGAGTAGGCGTTTGGCGCGGCATCGCCGAACATCGCGGTGAACACTACTGCGGAACGACCCTGGTAGTTGCGAATCGAAAGGTGCCGCGTGCCATTGTCCGTCGCGTCGAAAGCGACTTCGTGATACGGCCCCATCAGGTCAGTGCCGAGGGATGAGCTCAGACCCGATATCGACGACGGAACGGTGCCGCTAAACTCCCAGTTGAGCCGCGATGATGCTACGCGGTAGGCGCCCGATGAATCTACCGTGACGGTGGTTCCGGTAGGACTCTCGGCCTGAACCGTTCGCGCAGAAAGCAGCGCACCCGAAAAAGCGGGGGTCAAAGCCGCGTACAACACTCGTGGACAGGAGAAAGTAGGCGCCTTTATACAGCCGATTTTTCAGCGGCCGGAGCAAGCCGGACGCTGCTGGCGGCCATCTTGCCGGTACGATCCATACCTAATTCGTAAATCACTTTGGTTCCCGGCGTCAGGTCGGACGCTTGTCCTTCCGACAGACGGGAAATATGAAAGAACACGTCGCGACCGCCGCCTTCAGGCCGCAAAAATCCGAAGCCTTTATCTTCGAAGTAGGTCACAATCGAGCCGCTGTTTTCAGCGCTCGCTTCGCTGCCCGGCTCTCCTGAAGGTGAGCCGCCAGCTTGCGCGGGGCGACCCGTCTTGTCCCCGACACCCTGTTTAATCAGCGCTAGATCGTCGTCTGTGAGCTCCGAATTTTTGCCCTTCGGAGCCGGCATTTTCAAATCCGGATTCTTCTTGAGTGATTCTTCGAACAACCGCTTCTGTCGTGCGTTCAAAAGTTCAGGTCCTCGGTGCTACTGCGCCACTGCGGCCGGCACGGCTGCTGCCTTCGCTTTGCGGGTGCCCTTGCGTTTTTCCACCGGCGGCTGCCGGTCACTTTTCTTGAGCGACCCTACGGCCATCGAAGTGACAAACTTCTTTTCGCCGTGATCGTCGAATTTGATCACGATTCGCTCTTCGGTATGCGACAAAACTGTGCCAAAGCCGAACTTTTCATGCTCGACTTGAGCGCCTTGATTATAGTTAGCCATGTTGTTAGAGGGTGCACCTGCGTAAATCGGCTGCGGGGGGAAAAGTGACTGGAAAGCGCACGATTTATAGAGGGCCGTCTTTAGATTAACATATCCGGGGCCCGGACGCTCACCCACCCGTTAAACTATAGGAATGCCCGTTACAATCGCCGGACGCACTTTCGATTCCCGCCTTTTCGTCGGCACCGGGAAATACCGCAGCTTCCCGGAAATGGCCCGTTGCCACGAAGCCTCGGGAGCCGAAGTGGTCACCGTCGCCGTGCGCCGCGTCAATCTGTCCGACCGGTCCAAGGAATCACTGCTGGATTACATCGATCGCTCAAAGGTGTTCATCCTGCCCAATACCGCCGCCTGTTATACCGCCGATGACGCAATCCGCACGGCGCGCCTGGGCCGCGAAGTGGGCTTGTCGCACTGGGTCAAGCTGGAAGTCATCGGGGACGAACAAACCCTCTTCCCCGACAACGAAGCCCTGCTTGAAGCCACGCGAGTGCTGGTAAAAGAGGGCTTCGTGGTGCTGCCATATACCACCGACGACCTGATCAACGCGCGCAAGCTGATTGATGCCGGAGCGAGCGCGGTAATGCCGCTGGCCGCCCCCATCGGCTCCGGGCTCGGTATCCAAAACGCCACAAACTTGCGCATCCTGCGGGAGAGAATCACGGAAGTTCCCCTGATCGTCGATGCCGGCGTGGGCACCGCATCGGACGCGGCGCTGGCCATGGAATTGGGCGCCGATGCGGTCCTGATGAACACCGCCATCGCCAGTGCCTCCGAACCCGAGAAGATGGCCCGCGCCATGAAACTGGCGGTAGAGTCGGGCCGCCTGGCGTTCGAAGCGGGGCGGATGGAAAAGCGTCTATACGCCAGTGCCAGCAGCCCGCTTACAGGCGTGGTGGGGCGTTAGACTCGCGCTGCAGTTGGGTGATGGTCGAATCGCCCGAATCGTCCGAATCCACAGGCTCGTACAGGTGGTAGTAGTAGGTGATCAGCGCCGTGGCCGCGATTAGCGAAAGCAGCACGGCCAGCCACAACCGGCCGCCCCTTGCAGTAAGAATCACGATCGCCGCTGCAGTTCCTACCGACAAACTGAACTTCAGGTACCACGGCATCAGATCGAGGTGCGTCTGTCCCCCGACCTGTCCCCAAACCGTAAATACGGCGATTAGCGCAACCAGGAATTCCGTTCCATATGCCAGTCGAAGTAAGCGTGAATGCATCGTTAAGTTTGGTAAACCAACGGGGGACTGTTTTTCATATTACGTTATGCTGGAAGTGAATGGCCGATGTTCCCGCCGGGTTTCCACGCTTCCGCTACGATCTTGTCAATGCGTTGAAGCTCGCATGGGATTCCATTCGCGCTCATAAATTACGCAGTTTCCTGACGCTGCTCGGAATCATCATCGGCGTCGCAAGCGTGATCATCGTCGGTTCAGCTATCTCGGGTCTGAGCACCTATGCTCAACAGAGCACGTCGAAAGCCTTTGGCAGCGACTCGTATCTAATTGCACAGATTGCCGGGGCCCGCAGCCGTAATGAGTATCTCGACAAGCTGAAAAAGAACAAGCAGATCCGGTTGGAGGACGATCGCTACCTGGAGTCGGTGAACTCGGATAACACCATTTACAGTCCCTATCGGCAGCAAACGGTCGATATCAAGCGGGAAGGGCTGATCTGCGACGAATCTTCGGTTCTCGGCGTCTCGGCGTCGCTGGCGGAAATTCGCGACATCGGCGTGGTGGATGGGCGATTTTTTACTGAACAGGAAGAGCGGACGCGGATGGCGGTTGCCGTGATCGGAGATGAGACCAAGTCCATCCTGTTCCCTGGAATCTCTTCGCCTCTCGGCAAAACGGTGAAGATCAACGGAGTCGATTTCGTGGTGGTCGGGGTGCAGGAGAAACTGGGAAGCGCCTTCGGCCGCAGCCAGGATAAATCCGCGTACATTCCGATTACGGTATTCGATCGGCTCTACGGGAAAGCGCCGTCGCTCGCAGTCTTCGGGCGGCCCCGGCCCGGGAGCGGGCTGACCCTCGAGCAGTCGCTCGATCTAACGCGTTCGGCGTTGCGCAGCCGGTTTCATGCGCGCCCCGGGAAGCCCGATAATTTCGACACGTTGACGCCGGACGCGATCCGCGGCTTTATCGATACCCTGCTGAATCTGGTGGCTGCGGTAGTGATTCCGGTGACCTGTATTTCGTTGGTGGTGGGCGGTATCGTAATTATGAACATAATGCTAGTCAGCGTGACCGAGCGCACTCGGGAGATCGGTATCCGAAAAGCTCTCGGCGCGAAACGTTCGGACCTGATGCTTCAGATTCTGAGTGAATCGGTGGTGATGGCCATTATGGGAGGCGCGCTTGGAGTTGCCTTGGGGGCGCTGTTCACGACTCTGATTTCTAAATTGTTTCAAGTGAGCTTGCAGATCACTTGGCCGTACGTGTTACTCTCCCTTTTTGTTTCGAGCGCTGTCGGGATACTGTCCGGCTGGTATCCGGCATTGCGTGCGGCGAAGCTCGATCCCATTGCCGCGCTGCGATCGGAGTAGTATGACTGTTACTCCGATCGAAAACATACGCATCGCGATGTCGGCCGTGTGGAAACACCGGTTCCGATCGCTGCTCACCATTTTAGGTATTGTCATCGGTATCACAACGGTGGTTACCGTTTCGTCTCTGCTCACCGGGCTTCGCAAAGGCGTAGTTGTCTTCTTCGACGAATTGGGGCCCGACAACATCTTCATCTACAAAACCAGTGGCGATCCGAACAGCATGGGTGTACCGGAGAAAGAGCGCAAGCGCCGCCCCATTCATCCGGAGTATGGAGATTCGGTGCGCCGCGCAGCCAGCTCAGTAGGGGATGTTGGACTGGCGCTTTACATTCCGGAAATTATGAACGGAAAGGCGCTCTCGGCCCGCGTGCCCGGTTACGAAGCGGATGAAGTATCGTTGGTGGGCGTCAGCTCGAACATGAGTTCACTTTCGCCGCGCGATATCCGGCTGGGGAGATATTTCACGCCCGAAGAAGACAGCCAGGGAGCGCATGTCGCCGTAATTGGGAACAACCTGGCTGAGGCGCTTTTCCCCGACGGGCGAGCCCTGGAGCGGGAATTTATGCTGGATGGCGGGTCGTATACCGTAATTGGTGTTTACGCCAAGGCCAAAGGCGGGTTCTTCGGCGAGAACGGAATGGACACCCAGATCACGGTCCCAATCCACACGGCCCAGCGCCGCTATCCGCAGGTTGACCGTTTCATGGTGATCGCCAAAGCCAAGCCGGGGATGCGCAAACAGGCGTTCGATGAAGTTGAGCAGATCGTTCGGCGCGTGCGCAAGACGCCACGCCATGATCCGGACGACTTCAGTATTTCCACTCCGGATCAGATCATCGCGCAGTTCGATCAGATCACCAGCCTCATCGGTTTGGTGGCGATTGCGATCTCCGCGCTGGGCCTTCTGGTCGGTGGCATCGGTGTAATGAACATCATGCTGGTCAGCGTAACCGAGCGCACCCGCGAGATTGGCGTCAGAAAGGCGATCGGTGCGCGGCGGCGCGACATCATCGGCCAGTTTCTTACCGAAGCGATGGCGCTCACCAGCGTGGGCGGCGCGCTGGGCATCGTCATCTCGGTGCTGGTGACGCTGCTGTTGGGAGCGCTGGTGCCATCGCTGCCCGCGACGGTGCCCGCTTGGGCGATCGTCTCGGGACTGCTGGTTTCGATGTCGGTCGGGCTGTTCTTCGGGACTTGGCCCGCGGTGAAGGCGAGCCGGCTTGATCCGGTGGAAGCGTTACGTTATGAGTAACCCGCGGCTTTCTCCCCGCGTACCTACATGCTTGGAGTATCTATGAGATTTCGGAGAATGGTTTCGTTGGTCGTAGTGTTACTCGGTGGTGCGCTCGGCACCCTTCTGGCGCAGGACGCGGTGCCTGCTTCGGTAACTGTCGAATCCGGCACCCGCGTGCCACTAAGCCTGATCAATAGCGTGAGCACGAAACATTCAGTCGAGGGCGACCGGGTCTATCTGGAGACGGTATTCCCGATCCTTTCGAGCGGGCATATCGTGATCCCGCCGGGAAGTTATGTCTCTGGCACGGTAACCGAGGTCAAGCGCCCCGGACGGGTGAAAGGCCGAGGCGAGCTGTTTCTCCGTTTCGATACGCTGACGCTGCCGAACGGCGTGACTCGCGACTTCAGAGCGCGCTTAGGCGCCATCGACGGTCGCGGTTCGGAAGAACTGGACCGGTCGGAGGGGAAGATCAAGAGCGAAGGCAATAAGGGCGGGGATGCACGCACCGTCGGCGAAGCTGCCGGGGCCGGAGCGTCCATCGGTGCCATTGCCGGGGCTGCCGCCGGGCACATCGGCATGGGTGCCGGCATCGGCAGCGCGGCGGGCGCCGCGGCGGGATTGATGGGCGTGCTGCTCTCGCGCGGCCCCGACGCCATACTGGCCAAAGGCAGCACCATCGAAATGGTTCTCGATAGGCCGTTGAACTTCGAACTGAGTGAATTGAATTTCGCCGGCGGAATGACGCCCGGCCACTTCTCCGATGGCGCAGCCGGCCCTCTGCCGAGCAATAAGACCGGCGGCGTGATTCCGCGCCGCCGCCTGCCGTATTAGCTCGCTCGGACCATCCACTTGTTAAACGTAGCCACTAATCTCTAATAGTACCGCCTCAGAACGAGACACCACGCGGTATCAAGCGCTTCTCATAGGCCTGACGGTCGAGGGATTCCCGGAATTCCGGATGAGCGATGGAGATAAGTGCTTTGGCACGCTCGGCGACTGACTTTCCTTTTAGGTTCACCATGCCGTATTCGGTGACGATATACATTACGTCGGAGCGTGGTGTGGTGACGATGTTGCCGGGTGTCAGGTCGAGGACGATCCGGCTGCGGCGATGGCCGTGCTTGATGTAGGTGGAGGACAGGCAGATGAACGACTTCCCTCCTTTGGACGCGTACGCTCCGCGCACAAACTGCAGTTGTCCGCCGGTGCCGCTGATGTGGCGGTGGCCGTCCGATTCGGAGGCGACCTGCCCTTGTAAGTCGATCTGCGTCGTGTTGTTGATGGAGATTACACGATCGTTCTGCATGATGATGTGCGGAGAGTTCGTGTAATCGACCGGGTAGCAGTGGAAGTCCGGATTGCGGTGGGCTGTCGAATAAAGGGCGCTCGAACCGAGCGCGAACGTGAAGACGATCTTGCCGGGGTCGAGTGTTTTTCTGGAGCCGCTGATCAGCCCTGCCCGATAAAGGTCCGCAAGACTGTCGGTCAGCATTTCCGTATGCACGCCTAGATCGCGGACACCGCTCTCTAGCAGCAAGGCACACACCGCGTTCGGCATGCCACCGATGCCGATCTGCAGGCAAGCGCCATCGTCAATCTCGGCGGCAATCCGCTGCGCCACGGCGCGATCGACTTCGTTTGCGGGCGGATTCAGCAGTTCCGGAGCCGGTTCGTGGTCTCCCTCGATGATGTAATCGACCTCGCTGACATGAACACCGTTCTGTTCGCCGTAGACATATGGAAGGCCCTGATTCACTTCGGCGATGACCATGCCGGCACGTTCAATCACCGCGCGGTGCCAGAGATTCGCGGCACTAAAGTTGAAGTAGCCGTTCCGGTCCATGGGGCAGGTCTTGAGAATGACGATGTCCACGGGAGGGAGGAAGCGGCGGTAGTAGTCCGGCACTTCGCCGAGGTTGAGGGGTATGTAGTTGCAGCGTCCGGCATCGTGGTACCGCCGGTCACAACCAGAGAAGTGCCAACTGAACCAGAAAAAGTGCTCGCCGCCCGGATCGTGTTCCAGCACCGCCCGCGGCCTCATCGTGAGGCAGGAGCGGATCTTTACATTCTCGAGGGCCTCGCTCCGGTCAGCGAGTGCTTGGTCGAACACGTCGGGCTGGCCGAGCGCCGTGCCGTAGTCGAGCCACATACCGGACCTCACGAAGCTTGCGGCCTGTTCGCCGGAGATGGTTTGCGCCGGAGCGCGAGACGATGTTCGCATAGCGGTGCGAATTCCTTTATCTTCCGCTCCACGCGGGAGTGCGTTTTTCGAGAAAACAGGCGATGCCTTCCTGCGCGTCGTGAGCCAGTGAGTTCATACTCATGATCTCTTTGGCGTAGGCGTAGGCTTTCGGCTGATCCAGATCGATCTGCGTATAAAAGGCTTGCTTGCCGAGGCCCACTACGAAGTCGCTCGCTTTGGCAATATGGCCGGCAAGTTGGCGCGTCGCCGCCCGCAACTCGCTGGCGCCGACCACGCGGTTGATCAGGCCCCACTCGGCCGCTTTTTGCGCTTCGATCAGTTCGCCGGTGAGGAGCATCTCGAGCGCGCGCTTGCGTCCAATCGCTCGAGTAAGAGCAACCATGGGCGTGGTACAGAAGAGGCCTATCTTGACCCCGGGCGTGCCAAATGCAGCTTCTTCGGCGGCGATGGCCAGATCGCATGTTGCAACGATCTGACATCCGGCGGCCGTCGCGATGCCCTGCACTTCCGCGATCACTGGCTGCGGAATGGATTGCAGCTTCATCATCAGATCCGTGCAGACGTCAAACAGGCGCCGGTACTCGCTGATATCGCGACCGGCCATCTCGGAAAGGTCGTGGCCGGAGGAGAATACTTTGCCTTCCGCCGCGAGGATCACGACGCGGAGGTCGCGCCGCCCGCCGATGGCAGCCAGGCAGTCGATCAGCTCCTGCATCAGGGCGAGCGAAAGAGCGTTGCGGCGGTGCGGACGATTCAGGGTGACCAACGCAATGTCGGCTTCCGTAGTGAAGCTGATGTTCTCGTAATGCATGCCACCATGTTATGCACTTTGCTGGGAAATCGGAGCCTCGTCGCCAATAGACGAGCACCAAACATCTGTAGCTAACCGCGCGCGCCCCCCGCAGTCTAAACTGTCAGCCGGATGGAATGGACCGATGCAGCGGCTGTCGAGCACGCACGCGGCGGAAACGCGGACGCCTTTCGTGTGCTCGTCGACCGCCATAGCCGCGCCGTTTTTCGTCTGGCGTATCGAATGACCGGCAATGAGCACGATGCCGAAGACATGGTACAGGAGACGTTCTTGCGCGCTTATAAACAACTCGGAAAATTCGATGGCCGGGCGGGATTTGGGACTTGGCTCTACCGCATCGCATCGAACTGTTCGGTCGACCTGATCCGCGCCCGCAAGAAGCGCGAGGAGAGAACCGTGGAAGCTCCCGTTGACGGCTTGCGGTCCCGCGAAGCTGGTCCCGAGCGGCTCACTCAGAGTCTGGAAATCAGCGGAATTCTGGGAAGTGCCATGAACGAACTCAGCGCAACCGAGCGCACTGCCTTTGTGCTGCGACATTACGAAGGACTGGGGATGGACGAGATCGGGGGCGTGCTGGGAGTCGAAGCGAATGCGGCCAAGCACAGCGTGTTTCGCGCCGTCCAAAAGCTGCGGCGTGCTTTGCAGCCGGCCATGGGGGCAGCGCGATGACCCATCTGAGTGAGGAGCAGTTGATCCTTTGCTACTACGGCGAGCCCGAGAGTCTGGAGCTCCAGACCCATCTTGCAGTGTGCCAAGAGTGCGGGCGGCGATTCGAAACGCTGGCATGCATGCTCGATGCTTGCGACTATCCCGTTCCGGAGCGCCTGGGCAGTTACGAAGCGGCCGTGTGGCATCGCCTGGAACCGAAGCTGGCCTCCCGGAAGCGGTGGTGGTTGTGGAACGCAGCGCCGGCTCTGGCAGGTTTGATTTTGATCGCTTTTTTTGTGGGGCAGTGGGTTGGGCAGCGCGGAAGCACGCATGAGAATGCCTCGGCGACACCCGGCAAAATTCGCGAACGCGTTCTGCTGGTTGCAATGGGCGACCATTTGGAACGGTCGCAAATGGTGCTCGCCGAGTTGGTGAATACGCGTCCTTCCGGCGCAATCGACATCAGCGAGGAACGGCGCCGCGCCGAAGATCTGGTACACGACAACAGGCTTTTTCGGCAGACGGCCGCCAAGACGGGCAAAGGCATCGACGCAAGTGTCCTCGACGACCTGGAGCGGGTGCTGCTCGAAATCGCGCATAGCCCGTCGCAAATCTCCTCGCCCGAGCTCGAGAATCTGCAGCGCCGTATTGAAGCTCAGGGAATTTTGTTCAAAGTGCGCGTGGTCGGAACGACCGTGCGCGCAAAAGGAAACCAACTATGACATTCGCAACCGCGGCAATCGCACTCATGCTGGCCCAGACTGGCCCCCGTCCGGAGCTGACTTTCGGAATGGCCCAGGCGGAGGGTCGCGGCCGCGGCGAGGATCGTCTCTACGATTCCGCCACCAGCGCGCTCGACGCGAATCGTTGGGACGACGCGGTCCGGCTCTTTGGCGAGGCCGCCGATCGCAAAGGCCCGCGCGCCGACGGCGCTTCGTATTGGAAAGCCTACGCTTTGAACCGGCTGGGCCGGCGCGAGGAATCTCTGGCCACGCTCGCCGCCTTCAGGCAGCAATTTCCGAAGAGCCGCTGGATGGATGATGCCCAGGCCCTTGAGGTCGAAGTCGGCCAGAGGAAGGGAAATCCGGTTAATCCCGCTGCCGAGTCGAGCGACGACCTCAAACTGATGGCGATCAACGGTTTGATGACCTCCGACCCCGACCAAGCCGTGCCTCTGCTGGAGAAGTTGCTGAAGGGCGGGAGCCCCCTTCGGCTCAAGGAGCGAGCCCTGTTTGTGCTGGCGCAAAACGGCTCTGCCCGCGGCAGGCAGGTTCTTATCGAAACGGCTAAGGGCGGCACCAATCCGGATTTGCAATTAACCGCGGTCAAGTATCTGGGCATGATGGCCGGCGACGATGGCCGAAAAGATTTGGTGGCCATCTACAACGGCACCGGTGATTTGGCCGTGAAGCGGGCCGTGCTCCATGGCTACCTGGTCGGCGGTGCCAAGGAACCGCTGCTCAACCTTGCGAAAAACGAGAAGAATGCGGATCTGCGGCGCGACGCCGTTCGTGAGCTTGCGATGATGGGCGCTCAGACGGAGCTCTGGCAGCTTTATCAAAACGAGTCGTCGCTCGAAAATAAGGAGGAGATCGTCCAGTCGATGTTCCTCGGTGGCAATTCCGACCATCTCCTCGACATTGCCAAGAACGAGAAAGAGCCCAGACTGCGCCACGCCGCGATTCGCTCGCTCGGGCTGATGGGATCGAAATCGACTGGCACTCTCAGTAGCCTCTATGCGAGCGAAACGGACGCCGGAAATCGCAAGGAGATTCTAAACGCCCTGTTTATTCAGCAGAACGCCAAGGCCCTGATTGAAATTGCGCGCAAAGAAACGAATCCGGAGTTGAAGCGTGAGGCCGTGCAGAAATTGTCCCTGATCCATTCCAAGGAAAGCACGGACTACATGCTCGAAATTCTTAACAAGTAGAAGAGGAACGTCATGAAAACCATCGCCTCAATTTTTCTACTGCTCACGCCGCTTGCCGCGCAATTGCCGAGGATTTCCAACGCGAGCCTGCAAGGGCGGCCCGTCAACGGGGAACTGAAGGCCGATTTCGATGGCACTTTGGCGGGACCGGGGCCGCGTGGTTCGGTTATAGCGTGCCCTTAATCGGGGGCGAACATCAGATGTGCTACAACGCCAGTCAAAATGCGCAAATGAATCCGGTGCGCCTCGAAGGTCCGCGCACGCTGATGGTCCTGTTCCGCATGGAGAACCGCGCGGTCACTCGAATTCACGTTACCTCCGAAGGCTGCGAACTGGATGCGGGCGGCCTCCCCGTGACGCTGCTTACCGGCGTCAAACCCGCCCAAAGTGTGGCGCTGCTCGCCTCTATAGCCGGAAACGGTGCTGAACGGAAGCAGGCGGACGAAGCCATCACGGCGATCGCGCTTCATGCGGAGAGTTCCGCGGATGATGCGCTCGAAGCCATGGTCAAACCCTGATCGGGATGAACGGTTGCGCGAGAAGGCCGTATTCTGGCTCGGTGTTGCGCGCGGCCCTCGGGGCTATGCGGCGGTGAAGAATGTTTTAACGCATGACTCGAACGATCACATTCGCGAGAAGGCGCTCTTCGCCATGTCGCTTAGCAAGGAGCCCCAAGCGGTCCCAGAGATTATTGACGTCGCGAAACACGATCGCAGTGCGCACGTGCGAGGGCAGGCGCTGTTCTGGCTTGCACAGAAGGCGGGCAAACAGGCGACGCAGGCTATCGCGAATTCCCTCGAGAACGATCCTGAAACCGAGGTGAAGAAGAAAGCCGTCTTCGCGCTGCGGCAATTAGCATCAGACCTTATTTGAGACACTGGAGAGGTGCACGGGCGACTTCTTCTTGGGTTTATGGTTGCGGCGAGCGCGTTCGCTGCCTGCCCGCTGCTGAAGGTCGATGGTGCGCGGAACCTTTCCGCTGAAGAATTGCTGCTCACGGGACATTTCTTACGCGCCAAAGCGATGCTGGAACTCGCCGCGCGGGCCAAACCGGACGATGCGCAAACGCTGCTCGCGCTCTCTCGGGCGCAAGCCGGATTGGGTGATCTCGATGCTGCCTTGAAGAGCGCCGAAGCGTTGGTTGCCGCTGAGCCGAATCGTTCCGACGCGCATGTCCAATTAGCCTCTGTTCTCGGCCGGATGGCCGAGCGGGCGAGCATGTTTAAGCAACTCGGCCTGGCACGGCGGGCCAAGAAAGAACTGGACACTGCGCTAGCTCTCGACCCCAAGAATCTGGATGCGCTTTATGGGCTGATGCTCTATTCCTATGCCGCTCCTTCCTTTATCGGTGGCGACAAGCTGAAGGCGCAGGAGTATGCGCAGACCATGATCGACGTGCATCCCGCGCGCGGGTATCTGGCGCAGGCACGGCTGGCGAAAGATCGTAAGGATGCCGCGAAAGCAGAAGAGCTTTACCGGAAATCTGTCGAAGCCGATGCACAGTTTTATGAAGCGCTCACCACGCTCGCGAGCTTCTACTTATACGCGGCCCTTCCCGATTACGATAACGCCGGGAAGTACGCTTGCCGTGCGCTAAGCGTCGACCCGCAACGCGCTGAAGCCTGGAAGATTCTCGCGGAGCTTACAGTGCAGTCGCAGTGCTGGAATGAGCTCGACGAATTGTTGGTCGCGGCAGAAGCGGCCGTCCCAGACGATCTGGCGCCCTACTATTCAGCGGCGGTCGCACTGATGAAACGCGGCAGTCACACGCCGCTCGCCGAGGAGTATCTGCGCAAATATGAAAGCCTTCCGGCTGAGGCGAATGAGCCTTCCACCGCGTACGCGCATTACCAGCGCGGCCTGGCTCTGGAGAAGTTGGCACGCAATGACGAGGCTGCGGTCGAGCTGCACAACGCCGTCGACGCGGAGCCCAATTTCGAGCTGGCGAAAGAGGAATTGAAGCGGCTCGAAAAGAACAACTAGCGGCGGCCCACCGGCAAGCTGGCGCGGCCTTCGCGGCGCCGCTGCGAAACGCCGCCACAATCAGATATCCCCTCATGCACCCTCCTGCTCGAAACGCGCACGCGCCTGCCCGAAGTGCACTTCGTCCCCGCTCTTTAGCGCCACTCCGCGGCCAGCCCCGGCGGGCACGTGCAGCAGCTTGCCGGCGCGAAAAACCATAGTTCCGTAGACGCTGTGTTCGTCGAACAGACGGAACTCTTTGGTGCGCCCGTCGAACTCGATATATGCGTGCGCGCGCGACACGGTTACATTCGCCGGCTCGTCGGAAAACACGATATCGTTCCGCCGGAGCAACCGTTCCTGATCGTCCAATACCTCCGACAAGCGTCCGATATTTAGCCGCCGCGCGCCGAGCGAGTAAGATTCGCACTCGGCTTTGCCTTGCGTGATCACAAAAGTCGCGGTCTGCCCGGCTGGTGCCCGGACCGGTTCAGGCTCGCGTTTGCGGCAGAGAACCGCAAACGGCTTCTCGCCCTCGATCGCCTCCCCGGTCAGATCCAAATGTACTTTTAAATCCGCGGGCGCCTCACGCCCGAGCGCGTCACGGACCTCTTCGGTCAATGCCTCTTCCGGAAACGCGGCGGCAAAGAGTTCACGCTCCTGCGCATCGCGCGCGTGGATGCGCACGGTGACGTCGTTATAGGGGAAGACTCTCTTGCCGCGCCGCAGCGTCTGCACGCGCGCGACAATGTCGTCCAGGATCGCCCGCTGGATCTCGACGAGTTCAAGGCGCTGCTCGGGAGCCGACTCATCGCCATGCGAGAAGAGGCGGCGCAATCGCTGATCGAGCTGCTTTTCCATCCGCCGGACGATGCTCATTCGTGCGCCCCCTTCTGCAGCATTCCCAGACTCTGCGCCGCCGCCACCAAATCGACGGCCATGGGCGCCGCCGCCGTGCCGCCGTATTGACCGTTCTCCACCAGCATCGCAAATGCGATCGGTCGGGCGTTCGGCACATCGAAAGGAGCGAAACCGATGAACCAGGCGTGCGACGGAGCGTCGGCCAGTTCCGCGGTGCCGGTTTTCCCCGCAATCGGAACCACAGCCGTATTGACGCGTCTTCCGGTACCCGAGGTCACCACCAATCGCATGTCGCGCGCGAGCATCGCATCCACGCGCGGCGGCAGGATCAGTTGCGGCGCTTGCATCCGCGAATTCTGCGCATCGATCACCCACCGGCCAAAGGGCATGCTGCCCCCGCCCGCAATGGTTGCCGCCACGCGTGCCATTTGAAACGGGCTCACCACCACTTGCCCTTGCCCATAAGAAGCCTGCGGCATGATCGGCCGCAGCGTCGCCGCGTCCGGCGGATTCGCCACCGAAATTCCCAGCAGCTTGGCCGTATCGAGCAGGGCTTGCGGCCCCACCTTATAAGTGCCGAGTTGCGCGAAGTACGCATTGCACGAAACGGTAATCGCCCGTTCCATATTGAGCGTGCCGTGCGGATTTCGGTCCTGCACATCGTCGCGAACGGGCCGCTTGGAATGTCCGACGTAATTTCCCGCGCGGCCGTCCGGCAGTCGAATGCACTGGTACGTTTGATTCGCCAATTCCGGACTCACGCGCAGCGCGGCGATCGCCGTCACCACTTTGAAAGTCGAACCGGGAGGATACAATCCATAGCGCGCGCGATCCAGCAGCGGGCCGCCGCCGGTCGAGTTCAGCGGCAGATTCAACGCGGGCTGCGGCTCATTCACCGAAGCCAGCAAGTCGCCAGTCGCCGGATCCATCACCACCAGCGACCCGCGGTCCTGGCCGACCTTTTTCAACTGATCGCGCAGGATCTGGGCCGCGCGCTCCTGCAACCGCGCGTCAATCGACATGCGCACATCCCGATTGCGCGTCAGTATCTTCTTAACCTGCGGATTGTCTGGTTCGTACTGATGCCGCAGCAACGGCAGCAATTCGCGATAGTCGTACTTCACGGCGTAAGTCGGTTTGCCCGTCTTGTAGTCCTTCACTTCCACAATGCGAGCGCGGTCGTCATAGCCTTGCAACTGCACGGCGGAATCACGCTCCTGCAAGCTGCTATTGCTGGCGCTCCAATTCAGATGCGTGCGCAGATCGCCCAGCAGATGGAACGTGTCGGTGCCGAGCGGGTAGTGCCTCGTCTCCTGCTTATTGCAGGCTTGATCGATATCGATCCCGAGCAGCGCATACTGCTTCCGATTCTGCTCCAGCTCGTCCCAGTTGCTGGTGGCGAGCGGAATTCCGTTGCGATCGAAAATGGTGCCGCGCGGAATGGATCGCGCAATCTCGGTGAGCAGCGGATTGTACTGGTAACGCCGCACGCCGTCGGCCTGTATCACCAAACTTCCGGAACCGACCGTCGCATCGGCCCGCAGGGTCTGGATGATCGCGGCTTTCGAAACCACGATGATCGTCAACGCGGCCACCACGCCGCCGGCCCAGTAAACCGGAATGCGAAACGGATCGGTGTGATCCGTCGCGGTGCGAGCCTTGCGCGATATAGATAGCAGGATCGCGAACAGCGCGAAGTTCGCAATCATCGATGTGCGCCCATAACTCAGAAACGGCGTCGCCACACCGGACAGCGGAACCAGGTCCAGAATGCCCCCGGTAATCAAGAGGATCTGCAGCGCCGTCAACATCGCGAGCCCGAGCGCCAGGAAAAAATTGTAATCGCGCGTGGTTCGCATCACGATGCGGAACGCCAGAAAGAGCAGCAGTCCGTAGAGCAGGAAGACCGCGAGCACGCCGAGAAATCCCCACTCTTCGCCTAGCACCGCAACGATTAGATCGGTGTGCCCGGCGGGAATCACGGACGGCTGCCCGAGCCCAAGCCCGGTTCCAAAAAATCCGCCCGTCGCCATGGCCCAGAGCGAATGAACCACTTGGTCGCCGCCGTGGACAGTGTTGTCCCAAGGCGAGAGCCACATCTGCACGCGGTCGGAAACAGTTTGCGGATGGCCAAATCGGTAGCCGATCACGAACCCTGAAATCAGGCCGAGAAGGCCAAGCGCGGCCAGCAGCACGCGCTTCCGAGCCACCGCGTACAGCGTGAGAAATACGCACGAAAACACGAGCGCCGGGCCAAGGTCCTTCTGCAGGAAAAAGAACAGGAGCACGATGCCGATGGAAACCAGCACCGGCGCGACGTATTCGAGCCTCGGAACCTCAATCAGCCCGGCCAAGCGCCCGAAGAGCGGACCCTTCTCTTTCAATTCGCGCAAAAATTCCCAGTTGCGCGCGAAATATCCGGCGAGGAAAAAGACCAGTAGAATTTTGATGGCTTCAATCGGCTGCGTGCCCAGCAGATTCACCTTGGCATCGCTGGTTCCTGGACCCGTGCCGAAAAAGATCAGCGCGAGCGAGAGTCCCAGGCTGCCGAGCAGCGGCACAAAGCTCAAGTCGCCAAACGCGCGCTCGAAATCAACAAAGCTCAAAACGCCCAGCACAATGCAGCCGGCAATCACGCCTTGCGAGAAATTCGCGAAGCTGAGCGTGTCGCGCAGCGGGTCGCGCAAGCTGATCATCAGAATCAATCCGATGCCTGTAAGGATGTGCAGCGCGGGCAGCACGCCCTGTTCACCGTCGAAGCCGCGCACGCGCCACGCTAAATGCACGGCGTAGAAAGCCATGAAAAAGAGGGCGGTCCATAACCAGAACGACGACCGGAATCCCGCCAGGCTGCGCACGCTGAAGCCGCTCTTCAACTGGCTGACCTGCGCGGATGTGAGTAGCGGAATGCTCGCGTCTGCGTCGGCCAGCGGGGCCACCACCCGCTTGCGAAACGAATCCAGTTTGGGGTTGCTCATGATCAGCCGCTCTTTCACGCGGATCCTGCTGAGCGCACCCACGTTCGGAATGGCGTTCTGGTTGTCGCTTAAGAAATCGGAAATCTTGCGTGCCGCGAATTCGCGATCGGCCGGCACCGGATAGATTTTCAACGCCGGCATCAGATCCGTGGCGCGATCCACCTCATGCAGATTGATGGGCGCAGGCCCGGCGGATGCCGCAAGCCGCCGAATCTTCGCCTGGAACACCAGCCATAAGCCACCCGTAACAATCAGGCTTGCGACCAGCAGCCACACCAGTTCCGAGCCGCGGCGCGACGAAATGTGGACCGCTTGCAGCGGCCGCCGCCAAGTTTCTCGATCCGCGCGTTTGCTGCGAGTGACGGGCATATTATTGGACGGTAGACGTTGCGGTATTCAAGTTCTGAACGCGCTGTTCAAGCGCGATGCGGTTGGTGCGGACCACTTTCAACGCGTCGATGACTGACTTCGAAAATCCGGCGTTCTTGAACATATCCTCGGCGTGAAGATAATCCTCATCGGCGCGGCGCAGATCCTCGCCTTCTTCAGGCATCCCAGCGGCATTCATGGCCGCGCGCGCGAGTTCGTCGGCGCGCTCGCGGTAAGCCACGCCCAGCAGCCACATTTCGCGCCGCCCGCGACGGAAGTGGCCGTGTCTCTCGGCTTCTCGCAGCTCCTGCTCGGCCCGGTCCACGTCTTTCAAATTGGTCAGGTAGAGGCGCGCTAATCCTAGATGCGGGTCGGCCGAGTGGGGCATCAGATCGCGAGCTTCCTCAAATTCAGCCGCCGCTTCGCCGACCGCTTTGCCCTGATTCTTCCCGGTCGAGTTGATGCGATTGATGTGGCCTTCGCAAAGCAGCATCTTGGCTCGTATCGTCTTATTTCCACCGCTGAGCAGCAGCGCCCGTTTCAGCGCCACGCGCGCACGATCCCAGTCGCCCGAGCGCACCGCCGCGTTCTCATGCTCGCGGTAATCGTTGATCACGCGATCGGCGGAAGCCACCAGCTTGTTCTCGAGCGTCTGGCGCGCCCCGGTAAGCACCAGCGGCATGGGATGCTGCTCGGCCAGCGTCTGATACCTCTGCCATGCGTTGTTGAGGTCCTTTTCGCGCTCGGTCTCCAGGTCGTGCCGCAGATCCGAGCCCGAGCTGTAGAGTTTCGCCTCGTGCCACACGGCGTAAGCCACCACCGCGATCAGCGTCAGCCCCGCCACCGAGACGATGCGCATCACCTTGCCGATGAACGACACCTTTCCGCGCGGCGGCGCTGCGGCCTTGCCCCCCGAATTCGTTAAACGCGTGCGAGCATCCAGCGGGTCGGTCGGCGCGGTGCGGCGCGTAGCATCGGGATCGGGGGCGGCCACGCGCGGTGTTCGGCCCTCCTGAAATGCCTGCAAATCCGCGCGGAACTCGTCGGCCGATTGATACCGGCCTTTCGCATCGCCGGAAAGAGAGCGCTTTAAGATCTCCCGCAGCACCGGCGTTGTCGTTTGCAGCGAATCGAGCGGGGCGCGGTAATTGCGAATCAGATTTTCCAACCTCGCCGCATTCTCCGCTTGAAAATACCGCTTGCCCGTCAGCATTTCGAACAGCACCACGCTCACCGACCAGACATCCGACAAGGCGTCCACATCCCCCGTGTTCAAACGCTCCGGCGACGAATACGGCACGCTTCCAAACTGGTTGTGCGTGAACTTGCGCGTGAGCGAAATGGCTTTGGCGATTCCGAAGTCGAGAACTTTGATGCTGCCATCCGGCGCAATCCGGATATTGCGCGGCTTGATGTCTCCATGCACGATGCCGAAATATTCGCGGCCTTCAAGCATCGCGCGAAAGCCGTGCGCGTGCATCAGGACCTCACAGATATCGATCGCGATCGCGACGGCCTTTTGCGGCGGGAGTGGACCATTCGTGATGACCTCGGAAAGATCCCGGCCCTCCACGTACTCCATTGCGATGAAGAAGAATCCATCGCGCTCTCCGGCTTCGTAAATCAACGCCACCCGCGGCTCGATCACCGACAGTCGCTTCTGCAACTGCGCCCCGCGCCGCTCGGCATCCAGAACTTCCAGGCTTTCCGGATCCGTTCCCAGATCGATCAGCTTCAGCGCCACCTCGCGATTGGCTTGCGTGTCGGTCGCCAGATACACGCGCCCCATCCCGCTGCCCGCAAGCTTGCGAACGATCCGGTATTTGCCGAACATCTCCGGGTCCATAAATCACTCCGGATTCGGAAGGCTCCCTTGCGGCATCACGCGCACGCGGCCGGTCTGCCCCGTGAAATTGCCCGCCGGGAAAGCAATGGCGTGGTCCGCCCAAACCGGTTCAACCAGGCTCTCGACAAAGGTGTTGCCCGTCATCTCCGGTTGCGCCGCGCCATAAATTTCAATACTCGGACGCCCTGCCACGCCACGTTTTCCGTTGCCCGCGATCACATTGTGCGACAGCTTCGGCGACGCTTGACCGCCAATCACGATGCCGGCGCCCGTGCTGCCCAGCACCCGGTTGCCACGCAGCGCGCTGGTCGTCGTGCCGTCGATATCGATCCCGCCGCCGGTAACTTCGTTATCCTCAAAAGTCACACCGCAGTTCCGCAGGATGACCCGTCCGGTTACATGGAAGCCGGCTATCCGGCCGTGCTGGATGCCGTCGCACACCACTCCGGAAACCATGCTGCCGCTGCCGGTGAGTGAAACGCCTTCGCACGCGTGAACCACTCCATCGACCGTCGGACAGGGCGCCACCGTCGCCGCGGTGGTCACCGCCGCCGGAGCGCTGGCCGGTTCCGCCGTCGCCGGGCGTTGCTAAGCAAACCACAGCCACCCCGCGCTCGCCAGAATTGCCGAAAGAAGCGCGCCGTATACCAGGAAAGCCCACCGTCCCCTTAAACCCGAACCCGCGTTTGACGCCTCGCGAAAAGCCGTCCCTTCGATCAGCACCACGGTGACATTGTCTTTTCCGCCCGCCGCGTTGGCCGCATCCACCAGCGCCTGCGCCGCCTCGCTTCCGTCCTGCGACGCGCGGATGGTTCCGTAGATCACCTCGCTGTTCACCAGATCGCTCAACCCATCGCTGCACAGCAGCACTGCCATATCAGATGCGAAGCGTTGCTCGATAATTTCGATGAAATCTTCTTCATCCGGCGTGTGTTGTTCGGAGCCCACATCGCGAAAGACTTCGTTCCGGCGCGGGTGCTGCATGGCTTCGGCTTCAGTGAGCTCGCCGTTGTCCTCGCGCTCGCCCACGGGCGAATGGTCGTGTGTGATCTTGCGCATCTTGCCGCGATGCAGAATATATGCGCGCGAATCGCCCACATGACCGATGGTCATCATGCCGCCCTCAATCACCGCCACGGTCAGCACGCACGCCATCCCTTGCCACTGGGCGTTGGCACTCGCAAGACGGAAGATTTCGTTATTGGCCAGAGCGATGGCTTCCCGGACGCGCTCGACCGGGCTACCGGTGGGCCTTTCGAGCCGGCCGCGGAGCATTTCGACCGCGGTCTCGGCAGCCTTTTCGCCGGCCGCCTCGCCCCCCATTCCATCCACTAAAAGGAAGATGCCGCGCGCGCGATCGCAATAAAACCGGTCTTCGTTGTTGCTCCGGCGCCGTCCTGGGTGCGAATGCCCCGCGCAGCGCAGCGGCGTCACCGCCGTTTCAACTGCCATAGCGCCAACCCGATCACCACCAGCAGAGCCGCCGAGAGATACCAGACGCGCACCAGGAACAGTTCTTTCACTCCTTTACCTCGAAGTCCAGAAACACGATCCCCGCCAAACCGATGCGGCTTCGTTTGGGCAACTCCACTTCGCCATCGCCCGGCGGCACCGACACCCCGTCCACCGTGGTTCCGAACTGGCTCACGTCGCGCAAATGGAACGTTTTCGATTCCGGATCGCGCCGCAGCCGGCAGTGCTCGCGCGAAACATCGGGCAAAGTGTTGAGTTTCAGATCGACCCAATATTCCTTCCCGCCGCGGCCGATCACGATCATATTCTTGGTGACGGGGAAAGTT
>JBBROU010000015.1:0-58405 GCA_038229055.1 Bryobacterales bacterium | reverse complement strand
ATCAATCGCCAGCGCAATGAAAGTATTCACCAATGACACAGCGTCCGCGCCGCGTTGCTCGGCCGCCACGGCCACTGGCTCAATCTGCGCCACATTCGGCGACAGCTTCACAATCACGGGACGCCGCGCAATGCGCTTCACCTGACTTACTAAGTCGCTCAGCGCGCCCACGTCATTTGCGAAGAAGATGCCGCCGTGTTGCGTGTTTGGGCAGGATACATTCAACTCATACGCCGCAATTCCCGGCGCGTCATTCAACACTCGCACTACTTCCAGATAATCTTCCGCCGCAAACCCGAACACATTGCAGATTACGGGGCAAACGATATTCCGCAACGCCGGTAGCTTGTCCCTGACGAATGCGCGCACGCCGACGTTTTGCAGGCCGACGGAATTCATCATGCCGCCCTCGGTTTCCCACAACCGCGGCGCGGGATTGCCTTCGATCGGCTCGCGGCTCAGCCCCTTCGTCACCAGACCTCCGATACTACCGAGGTCCACCATCCGCGCGAATTCCACGCCATATCCAAACGTCCCCGACGCGGCGATCACCGGGTTGCGAAGTGTAATGCCGCAGAACGTGACCGTCAGGTCCACGCTCACTTGCGCTCTTTCGCGGCGGCGGATGGAAGCGCTTCGGATAACACGCGGCCCGTGCTGGATGACGGTTCCGCGATGCCGAGCGAACGCGCCAAAGTCGGCGCAATGTCCGCAAGTTCCACGGGGGTGTCCACCACGTCGGCGCGCAACTGAGGACCGTAGAAAATCAGGGGCACGCGAACGTCATAGTTATAGATCGACCCGTAAGAGATGCCGCGGCCCTCGCCATAGTCTTCAACGAAACCGGGCGGGTACGAAAGAATCAGATCGCCCGATCGCGTCGAGTGGAAACTGTTGCTGAGCCGCCGCTGCCACTCGCCCGCGTGCGAACAATCGCCATCCGCGGTGTAGTAGGCATTCACCTTACCGGTCGCGACAGCCGCCTGCGCGGCAAGTTCTCGAGCTTCGCGCCGATTTCCTTTGGCTTTGTGCAAGCGGTCCGAGTCCAGATACACGAACGGATACAGATAGGCACGCACCAGGCGCCGCTCGCTGAATCGCGCTTCCAATGCCGCGTCGATGGCCCGGGCTATTTCATCGCCGGCGATGGCCTTGGATGGATCCGGCAGTGGCGGCGCGCCGTGGCATCCCGTAAGAACCACTTGGTAATTTGCCGAGCCCGTCCGGTTCTGCAGAAATGCCAGGAGGCCGCCAATCTGCCGGTCGAGATTGGCCAGCATGTCGGTCACCAGCGGGGAGCGCGCGCCGGTCTGGTAGGAGAGAGCGCCAAGAGCATCGAGCGAAACGAATACGCAGTCGAGACCGGGCCCGCGGCCGAGGCTTTCGCGCTGAATCAATTCGCGCAGCAGCTCAAATTGCATGTACTGGCTGAAGGGCGATGCCCGCAAAAGTGCCGCGAATTCACCGGGCCGGTTCGCGTCATAAGTAAGGGTCCGCATCGGGGGCGCACCGGGCCGCGCGTTCATTCCTCCCCAGCGGGCGTTTCGGTACCGCTCGGCTGCATTGGCGTTCTGGAATCCGGAGAACCATCCGGGGGCCGTGCCGCGTGTCGACGTCCAGCGCGCCTGATCGTCGAGCCCAAAGTGGAAGCCGGGCGCACGGCCGGTGATTAGTCCTGCATGCGATTCGTTCAATCCGATCGCAAAGATGCGGTTCCGCGGGTCCGCCGCCGTCACCTCTTCGGCCATGGTTCCCGCCAGCAGACTGCCGCCCGAAGCGGTCACCGCCTGGTTTGAATTGGTGTCGAACCAGCGCTCGGCCACCACCCCATGCGATGCGGGGATGGTGCCGGTGGCTATGGTTCCGAGACCGCTTGCGGAGAAGGCGGCCGAACCGGTCTGGCATCCGGTGTAATAGACGCCTTCCTCCATTAACCGCTTAAAGCCGGCATTTCGGAACCGGTTGGAGTAAAGCGTCAAATAATCGGCGCGCAATTGTTCCACCGCGAGAATGATTAGCAGCGATTGCCGGGGTGGCGTCGCCGCGGACATCCGGCGCTCAAGAAATTGCCCCATCGCCGCACCTGCGGCTGCCATCCCAAAGTTCCGCCGGGTAATATTTGCCCCATGCACTGAAGGAAGTTTAACAAACTGCCGATATACCGAATATTGGAACTTCTGGCACGGTATGTGTGTTAATAAGAGAGTCGACTCAATTTATGCAGGACACCAGCTCCCCCGCAACGGCTTCCGCGCGCAAGGCGAAGGACGTGACACTTCAGCAGATTTCAGCGCTGACCAAAATCTCCGTTCGGTGGCTGCAAGCCATCGAGGATGGAGAGTTCAAGAAGTTTCCAGGCGGTGTCTATGACATCAGCTACATCCGCCAATATGCCGATGCCATTGAATGCGACGCAACGGAACTGCTCGCCTTCTATCAGGCCAAGATGAATCCGCTGCCCATTGCGCCGGTCGCAAAAAAAACCGGAAGCTCTTTCTTCAGAAGCCTCCGGCCTGGCATAGCGTAGATACCCAATCGGCGTTACAACTGCTCGTGCACCTCGTTGGGCCAGAACGATTCTTCGTCCGGCTTGACGTCGAACGTCATTTCTTTGTGATTGCGGATCACCGTGAAGGCCATGTTCTTCTTACCGTGGCCGGAGCGCATCTGAGACGTAATATCACGCGGGTTGCTCACCGCGGTCCCCGCCACTTTGATGATGACATCGCCCGCTTTCAGCCCCGCTTTTTCGGCTGCGGACTGGCGCGCTACTGACCGCACCAGCACGCCTTCCTTCACTCCGAAAAATTCAGCCATCTGAGGGTTCAGCTTCTCTGACTCGAGTCCAATCATCGGGCTTTGGAAGGAGAAAAAAGAGTTGGGCATGTCCGGCATGTGAATCGCCGGCACGGGCGGGATCGCAACGGCAGGTGCATCGCCGAACGGAAACGGAACTTCTCTTCCGGACCGGGCCTCGATCGTTGAGGCCAGCGTCTGGCTCGCGCCATTCCTCCAGATCAGCAGATTCACCTTTCGGCCCACCGGCGTTTCGCCCACCAACCGGATAAACTGCTCCGCTCCTTCGACGCGCTGCCCGTTGAACTCCAGCACCACGTCGTGTTCCTTCAGCCCTGCTTTGGCCGCGGGGCTGCCCTCTTCCACATTCCTGATCTCGACCCCGTGCTCCTCTTTCAAGTTGAGCGCGTGTGCCCGCTCCCCATTGATCTCCTCCACGCCGACACCCAGAAAACTACCGCCGTGCCGTATAGAAATCGTCCGCACGCGAGGCGGGCGCGGCGCCGGTGGCGCCGCGGGGGCGAGCACTTGTGCCATCGCGGAGGAAACCAGCCCGCCTGCAAACAAGGCGGCCAAACACACTTCGGACTTCCTGATTTTTGTGAACATACCCATCCTCGCTTTCGACTGCTGAAATTTGTTACTTGCGCTTAATGAAAATGCGTCCGCCGTTGCCGGCCAAGGTCAACAGCGCGCCGCCGCCATTCACGTTCCCGTCCGCGATTACCGCAACGCCGACCCTGCGCGACCGAATGCCGGAATAGTCTGAAACGATCGAGCTTGTGCTCCCGGCGGCGCCGCTTTGCGCGTGGACCGTTACACCTACGTTAGACGGAATGAATACCGTTATGTCACCGGCGCCCGTTGACAGCGCCGACTCGACCACCGGACGGCCGGAAAGAAACTCAGCCACGATGCTTCCCGCCGCGGTGCTCGCCCTCATGCTGCCGGAAACGTTGGTCAGACGAATGGTGCCGCTGTCGCTCTCGCAGTGAACGCTGGATGCCGCTCCCACGCGAATCGGTCCACCGGCATTGCGCGCCGTGACCAAGCCAATGGCTCGTTCGATTTCTATGGGGCCGCCCGCCGTATGGGCGATAACTGTATCTCCGGCTCGGACAATCCGGATTTCGCCCGCGCCCGTGAAGGCCTCCACACTGCCGCCAACCTGTTGAACCACGATGTCACCGCCGCCGGTCTGAAACAATGCCGCTCCTAAAATCGAGCCCACATCGATGCCGCCGCCCGCTGACACCACGCGCACCTTGCCGCCAATGGAATTCAAGCTCGTCGCGCCGCCCGCGCTGCGCACATTCACGTCGCCGGCTACTCGCTGAATGGCGATCCCGCCCGCTCCATTTTCGACCGAGAGAGACCCATCCAGATCGGCGGCGTCAATGTTGCCGCCGGGGGTCGCCAGAAATAGCCGGTGCAGGCCGCGCGGACCCGAAATCTTCAGATCGGAAGCGCCTGCCAGACTCGGCGCGATCAATTGAATGGTCCTGCCATTGCGCCGGTGCAGAAGACCCGATGCCTTCAGTAGAGCCCGCGCTTCCGCCTGGTTGCGCGCGCGCACCCTCCGCGTCAGCGTGTAGCTGATATTGCCTCCCGGCTGTCCGCGCCATTCCACGTTGCCGGGTGTCGTGACGCGCAGTTGCGCGCCCGGAATGGCCGTCTCCGATCCCTGCACAGTCTCAACCCAAAACTTGCCCTCCTGATGAAGAGCGCCTGGTGTCGGAGTACCCGCGACGCCACAACCGGCCAGAACAAATCCAAGCGTGAGCCCACAACCCTTCACGTTAGAAAGTTCCTTCCGAAGCGTTCAGCTCCTGCAGGGCGCGGTGACACCGCTGGCGCACATAGCTGTTGTCGTCTTTTTCAACCAGTTTCTGCAGCACGCCAACGATCGATTCGCCTTGCTGCGGATCGTCCTTGCGGCTTGTCAAGAAATCGATAACCTGCATTCTTACGCCCGGATTCGCGTCGGTCAGAAGGACCTGCGAGAGCGTCTTTCGAATCTCCGCGTCGGCTTCAAAGCGCTTCAGCCCGTCCAGAGCCCGCATGCGTACGCCGGGATTCGGATCGTGTACCACCGCTTCCAGAAGAGCTCTCCGCACATTAGCGTCGCTCTTACCGTCCTTCAGAACGGTCAGCGCTTCTACGCGTACGCCCGCATTCGATTCCTCGCGAAGGGCGGTAAGCAGCAGCCTTTGAATCTCCGGATCCTGCACGCTCCCCGAAATGGCGCGACGGCGTGTCTCATCGACATCGATTTGAACACGGCCGTTCGCGTCGGGCTGGACCGAACGGACGGTCGAAATCATACCCGCTTGCATTGTCCTGCTGGTCGCGGACGTCGCCCCGACAGCCGGAAGCAGCCCCGGCATCAAACGCGCTCCCAAAAATCCTAAAGCCAACAATACTAATGCCCCAACAGGAACCTTGAATCCAATACTTGACCCTAGGAGCCACTCCCAACTGAATGTTTTCCCTATCGATTGGGTTCGTTTTGGCGAGATTTCCGTAAGGTGCGATATCGATTGGCGGCACTCGGCGAGGAACCACAGCGGCGGCTCTTCAGCCGCATCGCTCACGATACTAGAGAACCTGCGGTATTTTTTAAACTCTTCCGCGCAACCGCCACAGTGGCTTAGATGTTCCTCAAACAGATCTTCCGCCGGCGCTGCCAGCTCACCGTAGACGTAAAGCGGAATTTCCTGCTGAAACGAATCGCATTTCATAACAAATCTCCCAAGCCGGCACGCATCTTTTGAGTAGCCCGGAAAAGGCAATTCTTCGCCGCTTCCTCGGTGGTCCCTAAAGTTTCCCCAATGATGCGCAGCCGCATCCCCTGATAGTGCCGGAGCTCAAAAACCAGACGCTCCCGAGGCGTTAAGGATTCCAGACAGCCGGTGATCCTGCTGCCCAACTGCCGGTTCCACAGATGCCTCTCCGGGTCGGCGTGAGCGGCCTCTTCCGCCACCTGATCCATTCGGTCGACGGGTCCGTCCCCGGTCTCAACCACGGATGATTCCTCCTTCCGAACTTTGCGCTTGCGCAGATGGTCGAGGCATATATTGGTCACAATCCGGTACAACCAAGTGTGGAAACTGCAGTCGAAACGGAACGTATTGAGGTTCCGGTACACCCGTAAAAAAGCTTCCTGATAGACATCGCGCGCATCTTCCGGCGAGCGCAGCAGATTCATGGCAATGCGGAGCACGCTCTGGTCATAGGTGCGGACCAGGCGCTCAAACGCGTCACCATCACCGTCCTGGGCAGCCCTGATCAGACCGGCTTCGTCCATTTGCGGTGCCAGTCTGGCCGTCATGGCTCCAGCGGCATTCTGCATCCTGTCCCTGTCTAAGACGGTTCTACCCCGAAAACGTCACGGCCTGCTAACGCCCCGGCTGCAGGGTGACAACGCGCAAAGGTACGGTACTAACGGCAACCATGAGCGCGCTACCGTTCACGCCGATCAGGTAACCGCCGTACGGCCCCACTCGCCGCCACTGCCCGGCCTCCTTATCGAATTGCTGAACATTGATGCCGGCGCCGAAGACGCGGGCGAAGAGTCGGCCGTCCTCCGTGAATCCGAAGCCCTGGAAACGCGGTGCGGGCGGAGGCTCGGGCAGATTATGCAATTCCTCCTCTGGAAATGGCAACGTCCAGTGCCCGGTGACTTTGCCATTGAAATCGAGCTCAGTCCACTCGCGCGCCGCCGGATCGTAGATCCCGACGCGATCACGGGAGACACCCAGAAAAGCCGGGCCGGCTCGATCCGCGGAATCCGAAATTGGCGGGCGCTCCAGATAGTCCTTCAAGAGTGCGCCTTGGCGGGAATAATGCCGCAAAATCGCGCCGGGGCTGCCTAGGACCCATAGCGTGTGGTCCCCGCCAAAAGCGATCCGGCTCGGTACGAAGCCGGCGAGAGGCAAACGTTGACCGACAAGCCCCGCTGGGCTCAGCAGAGCAACACTTGCCTCCGATGCGGAGTGGAGCAGAACGGCAGCGCTTCCGTCCACGTCGAAAGCGGCGTCGACGACGTCTGGCAACTCAGCCCTGTAGGCGAGGGAACCATCCGGCCGGTACGCCGTAAACGGATGCTTCTCGCCCGGACCTCTGGTCAAAAAGACGAACCCATGGTCTCCGCGCGGGAAGGAATCGCCGCTGTGCAGCTCGACGGGATACACAACTGGAGACAAGTCCTGCGCCGCCAGGAGAGACAGCGCCGCCATCACGAGGAGCAGCCGCATCCAAACTAAAGACCTGTGACTGCGTCCATACGCTCGACCGTCCATTGGTCACCCGCAATATTGAAGATTCCGTCCGCCAAATTATAGATCGCCGACAACATCCAGATGTTCAGCAGGACCGTGAGTGCAAAGCTACGATAGGCCAATGGTTGACTCCTGAAGTAGGGATTGTCAAATTGTACTCCATCGCACACTGGTCCGCAGTAACCCCTTCTCTCTGGGTACGTATATTGGTTTTATGCTGCTTGCGCCACGATGCCTGCGAAGTCTGACGATACTGCTCACATTGCTGGTGCCCGCGATTGGATCGGCCCGGCAGAGGCTGGACGACTACGCGCTCATCCTGGAAGAGGCCCCACTGGCACTCGATTCCCGGAATGCGCAGAATATCGCCGCCTCTCAAACTGCGCTTCTGGCGGAGCTGGCTCGCCGGAAGATCTCGGTTACAGGAGCGGTGCAGACGGTGTTGAATGCTGTCTTCGTCAACGTCAGTCCCGAGCGGGTATTGGAGCTCCGAAGCATTCCGGGCGTGCGGCGGGCTGCCTATCTTCCAGCCATGAAGATGCACCTGAACAAGGCGCTCGATCTGGTGAAGGTGGCGGGAGCATGGAGCCAGGTCGGCGGTCAGGCCAATGCCGGCGCGGGTGTAAAAATCGGAATTCTCGATTCCGGAATCGACCAGAATCATCCGGCATTCAACGATCCGGCACTGGCGATTCCCGCGGGCTTTCCAAAAGGCGTTGCGAGCTTCACAAATCACAAAGTGATTGTGGCGCGCAGTTATGTCAGCCAGCTAAACACGACCGACCCGCAATTTTCCCTCCCGGATGATACGTCACCCCGCGATCGCGCGGGACACGGGACGGCGATCGCGATGATCGCCGCCGGTGAGACAGTACAGGCGCCCGTCGCGACCATCACAGGCGTCGCTCCCAAAGCCTGGCTGGGCAACTATAAGATTTACGGCTCGCCCGGCGTAAATGAAGTCACGCGCGCAGGAGCGCTGATTCAGGCGCTCGAAGATGCGTTGAACGACGGCATGAATATTGTGGCGATGTCCACCGGTACGCCGGCGCTTTACGGTCCACTCGATACGGACCCCATCTGCACCGGGACGCAGCTCAGAAACTACATCCCGGCGAATGCGTGCGATGTGCGCGCCCAGGCCGTCGAGAATGCCGTTCGCATGGGTCTGACAGTGGTGATATCCGCGGGTAACGACGGCAATTCGGGAGTTCAGTTTCCGACGCTCGGGACCATCAATTCGCCGGGAACGGCGCCTTCGGCGATCACCGTCGGCGCATCGACCAACGCGCACATCCTGTTCTCGACCGCCAAGGTGAACGGAAGCGACGCACCGTCGGCGTTACAGAACTTCGACATTCAGTTCGGCGGACCTAAACCGGCTGGTCCGCTGACGGCGAAATTGGTCGATGTTACAACAACCGGAAATGATGGATTCGCCTGTGCCGCCTTGCCGGCGGGATCGCTGACGGGAGCCGTGGCCTTAGTCCAGCGCGGTAATTGCACATTCCAAACGAAAGCCAACAACGTTCAAAATGCCGGTGCGGTCGCACTCCTGCTGTACTTGGCCAACAGCCAGGACGCGCTATTTGTCCCGACTGCGCTGAGTAACACCGGAATTCCAACCGCATTGGCCCTGAACGCAACGGGACTTGCGATCCAGGCGCTGCTGCGCGCGGGCGGGAACCACACCGTCACTCTCGATCCCGCATTGCGCGAAGAGGCTGCCTCCTTCGACACTGTTGCATTCTTCTCATCGCGCGGACCCGCACTCGGGGATTTCTCAGGCAGCAGCACGAATGCGAATCTCACTATCAAACCGGACCTGGTAGCCGTAGGAACGGATCTCTACACGGCGACCCAGACCTATGATCCGAACGGCGATCTGTATGACCCCTCGGGTTACAACTCCGCGCAAGGCAACAGCTTCGCGGCAGCGCTGGTCGCGGGTGCGGTGGCGTTGGTGAAACAGGCCCACCCCGCCTTTACACCGGCCCAGTTGAAATCGGCAGTGGTGAATACGGCGACCGGAGAGGTGCTGGATAACTCGGTACCGGCTCGCGCCACTGCCGTGGGTGCGGGCAAACTCAACGCGGCCGGCGCGGTGAGTGTGACGGCCACGGTCGCGCCCGCCACCCTATCCTTCGGTTCGATCGGTTCAGGAGCGCTGCCGATCTCGCGTGTGCTTACCCTGACCAACCAGGGCAGTTCGCAAACCTCTTTCACCATCAGCATCGCCCCGCGAGATACGGATTCACTTGGTAAGTTGACGCTCTCCTCTAGCAGCGTGACGCTTGCACACGGCGCGTCCAGCAGCATCAGCGTGCAGTTGAGCGGCGGCATGCCGAACCCTGGCTCTTACGAAGGCCAGATCAATATCACCGGATCGGGCCCGGCACTGCATGTCCCTTATCTTTATCTGGTTGGGGACGGGACACCTTACAATATTTTCTCGATCCTCGGCAACGGATACACCGGGCTGGTGAACGAGGTGGGCGATTTCATCGCGTTCCGAGCTGTCGATCAGTACGGCGTGCCGGTGAAGGGCGCGCCGGTCCAATTCGCCGTTGCCTCGGGCGGAGGTCAGATTGACACGACCCGCGGCACCGACGCCCAGACGGACGTCTACGGCATCGCGGGAACCTACGTGTCCCTGGGACCGCAGCCCGGCGATCAGATTTTTACCGCGAAGGTGGGGTCTCTTACCTCGGAATTCGACTTGGCGGCGATTGCCCGCCCGGCGATCCCAGCAAACGGAATCGTGAACGGCGCCAGTTTCCTAGCCGGATCGGGCCTCGCTCCCGGCTCCTATGCCACCATCGGCGGGACTAACCTCGCTGTAGCCAGTTCCCCATTCTTCACGCCTTATCTGCCGGTCTTCCTGGCCGGCACGACCGTGACTTTCGATGCGGGCGGGATTAGCGTGCCCGGATACCTGTCCTACGTGAGCCCGACCCAAGTCAACGTGCAGATTCCCTGGGAACTGCAGGGCCAATCTTCCGCGCAGGTGAAGGTGGCCGTGCAGGGCAATCCGAGCGCGCTGTACACCTTGCCTCTCACACAGGCTTCACCCGCCGCCTTCGAATTCTCGGATCCATCTACGGGCAATCTGGTTGCGGCGGTAACCGATGCGCTCAGCGGAGCGGTGATCACGAGCCAGCACTCTGCCGCGCGCGGCAAAGCCATTTCGATTTACGCGAATGGTCTTGGCCCCGTGACGAATCAGCCGGCTAGCGGCAATGTGGCCCTTGGGATTCCTCTGTCGCAGAACGTGACAACGCCTTCCGTGAGCATCGGCGGAAAGGCTGCGACAGTGTTGTTCAGCGGACTTGCGCCGGGCTACGTCGGGTTATATCAGATCAACGTGATTGTGCCTGCGGATGCGCCTACGGGGTTGACGCCGGTCTCCATCTCGGTGGGTTCGGCGACATCGAAGGTGTCACAGATATACGTGAATTAGGGTGGTCTACAATGGGAGTCAAGTAGAGATGTCGGAAACTCTTGAGACCGTTGCGATTCGCGAAGAAGTTCGGACTTTGGTCGATCATATTCGCGATAGCGACATGAAAGGCTGTCCGCGACGCGCTTCGCGCATTGACGGACCCGTTTGAGCTGGCTCTCCTGGCAGCGGGTGATGACGATGAGCCGCTTACCGAGCGAGAGTTAGAAGCGACTGAAAGCGCGAAGCGGCGGGACGCGGCGGGCGAACGTCTTTTGACGCACGAAGAAATTCTGCTCGAGTTTGGAATCGTCCATCCGCAGCGGTGAAAAGATTCGTTTGGGAACCTGCGGCGAGATTGAACCTTCGAGCAATTGAAAAAAATGCTGCGATGGATATTCTTTTGGCCTTGACCGATCTTGCGACGACCGGCCATGGCGACATCAAGAAGCTCGCAAACGACAGTTTGTCGAGATACGGCCGCGTATCGGCGACTGGCGTGTGCTCTTTCGACCTGAGCCGGGTGAGTCGCTTAGTCGCGCGCTTGCGGAAGTGAACCGCGACCGGGGGATTACTTCTTCTTCACCGTCAGTGCCACCGTGACTTCAGGGTCACCTTGGAAACGGACTTGGGAATCACTCACGTAGGTCGCTATCCGCAGATCTCTGGACGAATTCAGCAGGTTCAGCGAAACAGGGTCCGTCTCGACCGACTCAGTGCGGTTGACCCGCGTTTCCGGTCCCACAATGCCGAGCAGGCGCGGCGAGCATTCGTAGGACTGCAGTTCGACTCCGGGCGGAAGATCGCCTGAAAAGCGCACATGCACCGGAACCTGCCGCCACGCGCGACGTTCGAAATGCAGGCGGAGCTGCGACGGAATGGCGCGCACCAACTCGATGCCGCGGGGCAGATTGATATTGCTCCGCGTGATGGTAAACGTGCGCTCACCCGGGCCAGTGATGTGACTGAAATCGAGCACCACGGCGGCACGCGCGCTATTCAAGTCGCGCAACCGTCCCGACGGCCCGCGCGTTTCCAAGTTTACGGAGTCAACGATGGCCGAGCTGATCTCCAGATCATTCGGACTGTTCTTGTATTCCACGGGCACCGCGAGAATGGTGGCGAGTTCCGGTTCGCTGGCGATCAACATCCACGCGATGGTAGCCGCAACCAGTGCGATCACCTTCAGCGGCCAGTTGCGCTTTATGAACTCCATCATCGCCGCACGACCCGTTGACCGTCTTCCTCCGAGACTGGCAGTTCCTCTTCGGCCCGCAGGATTTTGAATTTGCCCACTCCGAAGTGCCGGTTAATGCGCTGATCCAATTCCACAGACGATAAATTCTGATGAATTTCTCCGAAAGCGGCGACCGACATGGCGCCCGTTTCTTCCGAAACGATCAGCGAAAGGCAATCCGTCTCTTCGGTGATTCCGATGGCGGCGCGGTGCCTGGTTCCGAGCTTCCCGGAAATATTCGGATTGGTGCTCAGGGGGAGAAAGCACGCGGCCGCGTTGATGCGATCTTTCTTCACGATCACGGCACCGTCGTGCAACGCCGAGCCATCGCGAAAGATCGACAGCAAAAGATCGCGCGAGACATGCGCATCCAGCCGCACGCCGCTTTCGACAAAAGTGCGCAGCCCGATATCGCGCTCGAGCACGATCAGCGCCCCAGTCTTGTCGGCGCTCAACCGGTTCATGGCCAGGAGAACTTCGGCGATCGATTCCGGACGGCGGTACCCGATGCCCATGAACCGTTTGCGCCCGATCCGCGCCAAAGTCCGGCGAATTTCGGATTGGAAGAGCACGATCAGCGCGATGGCAATATAAGGAACGATGTAGGAAAGCAGCGATCGCAACGCTTCAAGACCGGTCCAATAAGCGACCGCATAGACCGCCACCATGATCAAAATGCCGAAAAGGATGTGGGCCGCGCGCGTGCCGCGCACAATCAGCAGCAACTGATAAATCAGCAGCGCGACGGCGCAAATGTCCAGAACCCCGGTCGGGGTGATGTGCGGCGGCGCAAACATGAACAAAGCAATCGTCGGCATCGGATCATGCCAATCTTATCCATTACCAGCGGAGGCGCGCGGGAAAGTATTCGGCGATCAACTCGCTATAAAACGGCCGGAGCGCCTTGATGTCGGGACGTTCCGAGCCCTTGGAGTACAGATCGTACGGATTGAACTTCCGCACCCACCCGAACATTTCCCGGTCGCGCGGCGTCATCAGATGGTCATAGGTGCCGTGCCGGTGCGCCGAGTAGAAGGAATGGTAGCGGATCATGTAAAGCGCGGGCTCGGGCAGATAATTCTTCACGACATGGTACAGGTACTCGTCGTGACCCCAGGAGAGATGCACGTTTTCGAGACCGCAGTGCCGTTCATAAATTCCAAGCTCGGTTTGATAGAGCGGGACGCCGGCGTCGGCATTGGCGGCAAAGAATTCGGGATACACAATCTGGTCGGACCAGGCGCAGCCCGCGGGGAAAGTGTCCCCCACCACGGCCCATTGCGGCTCACCGAACAGACACAGAATTTTTCCCAGGTCGTGAATCAGCGCCGTCAGAACGAACCAGCGCGGATGGCCATCTCCGCGCGCCGCTTCCGAGGTCTGCATCAGGTGTTCGATCTGGGATAGATCGGTATCGGGGTCGCTGTCGTCAACCAACGTGTTCAAGAAATCGATGGCGTCCCAAATACTCATCTCGCGCCGGTTCAGCTGGGTAAAGTCAGCCCTTTTTTCGAGCACGAAATCGAGCGTCTGGAACTGATGGTTCAAGCGGTAGAATTCGGCCACACGCGTGTTCGCGGCTGCGGCGTAGTTGCGGAACTGCTCCTCGGACTTACCGGGCGCGTAACGGCTCCCTACAAAATCGTCCCACTCCTCCAAGCTCTTGAGCGGCTGGGGAGCGGCTGGATCGGCTATGAGGGAATGCATCTCAGTATCTCTCTTAACAGTCTAAATGGTTTGCGACAGTTGATAAAGTGAAGTTGAACTTATGTCATTCGTAGCGATTCAGGAGGCCATCGAGGAAATCCGCGCCGGCCGGATGCTGGTGGTGGTGGACGATGAAGATCGCGAGAACGAAGGCGACCTCACCATCGCCGCCGAGAAGGTCACGCCGGAGATCATCAATTTCATGGCGACCCACGGACGCGGCCTGATCTGCCTGACGCTCACTGCCGCCCGCTGCGATTATCTGCGGCTGCCGCCGATGAGTTCGAACAATACGTCAAATTTCGGAACGGCCTTCTGCGAATCGATCGATGCGATGGAGGGCGTGAGCACCGGCATCTCGGCGGCTGACCGCACACGGACTATTCTGGCCGCTATCGACCCGGCGACGCGAGCCGCCGACTTGGCGCGTCCGGGCCACGTATTTCCGCTGCGCGCCCGCGACGGCGGGGTGCTTGTGCGCGCAGGTCAGACCGAAGCTGCCGTCGATCTGGCGCGGCTCGCCGGACTCACTTCCGCCGGCGTGATTTGCGAAATCATGAACGAAGACGGCACCATGGCGCGCGTGCCGCAGTTGCTTGAGTTTTGCCGGAAGCACGGATTGAAGATGTGCTCCGTCGCGGATCTGATTCGGTACCGGCTGCAGCACGAACGCTACATTCACCGCCGCGCCGAGGGCGTGATTCACACGGAATTCGGTGAGTTCCGCACGGCTGCGTATTCGAGCGATGTGGAGCCGGAGACGCACTTGGCGCTGGTTCGCGGTGAAGTAGCCGGCCGCGAGGGCGTGCTGGTCCGGATGCACAGCCATTGCGTCTACGGCGATGTCTTCGGTTCCACAAAATGCGATTGTCAACAGTTGATTCGCGAATCGCTGCGCAAGATTGCGCACGCCGGATGCGGCGCGCTGGTATATTTGCACCAGACCGGGCCCGGCTTGCGTCTTCATGAGCGGCGCATCTCCAGCCACGGCCGGGAGCTATCGCAGTACTCCAGCGCGGCGGGCCAAAGGCAATTACAGCACGAGAGCGGCACAGGGGCGCAGATTTTGGCCGACCTGGGACTGCACACGATCCGGCTCTTGACCAACCATCCGCGCAAGGTGGTCGCGCTTCAAGGCTTCGGGATCGAAATTGTGGAACAGGTGCCAATCCTATCGCCTGAGCCGGTACGAAAGTTGTGAACGCGGGCCTGTGCCAAACCTGCCGCATGCACCGCATGATCAAATCGGATCGCGGTTCGGTTTTTCATCTCTGCGAGAGGGCGTTCAGCGATCCGACTTTCGTGAAATATCCGCCGCTTCCGGTGGTCCGCTGCGCCGGGTACGAAAAAATCTCCGAACTTACCCGCCCGCTCGTCCGTTAGGATAGGAGAGGGACGCTTTATGAAACAAACCGCTTTTCTTGCCGCCGCCGCTGTCCTATTCGGGTCTTTGGCCTGCGCCGCCGATCCGCAGCTCATGAATATGGTTATGCCCGACGCCAAAATTATGGCCGGGATCAACGTGGATCAAGCAAGGAACTCGGCCTTCGGCCAGTTTGTGCTCGCCATGATGCCCGCGGAGTCCGGTTTCGAGAAGTTTATCGGAATCACCGGCTTCGACCCGCGTCGCGACCTGCGCGAAATTCTGATTGCATCCAACGGAGCCCCCGGTCATAAGGGAGGGCTGATCCTAGCCCGTGGGAATTTCAATCTCGGCAGCATTGCCGCGGCCGCCGCAAAAGACGGCCATCACACCAGTGAGGTTTATAAGGGTATCCAGTTGCTGAGCGGCACGGAAGGCAAGGGTCATGACAGCTTGGCGTTAATCGACAGCACCACAGTAGCGGCAGGCGATCTGGATAGCGTGAAGGCGGCGCTCGACCGTCGCTCAACACCCAATTCCGTGGATTCACAGCTCGCGGTGCGCGTGAATCAGCTCAGCGGCAGCGAAGATGCGTGGTCGGTCTCCATTACTCCGATTTCCTCGCTGATGGGCGGAGTCCCCGCGGATAACGGCGCTCACGGGCAGATGATGAATGTCTTTAAGACGATTCAGCAGAGCAGCGGCGGCGTGAAATTCGGCTCTGTCGTGCAGATTTCCGGCGAAGCGCTGGCGGCGACCGACAAAGACGCGTCATCCATGGCCGACGTCGTGAAGTTCGTAGCGAGCATGCTGCAAGCCAACGGTCCGAAGGATGCGCCGGTGCCGCTGACCGATCTGATCAAGAATCTCAGCGTGACAACGGAAGGTTCCACTCTGAAGGTGTCGCTCGGTATTCCAGAAGATCAGCTTGAAACGCTGATCAAGGCGATGCACAGCCACGAAGCAGCGGGCGCGCGCATCTAAGTTTCAAGCCAGCCATCGGGGCAGACGCACCTGCGCGTCTGCCCCGATGTTCGTTTTCTACATCGAGAAGTAGTAATCGGCCGAATAGGGAACTTGCGACATAATCCCTTGGCTGGTTGCATCGCATCCCGCCGTCGGCGCAATGCCGCCTACGGTGTTCACGCGTTGAATCGTGGTGATATTCGACAGGAACCCGGAGCTGCCGAAGTGGGATGCAACGGTCAACAGAAGCCACGAAACGGCCGTGGGGTCGGGCGACGGGGCTGACGCCACTTTAGCGCCGACAACGCCGCTCCCGTCAATCAACTGCCATTCCGGGGTCGGCGTCGTGAGCGATCCCGGGCCTGCGAAGTGAATGCCTAACTGCCCCTGCCTGTAATTAAACAGGCTCGCGTTCGGCCCGACCAAGCTCCATGCAGGCGCGCCGGCCACCATGGTGCAGGTGTAGATCTGCCAGCCTTCGCCGTGTACCCGGAGTAGCGACACCTGACCCGCTGGCAGCGCGATTGCCGCCGGAACCGCCGCCGGCTGTATGTAGCCCTGCGGCGGAATGGTGGTTTGTGCGTAGATATTCAACCCGGACAAGATTACCAGTCCAGCAAATAATGATTTCGTCTTCTTCATTTTGGCTCTCCTTGCTCTTTAGTAAGGCCTTGGCGGCCTCCGGAAATAGTATGGACTGAGTTGACCCCATACAACGCTACTTGACCGCGTAGCTTCCGAGCGGCCTCTTTCGCTAATTAAAGGCAACGTCTAGCGCGCTAGCAATCAGGTCGTCGCGATTGCCCTTGTAATTCGTATCCAGGACTTCGGCGGCCCAGTGCAGCCCGTCCCAGGAGGTTTGAAGGTCGGCCCAAAAGTGTCCTTCAACGGAGATTCCCGACAGGCGGATTTTCCCGTATCCAGTCGGAAGCCAGTAAGTGACTTGTGGAAGAATCGTAGTCACGACTTAGCACCTCGCAGTTCCGTCATACTTCTATTGAAGATCTGTTAGACGCTCACGAGCGGTCCCGGGCACTACCTAAACGCGTAGCGTCGGACCGGAATTCCGAGCACACGGCTCGATTAGCACGCGAGGATTCGGCTGCTTAGTGGTGCATTCGGTTTACTTAGTTGAACGCGACTTCGAGCGCGAGCTGGATCAAATCGTCGCGGCCGCCGTCGTAGTTTGTCCCCGTTACTTCGGCCATCCACTTCCGCCCGTCCCAGGAAGTTTGGACGTCGGCCCAAAAGTCCCTGTCCAGGCAGATGCCGGACAGGCGGATCGTGCCGTAGCCCGTCGGAACCCAGTGAGTAACTTGCGCATTGATGGCGGTCATCATCGAATAGCTCTCCAGAATCCAGATATTTACCGTTGTGGTACAAAGGGGACCTAAACTAAACCGAGGAGCATGATGTGCTCAAGCCGCTCACTTGCAATAACACGCGCGGCAGTTTTTTCTTCCGTAAGTTACACGAAAAATTGGCGGTAGCGTACTCAATGACACAATATAAATATAGGATTTCGACCATTTCGACCACGACCTTTTTGTAGTTGGCGTGTTTGCTGTCGGCGCGCCACACAAAAATGCGTTCGAAAAGAAAACTTTAGAAACTGGGGAACATTCCGCGAATTCGCGTGTTGTGGCTGGTATACCGACGTGAAAGGATCTACGATTACGAAACCGGCGCTGCGGCGCGCGCCCCCCGAGGCAGGTAACCCATGAGCGCTTGTGACGTAAACCGTCAACGGATTTGCCTCTATCTCGACAATGAACTCCGCGGCGACGACTTGGCGGCCTTTGAGTCTCACACCAACGCCTGCCCGTCATGCCGGCAAGCCGTGGATGCCGAGCGGCGCTTCTTCGAAATCGTGCGTTCCGCGCGCCCGCTCTATACCGCGCCTGGGGAGCTTCAATCTCGCGTGAAGACCATCCTTCACGAAGGCCCGCGCAATCCAGCCCCTCATCACCTGTATACGAGCGTTAGAGAGTTCATCCAGCGAGCCATCTACAAGAGGCCTAAGTTCGCGTGGCCACTCCAGGTAGCCATTCCGGCTTTCGCCATACTGGCCGCCGTTTTCGTGGCTGTACGCTTCCATCACCCTCGTTCGGAACTCACTTCGGCGGCGATTCAGGCCCACCGGCAGTTCGTAAGGGGAATGCTTCCGCTCGGTGTGCGATCCTCATCGCCGGAAGCCATCTCAGCTTGGCTCACCCAGCGAACCGCTGTCCGTTTGAAACTCCCACCGTACCAGGAGATGCCCGAAGGGGTGCAGCCCGTTCAGCTCCAGGGCGGGCGGCTTACCGAGTTCCGGAACAGCCGGGCGGCTTATGTGGCTTACAAGGTACGGAACAAACCTGTTAGCCTGATAGCCGTGTCGGCTTCGGCAGCCGGAGCATCGGGCGGCCAGAAGGTAGTAATGGGACCTTTGACTTTCTATTACGACGTTGTAGACGGCTACAACGTCATCACTTGGGCGTCCAAGAGCAGGCTTACCACCTACGCCATGGTCTCCGATGGTGGCGAGAAGCCGCAACAGGCCTGCATCATCTGCCACGCGAGCCCAAGTGCAAACGACCGCGATCTCATGCGCGGCCTGTTGAAGCAATAAGTCAGTGCGGCGTGTACATGTCCGGCATCCGAAATGACCGGTAGGTTGTGGCTGCGGCTTGCAGCTCATAATTGTAGACTCCTGTCGCCGAACCGGTCGCAGTCACCTCATAGTTCTGGCTGTATCTGACCTGCGCGCCGCTGATGTCACCGGAAAGAAAATGATAGTTTCCGTTCGGCAGAAGCTGCGCGCTTCCCACGGCCGAGGAATAGGCCAGGTTCACGCTGAGTGTGATGTCCGCGGTCTTGAGGGATTCATCGATCACCAATTCCTGGCCGCGGCTCTGAGCCGACGGGTCGGTGGAGCGCCTTGTATTTCCATTGTCGAATAACGACAGAACCCCAGAGCCGCCGGAGGGTTCAAACTCCACGTCGTGCTGATGAGAGAACCACGGCGAGCTGATGTTGAATGTATTGATCATCTTGAAATCGCCCTGATTTCCTAACCGCCATAGAACGTTTCCGGTGCCTGATCCATTCGCGTAATCGATCTTAATTACCCAGTCCTGGTTGCGCACGGAGAGTATCAAGCTACCGTCCTGACTGTTGTAGTTGATGGTATTACAGTGCAGCCAATCATTCGCCTGGGTCGCCAGCGTAATCGGAGGGCAATAATTTGCCGCCACGCCCGCGGAGCAGATTTCGCCGAGCACCGCCTGCCGGCTAACGTCCATGTGCGCGAACGAGTCCCACGCCCAGACCACGTTGAAGTTCTTATCGAGTACGATCAGCATATCGCCGAGCACGTCCACCGTTCCCGGACCTTGGACGTTCGTGAAGAGTCGCTCTTCACTGGCCAACACCGCGGTTTGGCCGTTCGGCAGCCGGATGGCTTCATGATTGAAGTTCAAAATGTTCTGGAAGCCTTTTGCGGCCAATTGGGCGTTCACGTTTGTGATGTTGGTTTCGCGAATCTTATTCCAGGCGAGATCGATTTCACGCACAATGCTCGTGTGTGGGCCCGTCATGACAAGCATGTTCCCGCCGGGAAGCGCACGGGCGAGCAGGGTAAGTTGACCATCGAAGGTGTCGTAATACCAGACGACATTTCCGCTCAGATCGGTCGCGGTTGGAATGGCCGGCGGTGCCGGAACCCCTTTCCCTGGAACGAAATCCTGAAGGAGAATCCCCATTGGCATGCATGTTTGCGCGCTTGGGCCGGTTAAGATTTTCCCGGCTATGAAAGTCTCCGTCGGCGTGCCTGTAACGAACGTTAACAGCGGCCCCGATGTCACAACACCGGTCGCCGAGGTGATCATATGCTGGATATCGTAAAGAGTGGTGGCTCGCATTCCAGCGATCAGAAACGTGAGAGTTGCGCCTGAACAAGCTTGCGGCGGCGTATGGAGATATCTCGTGTCGGCGGGGCGTTTGAAGCGAACCTGCATCGAGCTTCCAAGCGTGCAGGACGCAGCATACGATGCCACCAGCGGGTTGGCGGTGCTCGACACTATTGGTTGTTGCGCAGCCAAGTACAACGCGGTTATAACCAGCGTGCTGAGAATGATCACATATCGCTTTCCGGTGTTCATGGACTTTCTCATCTCATCTTTCTAGTCCAGTCAGGGTTACTTCTACTTACCGACTTACCATAACCGGATCTGACGATGAGTCTATGCCTGTTCGAAACTCTTAGGCACCACCTAAGTATGTAGTCTCAATCGGGCAATTCGCGTTACGTTTGTTATTCAACTAAACGATTGCGAAGTGCTTTACTGACTGCTTCAGATTTGCTGTGAACCTGGAGTTTCTCGTAGATATTCCGTAGATGGAAGGAGATGGTGTTCGGACTGACTCTCAATTCGTAGGCCGCGGTTTTGTAACTGTGGCCGTCGACAAGCAACTTCAGCAGGCGGACTTCGTGCGGTGTGAGTTTGTAGTCCGCCAGCTCGGGCGGATGGCTATCGCGAAAGAGGTGTATCACACGGCGAGCTACTTCCGGGGACATGGGCGCGCCACCCTCAAACACTTCCCGAATGCCGTCGAGCGTGCGGCTGAGCGGGGCATTCTTGAGCAGGTAACCATAGGCACCAGCGCAGACGGCCCGGAAGATCCGGTCGTCGTCGCCGTACACGGTAAGGACCAGCATCATCAATTTGGGGTAACGTCCCCGTAAGATCCTGATCCCCTCGATGCCCGACATTCCCGGCAATCCGATGTCTATGAGGAGAACGTCGGGCTGGCCCTGAGCCACCCGAGGCAGCGCCTCCTCCATGGAGCCGAATGCTCCCGTTATGGTGTAGCCTGGCGAGCCGTTCAGAAGTTCTTTCAGCGCGTCGCGCGTCGTTTGGTCATCTTCGATAATGCCTACGCGTATTTCAGGGTTTGGCACGTGGTAGAAAGCGAGTAAGGATTCGAGTGTATGACTATTTCACATCTCCCCGCCCCATGTATTTACGTAGGGACTTTTGCCATGGACCGGGCGGACGGCCCGTAGGAATTCTGACCACGATCGCGGTCCCGGCGCCGCTCGAGATCTGAAATGTCCCTCCCAAACTCTCGGCGCGCGATCTCATGCTAACCAACCCGTGCCCCATCCCGGCCGGCCGCGGGTCAAATCCCCTGCCATTGTCACGAAGGCTCAGCGTCAACCAATCGTGTGAAACGGTCAAGTCGATATCCGCCTCCGTGCACTCGGAGTGCCGGGCAATATTGTTAACCGCCTCCTTGAAGATCAGCAGCACCTGTCGCCTCTCCCGCACTTCCATGTTCAGGTCGTGCACGGTCTGCGACGTACGAAAACGAAGCTCTATGTCGCGCGTCGCCAGCAAGTCCGCCGCGAAATTCCGCATGCGCTGTGCCAGATTGGCGAGGGAGTCTTTCCTTGGATCGACCGACCAGACAATATCACTCATGGCGTCCACTAACTCGCGCGAGATTCCGCCGATCTGCCGCAGCGGAGCTCTGACCTGGACGTCCGGGTCCGACCGCTGGTCCACCAACTCACTGAGCAGAGCGATCTGGGAGAGACTGGCGCCAATGTCGTCATGCAGATCGGTGGCAATCCGGGTGCGGATTCGCTCGAGTTCCAAGAGCCTTCGCAGCCGGAACCGGTAGAGGGAATGCACTGTCAGCCCAATTGCGCACGCCGCCAGCAGCATGAACCACCATCGCTGCCACATCGGTGGAAGAATTTGGAATTCGAAGGAGGCAGGCAGCGAACTTACCATGCCGTCGGTGGTCGCCGCTCTTACGAGGAAGCGGTAGTTCCCAGGCGACAGGCTGGCGTAGTTCACGGTCCGCTGCTCGGAGGGCGGGCCCCACGTGTGGTCTGCGCCTTCCAGCATGAACTGATACCGCAGTTCATCGGAGCGAAATCCCAAACCGGTGAAGTCGATTTGCACCTGATTTCGATCCGAGGGCAGGGTAAGCCCCGCAATGGCGGTTTCTCCCAGATCCGAAAGCGGATGCGATACGCCCCTGATCCTGATTGCGCTAACCTTCACATCCGCAGTTGAGTCCGGTAAGTCGGCCTCTGGCACGAACCTTGAGAAGCCAAACCAAGTCCCGAACCACAATGTTCCGTTTCGATCGCAGTAGGCGAAGCTAAGATCTCCTTGCGGGAGTCCGTCGGATCTGGAGTAATGTTTCACTCGGCCCGTGTCTGGACTAATCCGATCCAGACCTCGTCCAGTGCCCGCGTAGATACGACCCCACTTGTCTCCTGTCACGCAGCCGATGGCATTGCCGGATAGGCCTTGAGCGACAGAGTATCGGAAGAATTTCGGTTGGTCGGCCCCAGGCTGGTCGATGCGTATCAAGCCAAATTCGCCATCGGCCATCCATAACCTCCCAAGAAGGTCTCGATAAATAGAATAAACCACACTGACAGCTAAGCCTTTACCGACGATGCGCTCAAATTGGCCGTGCCGGCAACGCAAGAAAACTCCCCTGGTTCCCGACACCCAGACATTCCCTGAAAGGTCTTCGGCAAACGCCGGGTTTTGAACGATTGAAGCTGGTATCTCGCTTTGCGCAAAATGATGCCACGTGTCCGTAGCGGCCTCCCAACGACTCAGCCAGTATTTACCGGCCAAGTGCGTCCCGGCCCACACATCGCCGCGGGAATCTTCGAAAACGGAGGTGAACTGGGAACTAGCGAAGCCGTCGCGGGTGGTGTAAACTCGACGAGGCCGCCGATGTGCAAGTTGTTCGATCGGGACGCCGGGGAAGCGACACAGTCCACGACCGATAGCGAACCACCAATCGCGCGTCCCCCGAATCGCAGCTTGATTAGAGTACCAACCAAGATACCGGATCGGCAGAAAGTTTGGTTGGTACGAATGGAATTTCTCCCCTTGGAAAACGCTGACTGCCTGATAGTCTTGCACGGCGTTGCGAGCAAGAAATACAGGTTCTCCTGTCTCATTCCCAAAGATCCAATAGGGGATGGGAGCACCGAATCCGTCCTCCTTGTAATAACTGGTGTACCCGTTACGAAGAATACGCATGGCTCCAGAACTCCCAGATCCGACCCACAGATCCCCACGGTGGTCTTCGGCGATCGTGTCAAGGTCCATCTCAGTCAGACCATGAGCGGTGGTGTAGGTGCGGAAGCGCTCTGCGCCCTCGGCTGAGCGCAGATGAGTCAGTCCGGCGTTGGTAGCCATCCAAAAGGTTCCGTCGCGGGACTTGATTACCTTCCGAACCCTCACGAGGCCCATTCCGTCTTTCGGGGTGAATTGGCGGATCACGGGAGGTGCTTCGGGCAGTGTACCCGGCATCAAACGATAAAGGCCTTTATCCCTCGTGCCGACCCAAAGGCCGCCTCGGCCGTCCTCGATCATCGAATTGACCCATGTCTTCAACGAACTCATTAGCCGGTGGACATTCCCGCCAGGCTCGCGCCGGAAAATTCCGCTGGTTGTCCCCACCCAGAGATCTCCATTGGGGTCTTGCCGAATCGCTCGGACCCCGGCACCCTCCGGGTGTTCTAGATCGAGGCCGAGATTTACTACTTCGAAGGCTGCGGATCCCTTGGTAAGGCGATAGAGCCCCCTCCAAGTTCCGGCCCAGATGGTACCTACTCGATCCTCATATAAGCTGATAGGATTGGGCGGTTCGCTTCCTCCAAGTGAGTAGACAGTAAACTTGCGGCCGTCCGAAGCCGAGGGGAGGAAACGGGCAATCCCGCGAAAAGTCGCCACCCAGTATTCGCCGCCGCGAGTCTCAATCAAATCGGCCACGTAATTGGACGGCAGCCCTTGATCCTGGTTATAGTTCTTGAAACTGTAACCGTCGAATCGGGCTAGACCTTCCGGCGTGCAGAACCAAAGGAAGCCATGGGAATCCGCCAGTATCTTGTTGATCGTGTTACTCGGCAGCCCATCTGCCGTGGTGTACGACTTAATGGGCAGTTGCTCGCCATTTAGGGCGGCTGCCATCGCCAAGCCCAGAATCCACAAGCCCCCGTTACGGCTTGTAATCCGATACCTCAAAGTGCCAGTAATGATATCGCAAAAGCTACAAGCTAGTGTGGTCCCTCAAGAATTTTTGCGAGAATGTCCGGAATTTCAAAAACGGCGCGATTTTCCAATGCTTTGGCGCGATCGCGGAAGGCGCGAAAATTGTCGGGTTCGAGCAGCGTTCGGACCGCCTCTTCTATCTTCTTGAAATTCGGCAGCACCAGCCCCGCGCGCTGTTCCAGAATCCAATCGGCGTTGTAGCGCTCCTGCGGCAGCGTCCACGCGTTACGCTCGACAATCACCGGCAGACCCATCGCAAGCGCTTCACTGATGCTTCCCGGACCCGGTTTGCCAATGAAAAAATCGGAGATGCGCATCAGCGACGGCACTTCTTTCGTGAAACCTTCGAGGTGCATCGGCACCTTGCTTTTCTGCGCAATCCCCCGCAAGTTTTCCAGCAGCGCGTGGTTATGTCCGCACACCAGAATGAGCTGCAACGGAATTCCCGACGCGCTGAGGCGTTCCGCGATGGTCTTCATTGCCGATGATCCTTGCCCGCCAAAGAGCACGAGACCGGTCGGAAGATCCGGCTGCAATCCGAGACGCTGACGCTGGGCGCGGCGCTCTTCCTCGCTGATGCGATGCAGTGCGGGATCGTAATAACGCGGATTCAGAATCATTCCGGACGTGCGCCATACGTGATGGCCGGGGTGGCCTACGGCGGCCGCTTGGTTGGCTGCCCGCTCCGTCCCGCAGATCACATGCTGGCTCTGCCGCTCCATCCAGAAGTGCGGCGGATAATCCGCCAGATCCGTCAGAATCGTGACCAGCGGAGTGCCGGGCAGAGATTGTTCCAGGCTGTCGTGCAAGGCGCGATTGAAATTTGGAATTACGCTTACCACCAGGTCCGGCCGGCTTCGCTTCCAAAACTCGATCAAGATTTTGACTTGCGCGGGATGGTAGATCCGAATGATGCCATGCATCACGCGCGTCATTTGCGGCGTTCCCAGCGTCCACCCTCTGGCCAGCAGCTTGTTGTAGATATCTTCCATGCGGATATTCGTGATCTTGCGAAAGATATCGAGTGGGTCGAGCAACTCCTGCACGTTGACGAGCCGAACCTCCCACGGGCGTTTCTGCTGCTCGATCACCTGCTTCAAAGCATTAGCGGCGCTGCGGTGACCGCCGCCCGCATCGAAGAACATAAGGTCGAGCTTTTTCATATCTCACCCGATTTTGTCATGAGGACCGCCCCTAGCGGCGTTGAAAAAAACAATTCGATTCACAATTGTTTTTTCGGAATGTCACTGAATCGTATTGAGGCGCGTTCTATAAATTGGGCATGCGCTGCGATATGCACGTACATACCACTCACTCCGGCATGTGCACGTTGCCGGTGCTGCGGACTGTTTGCCGGGAGAGTTACAGCCGCCCGGAAACCTTGTATGACAATCTGAAAACGAAGGGCATGGACCTGGTCACGGTGACCGACCATGACTCCATCGACGCAGGCGAACCGCTGCGAAACCGTCCTGATTTCTTCCTCAGCGAAGAAGTAACCTGCCGCATGCCGAGCGGCACCGAGCTGCACGTCGGAGTGTATGATATTAATGAGCGGCAGCATCTGGAAATCCAGCGGCGGCGCGATGATTTTCACGCTCTACTGGCCTATTTGAACGAGCAAAACCTGCTGTTCAGTGCGAACCACATCTTCTCCAGCCTGACTGGCAAACGCGCACGGGCGGATTTTGACTGGTTTGCCGCCGCCTTTCCGGCGCTCGAGACGCAGAACGGATGCATGCTTGAGGTAAGCAACCGAGGTGCGCAAGCCATGGCTGACAAGATGTCCAAAATCGCGATCGGCGGAAGCGATGCCCACACGGTGAAGTCGGCGGGGGCATGTTGGACGGAAGTTCCCGGCGCACGGAACAAATCCGAATTCATGGACGGTCTTCGCGCGGGCAGAGCGCGCGTGGAAGGAAGCTCCGGCAATTATTTCAAATTGACCCGCGACGTTTTACAGATCGGTTGCCAGATGATGCGATCCGACCCGCGCACCGCGCCCATTGCCCTGCTCTCCGGATTCGCGCCCTTGATCACTCTCGGCAACTACTTCATGGAGATCGGCTTCACGCGGCGGTGGGTGAACCGGGTGCTGCGCGAGTGCGACGCCCAAGCGGCGCAGGCCTTGGCGAGCGAGGTGGCGGCATGATCCAGGTTCATAGCATGGTCCACTACATCGCCACGCGCGATCAGAATTTGATGACCCGCCTGAACCGCTGGCGGGCGCCCCGGTGGATTCGCATCTGGATGATCTGCGCCACGCGGGGCGGCGATGGCTGGTTGTGGTACGCGATGGGTGTGATCATCGCGCTGTTCGGTGGAGCGGATCGTTTCGTGGTGCTGGGAAAGGCCGGACTCTCGGCGGCGCTCGGCATCGTTCTGTTCGTGAATCTGAAACGCGTGATCAATCGCCGCAGGCCCAGCGCTCTTGAGCCGCACTGCTGGGCGCGATTGCTGCCCCCCGACCAATTCTCTTTTCCGTCGGGCCACACGATTACCGCATTCGCCGTTGCTCTGCCATTGGGCCTCTACTATCCGACGCTGATGAGCGGCCTGATTTTCTGCGCCTGCAGCATCGCCCTCTCGCGCATTCTACTCGGTTTGCACTTTTTAACGGATGTGCTGGCGGGCTGCGCCATTGGATTGTTGGTCGGTTACGCCGCGTACCTGATTTAGCGCTCTGGTTTAGCCGCTGGCGCCCTGCCCGCCGAACCGCTATCGTCTTCCAATCCAGCAGTCCCGGCTCGTCTTTTTTGCCCAACCTGTTACCCTTTAAGTTTCAAGTTTCCATGCCCAAACTTTCTATCGAAGACCTCGCTCTTAAAGGCAAACGCCTGTTCATCCGCGTTGATTTCAATGTCCCCTTAGCCGCCGGCGGACAGGAAATCACCAGCGACAAGCGCATCAAAGCTTCCGTCGCGACGATCCGCTATGCGCTCGATCACGGCGCCGGAGTGATCCTCGCGTCACATCTGGGACGACCCAAAGGGAAGCCGAATCCGGAGATGAGCCTGAAACCCGCGGCTGTCCGTCTGGAGCAATTGCTCGGGATTCCCGTGAAGATGGCGCCCGATTGCATTGGTCCCGAAGTGGAAGCGATGCTTCCGAAACCCGGCCAGGTGCTGCTGCTCGAGAATCTGCGGTTTCATCCCGAGGAAGAAGCCAACGATCCGGAATTTTCGAAGAAGCTGGCCGCCCTCTGCGATCTCTATGTGAATGACGCGTTCGGGTCGGCGCATCGCGCGCATGCCTCCACCGTGGGAATGATTCAGTTCGTGCCGCAAGCCGCTGCCGGGCTGCTGATGAATCAGGAGCTGAAGTATCTCACGATGGTGACGCGTGACCCCGCGCGCCCGTCGATTTCAATTCTGGGCGGGGCCAAGGTTTCGGACAAAATCGAAGTCATCGAGAACCTCATCAAGATTGTCGACAAGCTGCTGATCGGCGGCGCAATGGCCTACACATTCTTGAAATCGCAAGGGGAAAGCGTGGGCAAGTCGCTGGTTGAGGACGACAAGCTCGAGCTCGCGAAAGACCTGTTGGCCCGCTTCGGCGACAAGATGATGCTGCCCGTGGATCACATCGTCGCTTCGGAATTCAAGGAGAATGCGGAGAACCACGCGGCTGCGACCATACCCGACGGCATGATGGGCATGGATATTGGACCGAAAACGGTGGAAGCGTACTCGCGCGTAATCGCTTCCGCGAAGACGATCATCTGGAACGGTCCGATGGGGGTATTCGAGAAAAAGCCGTTCGACACCGGGACGGTCGCGCTGGCCAAGGCCGTTGCCGAATCGGGCGCGGTGACCGTCGTGGGCGGCGGCGATTCCGAGAAGGCGATCAAGAGCGCGGGCGTGGCGGACAGGATTTCTCACATCTCGACCGGAGGCGGCGCGTCGCTCGAATTCTTGTCCGGCATCGAACTGCCCGGCGTCGCAGCGTTGACTGAAAAGTAGCGCTTAGCCGTTCTCGCGCAGGGTGACCTGGTGCCGGTAGTCGAACATCGCGTTTAATTTTCGCCGCGCGATTCCGCCCATCACCAGCTCGCCGATGGCGCCAAACGGAAGCTCGTACTCGATGTGATCTTCGAGGATGCACGCATCCGCGCCCTCGGGAGTGACGCGATGCGTGTGCTTCCAGGATTTGAACGGGCCACTGGTTTGGACATCGACGAATTGCTCGCCTGGCACATAGTCCCGATGCATGGCGATCCAGCGGATATACAAAGGCCAGTAGCCGATCCGCAGAACGACGCGCGCGCCGTCGCGAATACCGCCTGTGTGCTCGACGGCTTTCACCGGGTCACCGGGAGGAATCAGTTTCTCGAGCGCATCCGGTCGCTCGTGCCAGGCGAATACCTGCGCGGCGGAGGCGGGAATGCGGACGCGGCGCTCGAAGATGCGCTTCACGGCTTAGGCGTGCTCGCCAGGATGGTCAACAAAATCAGCCATAGAACCGGCAGCGCGAAGATGGCACTATCGACGCGGTCGAGCAATCCACCATGTCCGGGAAGAAGGGTTCCGCTGTCCTTGACGCCGGCCCCGCGTTTGATTGCGGATTCGGCCAGATCACCAAGCTGGCCTGCGATGTTGACCGGCAGCGCAATCGCCGCCGCCATCATCCAACTCACGCCCGGGATGGTGCGCGGAAGAAAGAAAATTCCAAAGATCACTGAGACGGCGACCGAGGCAACCGTACCCTCCCACGATTTGCCCGGGCTGACGCTCGGCGCTAGCTTGTGCTTGCCGAAACGGCGGCCGACATAATACGCGCCACTATCACCAATCCAATTCAGAGCGAGCCCGAAGACAAGCCACCACTTACTGACGTCGTGCAGCGAAATGGCGGTCTTCCATGTCAGGAACAGATAGACAACGCCGAGGACCAGCGACGCGGCTTGCGTGAAGGCGGTGCCCAAATCGACGGCAAAAAGGGACAATGTCAGCGCCAGCAGTCCGAAGATCGTCAGTGACATGGGCGTCTGCACGCCGTCCGCAAACAGCAACAAAAGCCCCGCAACCATGCCGAGCAACTCCGCCACGCGAGAGACCTTCGCAATGCCACAGTATTCGTGGAAACAGATTAGCGCGACCAGGGCGACGACCGCGGCGAATAGCCAGCGCGGTCCCAACAGCACCACAAAGAGGATAAAAGGAATGAGGACGGCGGCAGTCAGGAGCCGCTTCATTGCGACGAAACGACAATTTCTTCTAGCAGCGAATCGCCGTCGGGAATCTCTTCGACCGCTGGGCCCGAACTGAGTCCGCCAAAGCGTCGATCCCGGCGCTGATAATCGAGAATCGCTTTTAGGAGCTCGGTGCGATTGAAGTCGGGCCAGAGCGTGTCGGTGACGAAAAGCTCGGCGTAGGCGATCTGCCACAAAAGAAAATTGCTGACGCGCATCTCGCCCGAGGTTCGGATGAGCAGGTCGGGATCGGGAAGAGCCGACGTGTAGAGGCTGGCGGAAATCATGTCCTCATTGATCTGCAACCGCGCGAGAGAACCTTCCAGCCGGGCGGTATCGATGATCGCGTTAATGGCGTCGACCAGTTCCGCGCGGCCGCTGTAATTGATCGCAAGCGTTAACCGCAAGCCGGTGTTGCGGGCGGTCGCGGCGACCGTTGTCTCGAGCTCATCCCGCACCGCGGCAGGAAGATCGTCCAACCGCCCGATGGCCTGCAGGCAGATGTTGTTCCGCTGCAACTCGCCCAATTCCTTGCGCAGGTAAATCCGCAGCAAGCGCCAAAGCATATCGACTTCGCCGCGTGGGCGCTTCCAATTTTCCACCGAAAAAGCGTACAGCGTCAGCGCTTCGATTCCAAGGCTCGCGCAGGTTTCCACAGTCTTATGCACCGCGCCGACACCCGCGCGATGTCCGGCAATGCGCGGCAGAGCACGACGGTTGGCCCAGCGGCCGTTGCCGTCCATAATGATGGCGATGTGGGCGGGCAGACGCTCGGCGTCCAGTGCCGCAGCGAGTTCGCGGTCCTTGTCATCGGGACCCAGCGAATCCAAGAGGGCCTTCATGAGGTAATTCCATATGGTACCTGATCCCGCGATTTGGAGTCTGCGCCCGCGGCCCTACGCCGAATTATTCAACAACACGTTGCTAATCGCGGAATGCCGGGCATCGTCGGAAAGGTTACAGACATCGCGGAGAGTGGTTTCATCCAGAATGTTCGCGGTAGCATCTCGGACTCGCCGCATAATGAGCCTGGTCCCGCATGTACTTGCGTCCACGCATTCTTCACAGGGCCGGTACGCTGTTTCGCTGGCGCATGGCAGAGGCGCCAGTGGCCCCTCGATGGAGCGGATGACCGATCCGACCGTGATCTTTTCGGGCGGCCTGCTCAGCTGGTACCCACCCCCGCGGCCAGGCTTGCTATCGACTATGCCAGTCAATTTTAAGGATAAGAGAATTTGTTCCAGAAACTTCTTGGGGATCGCTTCCTGCTCGGCAATGGTAGTGACGAGGGTCGGACCGTGTCCATAATCTCGGCTCAAGTGGTAAAGGGCCCTTAGACAGTACTTAGTTTTTTTTGAAATGATGCGCACTGTGCCTGTGATTTCAATGATATAACGCCGCCCTCGCACCCAGCAACCGCCGACTTTTTATAAATTGCTTGACAACGAAAAGCCTTATTCTATACTTAACTACTAGATGTATAGACTTATCGCGGTTTCGGCTATCTTTCTTGTTACGGCTGCAGCGTGGGCACAGTCCGGCGCGGCTCACGCGTTGACCTCGGACAAAGGTCTGAATGCCGCGGTCCCCGTTACCAAGTCCGAACCGACGCTACTGCCCCCTGGATCGAGGTCGGACACCGTTCTGAGCCCATTGGGTGGCTATGGCACAGCGCCTCCGCCCGCGTCGGGTCCCTATGACCTGCCCGATTTCGCTCCCGTCACTCGGTTGAACCGGCAGTTGCCGCGGTGGATCCAGTTCGGACTGGAAGAGCGTTTCCGGTTCGAAAGTCCTACGGGCGCCGGTTTCAAGCCCAATAATAACGACGCCTATTTCCTCAACCGCTTCCGTTTTGGCGCGACCATTCAGCCTGCCAGATGGTTGAGGGTTGTCGGTCAACTCCAAGACGCTCGTCCCTTCTTTCAAAAGCCTCCGATAGGTCCGCCCAACGAAGTGACATGGGATCTGAAACAGGCCTATGTCGAACTGGGCGCGTCGGAGAATAGTCCGATCAGCATTCGGGTTGGGCGGCAAACCATCGACTATAACAGCACCATTTTCGGCAACTCAGACTGGCGCAACCAAGCGCGCTCATTTGACGCCGCAGTCGTGAACGTCCGCCTCGACCGCTACCGATTCGGAATATTTGCGGCCTCGGTCGTCAATCCGACCGATGCCGGGATTAGTCATCACCTGGACGGCAACAATGTCTACGGCCTTTACGGCGGGATCGAAAGAGTGGTCCCGAGGTCCGTGCTCGAGCCGTTCGTTCTTTGGCGAGTGGCGCCCAGTGTCGCTGTCGAAACAACCGCCAAGACCAAGACCGGCAGACTCAATGAAAAGGCTGTCGGGTTCCGGCTACGGGGCGCAGAAATCCACCATTTCGATTATCGGCTTGAAGTGATCGGGGAACGTGGCTCGGCCGGGACGAACCACATCAGCGCGTGGGGCACTACGTTCGGCGCTGGGTACACGTTCTCTTCACTGCATGGAGTGCCACGGATTTTCGGGGGCTACGATTTTGGTAGTGGCGACAAGAATCCGACGGACGGCGTTCACAACACCTTTGATCTGATGTATCCCAATGCGCACGACCGTTTCGGGATCGCGGATCAATTCGGCTGGCAGAATATCGTGTCCTATCGCGGGGGTGTTAACGTCAGAGTGCATCGCCGTCTATCCGTGGTGGGCCAATACCTGGACTTCGGCCTGGCAAACGCCAAGGACGGAATTTACAACGTCTCCGGTGGACTGATCGCTCGCGACAAAACCGGAAAGTCGGGAACGCGCGTGGGCGAGTCGTTCGAAACATACGCCTGGTACGAGCTGAATCGGCGAGTCTTCCTCGGCGCGGGCGTTGCCCATATCTTGCCAGGCACATTCCTCGCCCGTAACACTAAGGGTGCCGCGTATACGTATCCTTATGTGGTGGTGAATTTCCTGGATGGCGCGAGGCTGCGGTAGCAAGGAGCGCCTTCTTCACACAGCGCGAGTGAACCGCTGACCCGCGGCGTTCGGGATACACTAGCGGTCGATGAGACTGTCCGTGTTGCTAGCGCTTTCTGTGACGACGTCCGCGGGTTTGCTTTGCGCCCAGAAAAATACTCTGTCCTCCGACGAAGCTAAAGACGGCTTCATCCTTATGTTCGACGGCGAATCGTTGAAGGGATGGGTGCCTGAGATGAAGGCCGAATGGCGAGTTGAAGACGGCAACATCGTGGGCGATGGGGGCGATTATGGATGGCTTCGGTACCAGAAGCCGTTCTCCGACTTCGTTCTCAAATCCGATTACCGAATTGCCGCGGACGGCAACAGCGGCATCTTTCTGCGTTCGGCGCAAGAAGGCGCGCCACATGAAACCGGCTACGAGTTGCAGATCTTCAATCAGCATCCGAAGTATCCAACAGGCAGCCTGGTGGGAGCCATCGTAGCGACGCCTGTCAGTCCAACTCCGGACGAGTGGCACAGCTACGTGATTACCGCTCAAGGCGATCACTTCCTGGTGGAACTGGATGGCGTGCCGATTCTCGACGGACATGATGCGAAGAGCCGTTCGGGTTTCATTGGCTTGCAATACAACAAGGGGAAGAAGTCGGAGTTTCGCAATCTCAAGGTGAAGTCGCTGGGATTGAGGGTGAAATGACGTTCAGCGAGCAGCTCATCGTCAAACCCGGTCGCAAGGTGCGCCTTCAGGATTTCGATCCGGACTCAAGCGCGCACGTGCGAGATAAGGAACATGCGGCCGAAATCCTGAAGAAGCGCGTGGGACGGTTGGAGCATCTGCAGCGGATACTCTATGCTGAGAAGAAACATGCCCTTCTGATTATTCTGCAGGGCATGGATGCCGCGGGAAAAGACGGCGCGATTCGCCATGTGATGTCCGGAGTCAATCCACAGGGCTGTAACGTGACCTCATTCAAGGCTCCCTCGGCGCTCGAGGCCGATCACGATTTTCTGTGGCGCATCCACATGGCCATCCCGCCGCGCGGCATGATCGGAATTTTCAATCGCTCGCAATATGAAGACGTGCTGGTGGTGCGCGTTCACGATCTGGTCCCGAAGAAGGTGTGGGAAAAGCGCTACGACCAGATCAATGAGTTCGAAGATCTGCTGTCCGAGAACGACGTTACGGTATTGAAGTTCTTTCTGCATATCAGCAGAGAGGAACAGACGAGAAGGTTCGCGGAGCGTCACGACAATCCGGAAAAATATTGGAAAGTTTCCGCGGCCGACGCATCCGAGCGGAAGTATTGGGACGACTACCAGCGCGCCTATGAAGTGGCACTCGGCAAGTGCAGCAAGAAGCACGCGCCGTGGTTTCTGATTCCGGCCAATAAGAAATGGTTTCGAGATCTGGCCGTGGCGGGCATCATCATTGAGGCCCTCGACGGATTGAAGATGAAGTTCCCCCCGCATGTTGTCGCCAACGCGTAATAAGCGGGCGAAAAACACGTGCGTCGAGCGCTACGATCGATACACCCACGAAGGCCGGAATCCAAAGATGGTGGATCGACGCGATCGCGGTGAAGAAGAGAATTACCGAAACTCCTAGAACACGTACACCGCGATTGGGCGCGAGCGGTGGTTGCGTCGTAAAGATCATCAAACTGACCAGCAGCCAGCCGGCGAAGTTCGATAGCGGAATTCCGAAGTAGACACCGCTCGTTTTCCACTCCCAGTAGTGCAGCAGATTCGCCGCGATCGGGTCGATGAGCAGATCGATTGCAACCATGAACCCCGCTGCGAGGCAGACGTATGCCCGAGTTCGGCCCAATCGCTGGCGGATGTACGTGACCAGAATCATCCATGCGGCGCCGATCCCGAGCGGCACTCCGATCCACGCGGGCGCGAGAACGTTCGAATACCGGTAAGCCCCGAAAGGAAATCCGAAGCGGACCCCAATCGCCTCCGCGGTGAATCCGAGCGCGCCGGCGATCAGGGGACGCCGGATGTCCGTGTGAAGCAACACGAGGATAGCCGCGATCAGCAAAAAAGCGGGCGCGGCCCAAGCTGTATTGGGCGGCGTCGCTCCATAGAGAAGATGCGCGCCGACGCCCCCAATCCAGAGAATCGCGTACGCAATCCAGACAATCGTGCGGAGCCAAGTCACCGGCTTGCGATCTGATCGACGGCGATTTGCGCTGAGAGCAGAACGGTGGGCGTGCCTCCGCCGGGATGCGTGCTGCCGCCCACATGATAGAGGTTGCGCACCGTGCGATTCCGATTCGGCGGACGCAGAAATGCGTTTTTCCATCCATGACTGTCGGTGCCGTAAATGGCTCCGCCGGGCATGTGATAGCGATCGGCCATGCGGCGGGGAGTCCACACATCGCTGACCGCGATCTCCTTTTCGATGTTTGGAAAGCCGCTCTTCGCCAGCCGCGCGAAAACCCGGCGCCGGGCTTCGGAGATCTGTGCCTCATCCCAGCGATCGTCGGTTGCCGGCGCATTCGCCATTATGAAAAGCGTTTCGCCTTCGCCTCCAGGAACAGCGGAGCGGTCAGCCCGGCTCGGAGCATTGACGTAAACGCTGGGATCATCCGGGAAACGCCGGTTGTTGAATATTTGATCGAACTCAGTGGCGTAATCACCGGAAAAATAGATTGAGTGCTGATGCAGTTCGGGCAGTGTTCGCCGCAGCCCGAGGAGCATCACGAACCCTGACATGGAACGGTCTTTCGCGATGGCGCGCCCTCCCCCCAGGAGTTCCGACGTCACCGCCGCATCGCCGTTCATGATGACCGCGTTCGCCGGCAACCGGGTGCCGTCCGCGAGTTGAACGCCACAACTTCGGTCGCCCGTGGTTTCGATTCGCGTCACTTCGGAATTAGCCAGAAGCTTGATGCCATTCAACTGCGCCAGCGAGACAAGCGCTTCGATGATCCGGTACAATCCGCCGCGCACGGCGTATCCGCCGAACACGTATTCGAGATAGGGGATAACAGCCAGCGTCGCGGGAGCCATATAGGGCGACGAGCCCACATAAGTGGGATAACGGTCGAATAACTGCCGCAAATGTGGGCTACGGAAGTGGGCCGCCACGGTGCGGTGATAGTTGCCCCAGCCATGCCGCAGCGGAAAATCCTTGAGCACCTTGAGGTCGGCCAGTAGCGGCCGGTCGAAGGGCGCACGTTTGAGGAATGTCTGCTTCGAAACTTCGTACAGGCGCGAACCAAGTTGCAGGAAGCGCAAAAACCCGTCAACGTCGTCGGGAGCAATGCCGTGCAAAGTCTCCAACCACTGCGGCAAGTCGGCCGAGTAGGTGAACGATGTGCCGTCGTCGAAAAAGTATTGTGAAAGCGATGTGAGCGGGAGCAGTTCGAGGTGATCCTGCAAGCGGCTGCCGGCCACGCGGAATAAATCCTCGAAGACCCAGGGCATGGTGATTAACGAGGGTCCGGTGTCGAAACGAAAGCCCTGCTCCGTCCACAGATTCATTTTCCCGCCGAAGGTCGGGCCAGCCTCGCAGACTGCGACCTCCCAACCGAGCGCGCGCAACCGGAGTGCCGCGGCAATACCGCCGAGACCGGCGCCAATCACTACCGCGGAACTCATATCCCCGACGCCCGGTATTGACGACCCTTCCACGCAACGCCGCGCCCGGATTGGCACGCCCTCCACGAAGAAACTGCCAGTGCGAGAAGAATCAACTCTCCGATCGGATGCGTAAATACGCTCCACCACGATTGCCGGAATCGGATTGCCAGTAACGCGCGGATCGCGATGATGAACCCGATCGAGCGCCAATCGAACAAAAGGAAAGGCAGCAGGAACACCACAAAGTGCAGCGCGAGAAACGCCCAGAAAGTGAGCTGATTTCGAAACGCCGGAAAGAAATTCTTCTGAAATCCGAGCCAGATCTCCCCGAAGGTCGCGTACATCCGGACACGGACAATGTCCTGACCATCGAGGCACAGTCCGCGTTCCTGATTTGCACGCCACCACTGCGCGAGCCTCGTATCCTCGAATATTTCGTTGCGCACCGAGGAATGTCCGCCCAATCGCTCATATACCGCGCGATCCACCAGCAGGCATGCGCCGTGAGCGAGCCCAAGCGACTTGTCGTTACGAATCAGCGAAAGCGGCGCCGGAAAAAGCGTGAATACGACGAAGTTGAGCAGCGGCATGAGCGTGCTCTCCCAGAAGCTTGCAATATCAAAACCCGGCCACGCAGAGAGCAGCGTCAGTTTTCGCGACGACGCCTCGTCAAGAAGACGGTCTACCGCGCCTCGCATGAGGCGTGCATCGGCGTCAAGAAATAACAGCCAGCTCCCGCCGGCTTGACTGGCAAGTTGCGCGCAAGCAAAATTCTTTCCACACCATTCCGGCGGCAGCGGCGACGGGCGCAGGAGCCGAACGCGATCGTCGCGCCGGCTGTATTGCTCCACTAAACGCGCCGTGCCGTCGCTGGAGTGGTCGTCGTAGACCAGAACTTCCCTCACGCTCTCGTCCTGTTTCAGTACGGCATCGAGACACGCGCCCAGATTCTGTTCTTCGTTTCGCGCGGGAATTAGCACCGAGAGCGCCCGCGGCCGCAGTGTTCCACGGCGAGTCACGCGCGGCCAGAACACAACGTTGAGAAGCGCCACACCGAAGAAGATCGCGGCGAGCGTCAGAATCACGCGCTTACCAGTCCCAGTGCAGCGCGCTTCGAAAGCAATGCATCAATGGCGGCAAAGATCGCTATTACAGAAGGGCCCGGAGCAAATCGCTCGAGAATCGCGGACTTGGCTTGGGTGATGAGTATCGAAACATCCTCATGGCCACGGCCGGTTCCAAACTCGGAAATGTAATTCGAGCGCCCATGACGTGAGTCCTGATGCGCTGTCTTTCCGGTCTCGACAGAATCGCTGAACTCGTCGAGAAGGTCGTCGTAAATCTGGTAAGCGTCGCCCAAACACTCACCGCATTTCGCCAGTGCATGGATGTCGCTCAGCGGCGATCCGCAGGCAATCGCCCCGGCCGTGAACGTCAATCTCAACAGCGAAGTTGTCTTGCGATTCCGGCTGGCGAATCGCGGGCGGCTCCCTGGCACGGCATGCAATTCGAGGTCGAGCGCTTGCCCGCCGATCATTCCATTGACTCCGATGCAGCCGGTGGCTTGCTCGATTAAAGAGCCGCATCTGCCGAATATGGCATAGGCTTGATTCAGCAGCGCGAGCGCGGCGAGCGTCGCCACATCTTCGCCGAACTTCAGATGCAATGCGGTCCGTCCGCGCCGCAGGTCCGCGTCGTCCATGCAGGGCAGATCGTCGAAAATGAGTGAACTGGTGTGTAGAAATTCAACAGCGCAAGCGGAAGAAAGCGCGTCTTCGTAAGAGTGCCCCGCCACACCGGCCGCCAGTAGCGCGAAATTCGGGCGAAGGCGCTTGCCGCCCGGAAAAACAGCGTACCGCATGGCATCATTCAAACGCCGCGCGCTACGCAACTCGCAGACAGGAAGCAGCGCTTCCATCCCGGCTTCGATCAGGCCGCGAAGGTCGGGAACGCAGATGGGCCGGGCTGGACATAGTGCCTCCTGGGGAGTATCTGTTTGAAATAGAATCATCCGCATTTGCGAGGTGGCTTCTTGAAGTGGCATATGTCCGGCGCCGTACAGACGAAAAACACGTGAACCCGGCCACAGATCTTGCCACTTATCGGCGGAAAGACGAATCGCCGAGAACGTTCTCTCTCCGTAAAGGATGTCCACCGGCATCTTTAGATCTTTAAATTGTTCGATATTTTTCAGCGAGCCCAACAATCTGAGGTACTGGTAAGTGTGCTCGTGATCGGTCTTCGAAAAGCCGCGCGTCAGGTGGGTGGAATCGCTTCTACGAGCGGCCAGCAATCCGTTGGTTATCCAACGGCCAATGGGGTTCGCGAACGTAGTTAGATAAGCTTGGCGTCCAAAACCGGGCATAAGGAATAGCTGGAAATACCACGGGCACCAGGCGAATGCATCCACCAAAACAAGTCGCGAAAATGAACTGGCCCGCCGGCGAGCCAAACTTAACGCCAAGAGTGCGCCACTGCAATTGCCGATTAACGTCAGCGGGCGGGGTAGATCTTCTATGAGTGCTTCTAATTCGGCCTGAATACTTTCGAGAGTCCAGGATGCGGGCGGTTCAGACTGCCCCTGCCCCGGCAGATCCGGCGCAAACAGGCTGACGTCGTCGGGTATGCCGGCGGCGACCGGCGCGAAGGTGTGGTGATCGCTGCCCCAGCCGTGCAACGCGAGAAAGGTCCGCTGCCCGTGACCGTAACGCTCAAAGTGCATGCGCCAATGCTCTCGAGTGCACTGCGGACTCCGCCGGAAACGCCTGGGCGACCCGCTCCGCCGTCATTCGTCCGCCTAATACCACCATCGGCATGCCGGTTCCAGGCGTGGTGCCCGCTCCAACATAGAAGAGTCCCGCCGTTTCAGCCGAACGGTTGCGAGCGCGGAACGGACCCATCTGAAACAACGTGTGCGCCGCGCCGAAAGCCGAGCCATCGTGCAGACCGAACTTGTTCTTCCAATCGAGCGGCGTCCAGACTTCTTCGACAGCAATGCGGCTTTCATCAATTGAGACGCCGTGATGCTTGAGTCGCGAAAATACGCTAGCTCGAACCTTGCCCGCGGTCTGCTCCCAATCGATGCCCGGCATTTCGCTAAGCACCGGTGTAGGCACCAGGACGAACATGGAAGTGTCTCCCGCAGGGGCCAGCGACGGGTCGGTGGCCGACGGAACGCTCACGTAAAAAGGAAGGTCGTCGGGAATCTGGTGCTTCTTCGTCAGTTGCGCAAAGACCTTCCGATACGCATCCGGAAGATAAATGGTGTGGTGTGCGCAACCCTCAACGCGCCCGCGAATTCCCAGATAGAAGGTAATCACACCAGGCGTCATGCGCGGAGCAGACGGCCTGGGAACGCGGGTCAATTCCCGCTCGGACGTCGGAACATCAACGTTCGAGACCACGATTCCAAAGCGGTGCCGCTCGCCTCCGGCCATCTCTATCCCGTCAACGCGGCCATTGCCGTGAAGGATGCGGCGCACCGGACTTCCGGTCCGAATCACAACCCCCAACTCGCGCGCGAGCCTCTCGATGCCGGCCACCAGCCCATAGATGCCGCACTTCGGCAGCCACAATCCGTACGCCAGCTCCCCGTAAGCCAGGATAGAAAAGAGGCCGGGCAGCTCGAACGGCGAACCGCCCAGGTACATCCCATAACTTCCGAGCGCTTCCCGGATATGGCGGCTCTTGAAGAAGCGCCGTAGTTCGCGGTCCAGCGAATGCCACACGCCGCTGCGCTTCAACTCGGTGAGCGAAAGCCGCGAGATCCAAGTGAATGGATTGTCTTCATTGCGCGTCACCAGCTTTTCGAATGCCGTATGGTATTTCGCGCCCGCATCACGCAAAAAGGCCATCAGCGCTGGGGCGCAGCCCGGCTCGATCCGTTCAAATCCGGCTAGCAATCGCTGCAGGTTGCTCGAAAGCGAAAGGCTGCTGCCATCCCGCCAGCGAAATTGGACGGAAGGATCGACCGGCAGCAAAGTCACGTAATCCTGCAGACGTCGTCCGGCGGCGGCGAACAACTCTTCGAAGACCCACGGATAATTGAGCAGAGACGGACCGGTATCGAAGGAAAAGCCATCGCGCACAATCGAATTGGCACGGCCACCCACCTGCGGCTGCGATTCGAAGATGGTGACTTCGTGTCCGGCCAAACGCAGATGGATGGCGGCGCTCAGCCCGCCTAATCCCGCGCCCACGATCGCTACCGGCGGCCGCATCAGAGCACTCCAATATACGCGAGTGGCAAGCGCCAGTATTTGCTCGGCGGCAGAACGCGAAACTTCACGGTCATTGGAACGCTCTCGCGATGACGCGCGCTCTTCGCACCGAGTCCCACGCGAGTATTCAGTTGCCGGTAGACATGAATGCAGGCCCGTATCGCATCCAGGCAATCGGCGGAAAACGCATCGAGATTGACCTCGGCGAGCGCATAGTAGGTTTCAGCCATCACCGACATGCGATGCAGCACTCGATCGAGCGAAGCACGCTGGCCGGCGTCGTCCACATCGATCGTCTCAATTCCTTCTACACGAAGCAGATCGACCGGGATGTAGACTCGCCCGCGCCGATGATCCTCGGCGACATCTCGCAGAAAATTGGTTAGCTGCAGAGCAATCGCGAGATGCCGTGAGCTCGCCAGCGCGCGTTCAAAATTCGCCGGAGTCGTTGAACCATACACGTAGGCCAGAAAATACCCGACAACCGTGGCGCTTCCATAAATATAGATTTCGATGAGATCGTCCAGAGACGGGAAAGGACACGGCTCGATATCGAGACGCATCGCACTCAGAAAAGAACGATAGTGTTCCGCCGGAATACCGCGGTCGCGCACGACGTGGGCAAATGCCGCAAGCACGGGATGTATATCGCTTGACAGCGCGTGCCGCATGCCTTCAAGGCACAGTGCGCGTTCGTACATTTCTTCCCAGCGGTCGAGCCGCGCAATACGCGCCTCCGGTTCAAGCGGGAATGTATCTACAATCTCGTCCGGATACCGCACGGCGGCGTAAATTACCTCAACCTGGGCACGTTTTGAGGGAGGCAAGAACCGGGTCACCAGAAAGAAACTGGTGCTGTAACTCCGCAATACGGTTCGACAGTGACGTGAAATCGCTTCCCACGCCCCAGATTCGGTGGGGGCCTGCAGCGCGGAACGCCGTGTCTCCGCCTCGAAGACGCCCCACGCGGTTTCATCCCACACTGCTGCCATAGACGTTCGATGAGAAGGAAAAGCACGCGATGGTAGAAATTTTGCGGGCCTGCACGTGCCGTCACAACTCAAAACAAAGTATAGCAATTGCTAGACTGGAATAATTGTGACCGGAGCCCGTGAATGAGCCTGGATATTCAGCAGCGTCAGCGCGAAGGAATTATCATACTCGACCTGAATGGCCGGATCACGCTCGGTTCGGAAGCGACGGCTTTTCGCAGCGCCGTTCAGAAACTTGCCGACTCCGGGACCGGCAACATCATCCTGAATATGGAGAAGGTGGATTACATTGATAGCACCGGGCTGGGCGCTATGGTGATCTGTGCCAGCAATGTGAAGAAGGCCAGCGGCGTGGTCCGGCTCTTGAACCTTAATAAACGCAATATCGAACTACTCGTGATGACCAAGCTGAGCACCATCTTCGAAGTGTTCACTGATGAGCAGGATGCCATCAACAGCTTCTTCCCCGATCGCGAGATCAAGAAGTTCGACATACTCTCCTTCGTGCGCGAGCTTCAGGAAGATTAGTCGGCGACGCGCTCGCGCCAGATTGAGACAAAGCAAATAATCGCGTTGGCTTTACGCCAGCCCCCGATTAACCGTACGATTTCAATCCCGCTCCAGACGAAATAGGCCGCGGTGATCCAGTGATGAATGGGCATCGCCAATCCTCCAATTATGGAGAAGGCAAACTGGATGGCCCACAGCGCGAACAAAATCAGCACCTCCCACCATGCCAATTCCATGTTTAGCAGGAACAGCGCACCGACCAGCGATTGGCCCAGCGTCATCAAAATTTCCAGGCTCTGTTGGGAATCGAACGGAATGCTAGCCGCATGGCCCACACTGATGGAGAGCACGACCGGCAGCATTGCGGCCAGTAGCGTCCACTGCGTAATGTTGCTCGACACCATATTCATGAGAGCCATGGAAGCACGGTCGATGCTGCGCGCCCAATAAAACGCCGAAACAAACTCCGGGAACTCAGAGATGAATGGCGCCACCCACTGGATGAAGATAAAGCTTGAGACACCCAGCGTGGTAGCAAGCGCAAAAAGGCTGGCGAGGAAGGGTTCGGCAGTAAAGAAAATCAGCACGCCACCGACCGCGAACAGGCCAAAAATGGCCGCAATGCGAACCGGCCGCCGAGCTGTGACCACCGCGCGCGGGATGCGTCCGAGATCTTCCATACTCTCTTGATCCTCGGCCGGCATATGACGAAGCACGTAAAGATAGCCGCCATAGATGCCGCAGAGAATCGCCGCATCGATCACGCCGAGCGAACCCTTAAACCACATCACGAACGCATAGAGTAAACATGCGATCTGACCGACCACCTGGACGCATTGCTGCGGGTGAAGTTCGATTGCGCGCATAGGGCGGCCCTCGCGCTTGCGGTAGGCCAGCGCGCACGCGAAGTAAATCATCGGCCAGCCCAGCCCTATGAGCAGCCGGATCGCCCCGGTGAGGTTAGCCAGTAGGAACGGAGTTTGCTGGTGCCACGCAAGCACCGCCTCGACGGCGAACTCCGGCAGCGTCTGCATCCACGCGAGAATGGCCAGGGCGATTCCTTGCGCCATGAAAAATTGCGCCGATTCCGCGCCCCACGCAATCATCAACGAAGCAATTAGGATCGAGGGTGCCGTCAAGAGGATCGAAATCGGGCTCGACGCGGCAATCGGCGCGGACGAGAGCAGCAGCATCGCAAACCTCTGCGTTGGCAGGTTCGCGACGAATCGGTTAAACATCTTCTTTCGAGATTAAGGAAGCTTTCTGGAAGGCCAGATCCTTTTCCGGGTAATCCGTGCGGAAGTGTCCCCCGCGGCTTTCGCGCCGGTCAAGCGCGCAACGTGCGATGAGAGATGCCACCGCATGAATATTGCGCAGATCGTACAGTGGCAGATCGGCTTGAGGGTGGGGCGCCATCGCGCTCGCCTCCAATTCGCGACACGTGGCTGCAAGACCTTCCGCGTTGCGCAGAATCCCGCAGTGCTCCCACGCAAGTTCGCGCACATGTTTTTCGCTAATGCCGGGAAACTCAATCGGGATTTCGCCATCGCACGGCAACACCGGTTCACCCGCGAACGCGCGCATCGCCGCGCCGGCGCGCGCACCGAAAACAACGCCTTCCAGCAGCGAATTGCTGGCGAGGCGGTTGGCCCCGTGAACTCCGGTGCATGCGGCTTCACCTGCGGCGAAGAGACGGTTTAAGCTTGTGGCCCCGTTTAAATCGGTCGACACACCGCCCATTGCGTAATGCGCCGCCGGATGCACCGGCGCTGCCTGCAGCGAGATATCCACGCCGTAGCGAAGACACGTCTCGTAGACGCGAGGGAACCGCGCGCGAATGAATTCCGGCGGACGGTGGGTCAGATCGAGGAACACGTGCGGCGCATGGGTGCGGCGCATTTCTTCCACTATGGCGCGCGACACCACATCGCGCGGCGCAAGCTCCAGCATAGGATGATACCGATGCATGAATCGCTCACCGGCATTGTTCAGAAGGTATGCGCCTTCGCCGCGCAGCGCCTCGGACAGCAGAAAGCGCGGCGCGTTTTCAACGTGAAGAGCCGTCGGATGGAACTGTACGAACTCGATGTTGCTGATCTGCGCGCCCGCTCGCCATGCCATGCCAACACCATCTCCCGTTGCCACATCGGGATTGGTCGTCTCCTTGTAGACGCGCCCCAGACCGCCGGTGGCGAGCAGCACCGCGCGCGCGGCGACCCGGGCGAGACTCTTCGTCTTTTCGTCATACATCACCGCGCCGCATACCGATTTACCACTGCGCAGGAGGTCTACTACGGCGGCGTAACTCTGAAAACGAATCGACGGCTGAGAACAAGCTTTCTGGTAGAGCGTGCGAGCGATCTCGCGGCCGGTGGAGTCGCCATGCGCGTGCAGGATGCGGTTGCGGCTGTGGGCACCCTCGCGGGTAAAAGACAAACGCAAACCCTCGCGATCGAACTCCGCGCCCCAATCGATCAACTGCTGAATCGCCGCCGGGCCTTCTTCGACCAGCGTATGCACCGCGTGTCGATCGCACAGCCCGTCGCCCGCACTCAGAGTGTCCTGCTCATGCAGTTCCACTTCATCGTCGTCGCTCAGCGCAACGGCGATTCCGCCTTGGGCATATTCGGAAGAAGACTCGCGCAGCGTGTCTTTGGCGATGACCAGGACGGAGCCTGAATATGCAAGCTCGATGGCGGCGCGAAGACCGGCGACGCCCGCGCCAATCACCAGAAAATCAGGATCCATTCACTACCTGCGATTCTAACAGGAGTTAGCAACCCTGCCGTGCTACAAGTGGGTAGTGTCTTCGTTTGTCGTCAAAACGCCTCAGCGGGAGTATGCGGCCATTGTCGATCGCGGCGTGATTTCGCGCGTCAGCGAATACCTTCCGCCGCAGGCAGGCAAGGTGTTTGTCGTGACCACGGAAGATGTTTGGAAGCACCAGGGCGCGCGTCTGCAAGAAGGTCTGCGCGGCAGGGATTGGGCGCGGCTCATCCTACCAGGCGGCGAAATCCAGAAGCGGCTTGCGCCGGTGGAGGATCTCGCGGAACAGATGGTGGCGAAGGGGGCCGACCGCGCGAGCGTCATCGTCGCGCTCGGCGGCGGCATCGTTACCGACATGGCCGGATTTCTGGCTGCGATCTTCATGCGCGGGATTCCGGTGATCCAGATTCCCACCACACTGCTGGCGCAGGTGGATGCGGCGGTTGGCGGGAAAACCGGTGTCAACTTGATTGCGGGAAAGAATCTGATCGGCAGCTTTCATCAGCCGTTGGTGGTGCTGGTCGATCCTGGGGCCATTACAACGCTGCCGGAACGCGAGTACCGCGCCGGCTTATACGAAGTGATCAAGCACGGCATCATCGCCAGCGCTCCGCTGTTCGCATTGCTGCGAGATTGCCGCGCACAGGTTTTGGCAAAGGCTCCGGAGGTGGTCGATGAAATGGTCCGGGAGAGTGTGCGTATCAAAGCCGAGGTGGTGTCAGCCGACGAACGTGAATCCGGCCTGCGCCGCATTTTGAATTTCGGCCATACATTCGGCCACGCGCTCGAAGCAGAGACGGGCTATTCGCGATTTCTGCATGGCGAGGCGGTCGCCTGGGGTATGCGAACCGCGGTGTATCTGGCCATCACCACCGGACGGCTTTCCGAGGCCGACGGCGCTCAGATCGCCGACGTGATCGCGAGCTACGGGCCAATTCCTTCTCTCGATGGCATTGAAGCCGAAGCCTTGCAACGGCGTCTGTTCAGCGATAAGAAAACCGTGAAGGGAGCGGTTCATTTCGTTTTGCCAACGACCATCGGCAAAGTGGAAGTAGCATCCGGCATCGCCGGCGATTTGGTGCTCTGGGCCATCAAGAAGGCGCTTGCTTGAGCGGCACAACACCGCAAGGAGCGGGGGACGAACAGGAAGCATCGCGCTGGGTTCGATCGATGTTCGGGCGCGTGGCACATCGCTACGATCTCGCCAACCACCTGCTCTCGTTCAATATCGACCGGCACTGGCGATCGCGCACCGTTGCGCGGGTCCAGGAGATTTTGATGCGGCCTGGGACTCGCGCGCTCGATCTCTGTTGCGGTACCGGAGACTTGCTGCTGGCGCTCCAAGCCAAGCGCAACGCGCCTGTGATGGGCAGCGATTTCTGCCACCCGATGCTCACCGCTGCCGAAAAAAAGATCACTGAGCGGGCATTCCAGTCGCCTCTATTCGAAGCTGACGCGTTGTCTCTGCCCTTGCTCGACGCATCGCTCGATCTGATCACAATCGCATTCGGATTTCGCAATCTCGCGAATTATGAGCGCGGCCTCGGGGAACTTCGCCGGGTGCTGCGGCCGGGCGGAGTGGCGGCGATTCTGGAGTTCTCACAACCGCCCAGCCCCGCGTTCGCCGCGCTTTACAGCTTCTATTCGAGCCGTATTCTTCCTGTGATCGGCGGAGCGATTTCCGGATCTCGCGATGCCTACACCTATCTTCCGGAATCGGTCCGCAAGTTTCCGCCGGCCGGCAAACTCGCATCCATGATGGAAGCCGCCGGATTCCGCCGGGTCGAATTCGAACACATGACTTTCGGAATTGTCGCGCTCCATCTTGGCCATGTCTAACTGCCGTTGCCGGTAAACTAACTCTTAATGCCCGAACTTCGCAAAGATCCGGTCACGGAGCGGTGGGTGATCATCGCGACCGATCGCGCGCGCCGTCCCACCGACTTCCTCCGCCACAAAGGCGCCGTTTCCAACAACCGTCAGTTTTGCCCTTTCTGTCCTGGAAACGAATCGAAGACACCGCCTGAGGTGCTCGCGTATCGCGATGGAACCGGAGCTAACCAGAACGGGTGGTCGCTTCGCGTGGTGCCGAACAAATTTCCGGTCCTTGGAATCCATGGCGATCTGAACCGCGAAGGCGAAGGGCTCTTCGACAAGATGGAAGGCATTGGCGCGCATGAAGTGTTGATCGAGAGCCCCGATCACGACGCGACCCTGGCCGACATGCCCGAGCGGCACGTCGAGAAGGTGCTGTGGGCCTTTCGCGAACGCATGCTCGACCTCAAGAAGGATCGGAGATTGCGTTATGTTCTTCTATTCAAGAATCAGGGCGCCGCGGCGGGAGCATCGCTTCACCACCCTCACTCGCAGTTGATCGCGCTACCGGTGGTACCCAAACGCGTGATTGAAGAGGTGGACGGAGCTAAAAAATATTTCGCCTACAAAGAGCGCTGCGTCTTCTGCGACATCATGCGGCAGGAATCCAAAGCCGTCGTCCGCGTAGTTACGGAAACGGATCGTTATCTCGTGATTGAACCTTACGCGGCGCGGTTTCCGTTTGAAACCTGGATACTTCCGCGGGTCCACCAATCGCATTTTGAAGATATCGACGCCACACAATTAGAGAATCTGGCATGGGTGCTTCGGTCGACGTTGCGTAAGTTGGATAAGGTGCTGGAAAGACCCGCGTACAACTTCGTGGTGCACACGTCGCCCTTGCAGGAGCCGCACATGCCGCACTTTCACTGGCATATGGAGATTATGCCGAAGCTCACGAACGTCGCCGGATTCGAGTGGGGAACGGGGTTTTACATCAACCCGACGCCGCCTGAAGAGAGTGCTCAGTTTTTGCGGGAGGCCGGGCTGGGATAGGCAGGGCCTTGTGTTTTTTGCGAAGAAGGTTAGTCCCAAGCGGGAACTCGAAGTCATAGCAAGTAGGCGCGCAATATTGCGCACTTACTCGGAGCGAGAACTAACCCAAGAAGCACAGGCTTTGCGAACGAATCCGGTGTTGGAACAAGCCGTCGCATTGGCTTGCGAGGCGGCACGCCGTACGCTCGGCTTGGAACTGTTCGATGAACAAATTCTCGGAGCACTGTCATTGGCTCGCGGGCAAATTGTAGAGATGCAAACCGGTGAAGGCAAGACGCTCGCCGCCGTGCCTGCCGTGTTCTGGGCCGCGCTCGCGGGGCGAGTGCACGTTCTCACCGCGAACGAATATCTAGCCCGCCGCGACGCCGGGTGGATGGGTCCCGCGTACCGTCTGCTCGGCTTGAGAGTGGCGTCCATCTCGCAACACAGCACGGCTCCCGAACGCCGCGCGGCCTATACCGGTGACGTCCTCTACGCAAGTCCCAACGAAGTCGGGTTCGATTTCCTGCGCGATCAACTGGCGCTCGAACCGGCCGATGTGGTGCAACAGCCCGCCCGGAGCGTCCTCATCGATGAAGTCGATTCCATCCTGCTCGATGAAGCCCGTATTCCGCTGGTGATTGCCGGCGGTGAGTCGGAAGGCGAGCCCGTTGCTGCGCGGGCCGATCGCGTCGCTCGCCGTCTGCGTCACGGCTTGCACTTCGCATACACGCGCGATATTCAGTTGACCGACGCGGGTATCGCAGAAATTGAGCGGCTTCTCGGGTGCGGGAATTTGTACGACGCCGAAAACTTCGAACTCTACACCGCAATCATCCACGCCCTGCACGCGCACCATCTGCTACGGCGCGATGTGGATTACCTGGTCAACGCAAACCGTATTCAACTTGTGGACGAGTTCAAAGGCCGCGTGGAGCGCGATCGCCGTTGGCCCGCGGGACTGCAAACCGCACTCGAAGCTAAGGAAGGCATTCGCCTCCAGACACAGGGCCGTATTCTCGGCACCATTACGCTGCAAAACCTGATCCGCCAGTATCCGAAGGTCGCCGGGATGACGGGCACCGCCGAGACGCAGCGTCAAGAATTTCACGAAGTCTACGGCCTTGAAGTGAAAGTAATTCCAACACATCGTCCCATGATTCGCGTCGATCATCCGGACCGAATCTTCCGCACACGCGTCGCGAAAGAGCATGCGGTGCTCGACGAAATTATCGAGGTCCACGCCACCGGCCGGCCGGTGCTCGCCGGCACCGGTAGCGTTGCCGAATCGGAGCGTCTCAGTGGAATGCTGGCGATGGCGGGCGTGCCGCATCACACGTTAAACGCGCGCAACGACGCCGACGAGGCACGGATCATCGCGCACGCCGGCGAGCTAGGCGCGGTCACCATTTCGACCAACATGGCCGGGCGCGGCACCGACATCCGATTGGGAGGCGAGGCCGTCGTGCAGTTGGGCGGCCTGTATGTGATCGGCACGAACAAGCATGAGAGCCGGCGCATCGACAATCAACTGCGCGGCCGTGCGGGACGGCAGGGCGACCCCGGCTCGTCGCGATTCTTTGTCAGCCTGGAAGACGATCTGATGACGCGCTACGAACTGCCCGAGACCGCAGGCAGCGATTTGGATCACGTGCAGCGCATCATTGAGGGACAGAATCTCGAGATTCGGCATACACTCGCCAAGTACGAGGGCGTCATGGAGCAGCATCGCCAGGAATTCACCGAGCGTCGGCGCGCTGTGTTGATTAGCGGCGACGTTGGCTCACGCACACGCCGCATCACCCTCATCAAGATGGACGATCTTTGGTCGGACTATTTGGCGTCCATGGCCGAGTTGCGCGGCGGCATCCACTGGGTCTCATGGACAGGCAAGGACCCGCTGCACACGTTCCTGACCGAAGCCGTCGACCGCTACGCGGAGATGGAAAACTTGATGGAAACGGAGATTGAAGAGGCGCTCGCATCGGGCGATGCCGATGACAACTTGGAGCGCGGCGCCACGTGGACTTACTTGATCAACGATCAGCCATTCGGCACCATGAGCGAGCGCTTCATGCAAGGGATCAAGAAGAAGCTTCGCGCGAGTTTGGGGCGGCGATAATCGATTCCGCTGTCTGCTTCGCCAGCCGCACGCAATCCGGCAGTCCGATGCCGGAATAAGCATTTCCGATCAGATGCATCCCGGGCGAGCGCTTTGTAAGCTCGGCGATCGTTGCGATGCGAGCCGCATGCCCGACTGTATATTGCGGCATCGAGTCGGGCCAGCGGTTCACGCGCCAAAACACCGGCTGCGCGCTCAACCCCAGAATGGTCCCCAGTTCCTCAACAGCCCATCGGACTAACTGCTCATCACTTTCCGCGGGATTCCCGCCGAAAAAGCAGCGCAGGAGCGTCATCCCGGCGGCAACGCGGAACGGAAACTTGTTGCCGACCCAAGTACACGCCATCAGGTGTTTACGCTCGTGCTTCGGCACCAGAAATCCGAAGCCTTTGTCGGGATGCTGAAACTCGCTGCCGCGGAAGCCGAGCGCGACGATCACTGCCGACGAATATGGAATCTGCCCAAGCTCGCGGCCCATCGCGCCACCCAGAAGTGACGCGGAAACGTTCGCGCCGCACGCCAAGACAATTTCATCCGCCGCGAGCCATTCGCCGTTCACCCGCGCGCGCCCCGGCTCCACAGCTTCCGCGCGCCCGCGAATCAACCTCGCTGGATCTAGCTTGTTTTGCAGGGCCGCAATCCACTGTCCGAGGCCGCCTTTGAGAGTTTGGAATATCGGCCCGTCCGGCTTCTTCAAATTCGCGATCACGCCGCGCGTCAGACTCCCATATTTCGCCTCATGCGCGACGAATTTCGGCAGCACGCTAGCGGCGCTCAGTTCCTCGGGATCGCCGCCATACACTCCCGCAAGCAACGGCTCAGCGATATAATCCACCGCCTCCTGCCCAAAATGATCGGATATAAATTCCGCTACGGACCGATCCGGATAAGTGCGCGGCTTCCGGAACAGATCGCGCGCCATGAGCCATTTTGTGTGCGCGCTCAACAGCGGACTGAATAGAACCGGCGCTACCCGCGTCGGCACCATCAACTGCATTCCATCGGGAAATGGAACCAGACGCCCGCCCTTCAAGACAAGGGTCCGGCGCAGCCAATCGCGCGAAGCGATCACCTGATCTTCCAGGCCCAAATCGCGAATCAAATCGAGTGCCCAGGGCTTCGCGGCGAGGAAACTGTCGGGGCCGCCTTCCACCGTGCAGCCGTGAATATGTTCGGTGCGGATTATGCCGCCAAGACTGGGCTGAGATTCAATGAGAGTGGCGCGAATTCCCGCCTTGGAAAGATAATAGGCGGCGGCGAGACCTGAAATTCCGCCGCCAACGATTACGACGCTACGGCTTAAACTCACGGACCATCTGCACCACGGCCTTCACGTTCTCGACCGGGGTTTCAGGCAGAATCCCGTGCCCAAGATTGAATATGTGGCCCGGACGCCCGCCGGTGCGCTTCAGCAGTTCCGTTACTTTGGCTTTCAGTTCCGGAAGTGGCGCGAACAGTGCGACCGGGTCCAGATTGCCCTGGATGGCGGAACGATAGCTGATATCCATCCAGGCCTGGTCGATATTGATGCGCCAGTCGACGCCCATCACGTCGCCGCCGGCCGCGTGCAACTCGCGAAAAAATCCAGAAGCTCCAGTGCCGAAGTGAATCACCGGGACACCACTGGCGCGAATTCGTTCAATCAAAGCCCGCGAGTAAGGCGCGGCGTAACGCACATAGTCGTCGGGGCCCAGCGCGCCTACCCAGCTGTCGAACACCTGAATGGCACGCGCACCGCTGGCAACCTGGCTGATTGCGAAAGGCGCAAGCACATCCACAATCTTGCCCATCAACCGCCGCCACATGGTTTCATCGGCGTACATCATCCGCTTGGTGCGAATGAAATTGCGCGATGCACCGCCCTCGATCATGTAACTCGCCAGCGTGAACGGCGCGCCCACGAACCCGATCACCGGAACGCGCCCGGCCAGCGCACGCACCACCATCTGGATGCCTTCGCCGACGTAACCCAAATCGTCCGTGTTGGTAGTCGAAAGCGAATCGATATCGTCGGTCGTGCGCACCGGATTGCTGATCAGCGGCCCCTCGCCCTGCACGTACCGCAGCTTCAGGCCCATGGGCTCGACCGGCAGCAGCAGGTCGGCAAATATGATCGCGGCATCCACATCCAGTATTTCGACGGGTTGCAAGGTGACCGCGGCCGCTAAATCCGGACGCTTGCACATCTCCAGCATTCCGTGCCGCGAGCGGATTTCACGGTATTGCCGCAGATACCGCCCCGCCTGGCGCATAAACCACACGGGCCGCACATCGGTCGGACGCCTTTTACATGCATCTAAGAAACGACTGCTCATTGGAGCCACACGCATGACGGTTCCGCTTTGTCCTCGCAAAAGTATGCCCGAAGTCCTTCGGGTCGGTGCTTCGACGCCCAGGCTCGTCCGTTGATGAAGAACGGCTTGGCCCACGCTTCGCTGTCCAGGGTCCGCGGCGCAATTACCGACACCGAAAGCATTCCGGGAGCGGGGTATCCGGTTCGCGGGTCCATGATGTGGCTATAAATCTTTCCGTCCGCCTCGAAAAACTTTTCGTAGTTGCCGGAAGTCGACATCGATTCGTCCTTCAGCTCTACGCTCTGAGCGGTCTTCCGCTCGTCTTTCGGATCGCGAATTTCCACTTTCCATCCGGGTTCGCCGGGAGGCGCATTCATCGCATAGATGCTGCTGCCTGCCGCCGATACCAGCGCCGTTTTGATACCGTCACGCCGAAGCACGTCCACCATGCGGTCCACCGCGTAGCCCTTGCCGATCCCGCCGGGATCCATTTCAACGCCCTTCCTGGCGAAGCGCACCTGGTGTGTGGCAGCGTCCAGCAGGATGTTCCGATATCCTACGCGCGCCTCCGCCGCCTTCACTTCAGCCGGCTTGGGCATGTGCCCGGTGCCTTTGTAGAATCCCCAAACCTTCATCAACGGCCCGACCGTGATGTCGAAAGCGCCCTCACTGCGCCGGCTATAGTCGACGCAGGCGGAAAGCAGGTCGAATAGTTCCGGGGACACGTCCACGGGCCGATCCGCCGCATACCGGTTCACCTGGCTCCACTCGCTTTCCGGACGGTAGTTGGAGAGCAGGCGGTCCAGCCGTCGCACCTCCTCGAACGCCTCGTCCACTGCCGCTTCCATCTTCGCCCGATCTTCGTCGTAAATTACGATCGAATAAGTCGAGCCCATGGCGTCCACGCTTGCTTCCAGCCGCAACATCTCGGCTGCGAACACGCGTGTCACACCACAGCATGACAAAAACAAAACTACCACAAGTTGTTTGAAATAAAGACGAATTTTAGGACATCCCACGTTTTTTTTTCGCTCTTTTGAGTAGCAGGTCCACGCGTTCGGCGACGCCTTGGAACTGGTCGGTCGTGAACACGAGCTCAGGGACGCGGCGCAGGGTTAAGCGGCGGGCCAGCTCGTGGCGGAGGTAATTACGGGCGTGCTCCAGAGCGGCGGTCGCATTTTCCTGCTCGGCGTCGGTACCGAACAGCGCCACTTTAACGCGCGCCTGCTTACCGTCCGGCGTCAGATGAACATCGGTGACGTCGAGCCCCTTTAAACGTGGGTCGGCCATTTCGAAATTCAGGATCTCCGAAAGTTCTTCGCGGACGGCCTCGGAAACTCGCGCTGCGCGGCGTTCATCCACCTAAGTCAGCCACTCCACCTGGCACTCGACTAGCATGGGACCGAGCAGCCCCGCTGCTTCCTGCTCCACCGATTGCAGGGACTGTTCGGCGTGCGTGCGATCATTGGAAATTGTGACGGCGGCGATTACGGCGCGTTGCCACAACTCCTGGCAATCGATCTCCGCGACCGACACGTTGAACTTCTGGCGCAATCGATCTTTCAAGCTGCGGACCACCTGCCGCTTGTCTTTCAAAGAATGAGCATGCTCCAGGCGCAATTGCATGATCAAGACCCCGACCGTTCCCATGTGTTACCGCCGGAACCAGGCCGGACAGCCGTTTAGGCCACCTCGCCGATTACCCGCTCGGATACGAATGCGTCGAGAATGTCACCGGCTTTCACGTCGCTGAAATTGTCGATCGTGATACCGCATTCCATGCCGCTGCGGACTTCGGATACATCGTCCTTGAATCGTCGCAGGGAGCCGACCTTGCCCGTGTGCACCGCAACGCCACCGCGCATGACGCGGATCATGCACTCGCGCGTAATGGCGCCGTCGAGAACGATGCAGCCCGCCACCATGCCCACCTTCGTGACCTTGAAGGTATCGCGGCACTCGGCTTTTCCGCGATACACTTCGCGGAACACCGGTGACAGCAGCCCGGCCATGGCTTTCTTCATCTCGTCGGTGAGGTTATAGATGATGGAGTGCAGCCTGATGTCGACTTTCTCCTGCTCCGCCGCAGCCAGCGCATTGCGCTCGGGCTTCACGTTGAAGCCAATCACAATCGCATTCGATGCGGATGCCAGCAGCACGTCGGATTCGGTAATCGCACCCACGCCGGAACGCAGAACGCGGATGCGAACCTTGTCTGTCGAAAGCTTCTGCAGCGTCTCGCTCAAAACTTCCGCCGACCCGCCCACGTCCGCCTTCAGAATCAGCGGCAGCTCTTTCACCTCGCCGGCGGCCATCTGCTGGTGCAGTTGCTCGAGCGTGAGGCGCTTGTTTTTAGCGAGATCCACGTCCCGCGCCTTGGCTTCCCGGAACATAACCATCTGCTTGGCTTTGGCGGTGTCGGTGACCACCTGGAACTCATCTCCCGCATCCGGCAGAGACTCCAGACCGAGCACTTCCACCGGCATCGAGGGGCCGACTTCCCGGACTTGCTCATTGCGGTCGTTCAGCATGGCGCGAACTTTACCAAACACCTGTCCGCAAATGAAGAAGTCTCCGACCCGCAGCGTGCCGTTCCGGACCAGCACCGTCGCCACCGGACCGCGGCCACGATCCAGCTTGGCTTCGAGCACCGTGCCCATTCCGGGACGCGATGGATTGGCTTTCAGATCCTGAATATCGGCAACCAGCAAAATCATCTCGAGCAAAGTATCCAGATTCTGCTTGGTCTTCGCCGAAACCGGAACCATGACGACATCGCCGCCCCAGTCTTCCGCCAGCAGACCGCGATCGGAAAGTTGCTGCTTGATGCGATCCGGCTGGGCTTCGGCCCGGTCAATCTTATTGATCGCGACGATGATCGGCACTTTCGCCGCGCGCGCATGATCGATGGCTTCGATGGTCTGCGGCATCACGCCGTCGTCCGCCGCAACCACCAGCACAACAATGTCTGTAACTTTGGCGCCGCGCGCTCGCATGCGGGTGAACGCCTCGTGACCGGGGGTGTCGATGAAGACGATCTTCCGGCCGTTCTTCTCGATATGATACGCGCCGATGTGCTGCGTGATTCCCCCGGCTTCCCTGCCCGCCACGTTGGCTTGGCGAATGGCGTCGAGCAGCGACGTCTTACCGTGATCCACGTGGCCCATGATCGTAACCACGGGAGGACGAGTCACCTGGTCCTTCTCGACCTGCATGATCTCCACGTCCTGCATGGCCTCTTGTTCGAAGGTCACCGTTGTGGTGGAGGCGCCGAAATCGCGCGCGAGTTCCGTCGCTAGCTTAGCGTCCAGCGTCTGGTTGATGGTGGCGAAGATGTTGCGATCGACCAGCTTCTTAATAACGAAGTTAGCCTTCACATCCAGCTTCTCGGACAACTCCTTCACCGTGATTCCTTCGGTGATGGTTATGTCGCGATTGATCGGAGGCGGGCCGGCGGGCTGATCGCGGCGCACCGGGCGCAGCATCTTCTCTTCCGGATCGCGAGGACGACGGGATTGGCCTGGACGGCTCTGTCCGGGACGGAATTGCGGACGGCGCTGGGTATCGGGCGGTGGCGGCGGAGCACCCGGTCCAACCAGCGCAACGCCTCCACGCGATGTTGGGTGCATCGGCCGGCCGCCTGGGCCGGTACGCGGCGCCATTGGCGATCCGGTACGGAATCCACCGGCCGGACCGCGGGCCTGCATGGGCGCTTGGCCGGGACGCGGATTCTGGTAGATCGGTTTTCCGGGCGTCGGCGACGCCGGAGGACGAACGGGCGCGCCGGGACGAGGAGCGACCGGAGCTTGCGGCATCACCGAACGCGGCTGCGCGAGTTTCGCCACCAGGTCGGGACGCGGTGGCACCACGGGCCGCAGCGCGGGTTGCCCTACCAGACCGGGCCGCGACGGCGGACGCTGACCCGCGATTGGCTGGCCCGAAATCAGGGCTGAAGGAGCGCCACTTGGCTGGGATCCAGCGGGCCGAGCGGCCATTGGCGAACGAGGCTGCTGCGGTCCCGGCGGCCGGGGAATGGCCGCGGCCGGACGCGCCGGCGCCGGAACATTGGAGGGAAACGGCTGCCGCGGACCAGATAGCACTTGGCCCGGACGAGGAGCCGTCGGAAGCGGGCGGACCTGCGGAGGCACCGGTCGGCCGGGAGCGCTCGGAGCGGAAGGTGAAGACGCCGCGGAAGCCGATGGCGAAGCGGCCACCGGCGGTGCTGAAGATGGACTTACAGGGACGTGAGTGGCCGCAGGGGGCGGTACTGGCGCGGTATGCGTAACGGGATGAGCCGGGCTTCCACCCATCGAGAGCGGGGGCCGCAACGGCGAAATCCGCGGAGCCGGCTTCTCCGGCTCCGCGGGCGCGGCTTCGGCCGGAGCGTCGATAACCGGAGCGGGCGCCGCTTCTATCTTTTCGGCAAGCTGGGGAGCCGCAGCCCTCTCGGGTTTCGCCGACTCAATCTCATGCACGTGTTCAGCGCGCTCGGTCTCAAGTTCGATGGAGTGCCCTCCCCCATTCAACTCATGACCTTCGCGTTCGCCGCCGACGAAGAAAAGCCGGAGCTTTTCGGCGACGTCCTCATCGACAGAACTGGAGTGCGTTTTCTTCTCGGTCACGCCGAAATCGGGCAGCTTTTCAATTAAAGCGTGAGCTTTTATCTCAAGGTCCCGAGCCAGCTCATTGATACGAATCTTTTTCATGATTAACGCGATTGTTCTACTGCCGAGAGTCGGAATTATGACTCTCTTCCGGGCTGGACTCGCCCTCTTCTCCGCCAAGAGGCGCGACCGTACCCAAGTCTTCTATCGTATCAGAATCACCGGTGCCCGATTCGCCCGGCTGACCCGCCTCCTGGCCGTGTTCCACGGGCGAATCCTCCCGGGCCGCAAGCGCTTGGTCGTCGGGAGCCGCCGCTTCTTCGACTGCCGTTTCCGCATCACCGGCCTGCTCGTCGTACTGCGCGTAATAGGCGTTGACGGCTTGTTGGATCGCGCTCACCGTGCCGGATTCGATATCCGGAATCTCCTGCAATTGTTCCGGCGTCATCGAGCCCAGCTGGTCCACCGTGGTCACGCCGGCGGCCAGCAACTTTTCAGCGACCGCTTCGGACAACCCGTATTCCACCAGAATCCCGGCGCCTTGCGACACCAGCGCTGCCATCTGCGATTCCACTTCCTGACGTTTTTCTTCCTCGCTCTTGATGTCGACCTTCCAGCCCAGCAGCTTGGCCGCTAAGCGGACATTCTGCCCCTTCTTGCCGATCGCCAGGGAAAGTTGCGTGTCGTCGACGATCACTTCCATGTGCTTATCGAGCGGGTCGATGATCGACACGCGGCTGATCTTAGCCGGGCTGAGCGCGTGCGTCGCGAACTGCACCGGGTCCTCGGAGAATTCAATGATATCGATCTTCTCACCGCGCAATTCACGGATAATCGACTGCACGCGCATTCCCTTCATTCCGACGCAGGCGCCCACGCAATCCACATCGCGATCGCGGCTGAACACTGCGATTTTGGTGCGTTCCCCGGCTTCCCGCGCACAGCCCTTGATAATCACCGTGCTGTCGTAGATCTCCGGCACCTCCTGCTCGAACAGCCGTTTTACCAGTTCCGGATCGGCGCGCGAGACCACTACGCCCGGGCCCTTGCTCGCCTTATCGACGATTTTTATTACGCACCGCACGCGATCGCCCACACTGAAGCTCTCCAGGCGCGACTGCTCCTTTTTCGGCAAACGTGCTTCGGTCTTGCCGAGGTCGAGGACCAGATCCATGCCTTCGATGCGCTTCACCGTGCAATTCACCAGCTCGCCGGCACGGCCCGAATACTCCTGGAACACGGTATCCCGCTCGGCTTCGCGAACCTTCTGAAAAATCACCTGTTTCGCGGTCTGCGCCGAGATTCGGCCCAGCGCATCCGTAGGCTTTGGGATACGCACTTCCGACCCGACCTCGGCGGATGGATCGATCCGCCGGCCTTCAGCCAACGTTAATTCCTTCGCCGGGTCTTCAACCGCCTCGACTACTTTCTTAACCGCGTAAAGCTTGATTCCCCCGGATTTCGAGTCCAGATCCGCCACATAATCTTCATTGGTTCTGAAATGCTTTCGGGCCGCGATCAAGAGCGCGTCTTTCACCGCGTCGAGCACGACTTGGCTATCGATGCCCTTCTCTTTGCTCAACATTTCAATCGACTGAAAAATGTTATCCAAGATGATCCTCTTCCGTAAGACGTGAATGGGTTCCGGCGGGCTACCACTCGAACTTTAAGTTCGCGCGCTCAACCCGGTCATAGGGAAACTGGATGGTCTTGCCGGCCGCCAGATCGAGCGAGATCACCTGATCCTGAAAACCGCTCAGCGTTCCTTCAAACGCTGTTTGATTTTCGATCGGCTCCTTCAGAACCAACTTGACTTTCTTCCCTTTAAAACGTTCGAAGTCCTTTTGTTTACTAAGCTTACGTTCCACGCCGGGCGAACTGACCTCAAGCGTGTAATGGCTCGGCACAACTTCTTCGACATCCAGAATGGTGCCCACCTGATGCGAGATATTCTCGCAATCTCCGTGGGTCACGCCGTCAGGCTTGTCGATAGAAATCCTTAAAAACTGGTTGCGCCCGCCGCCCTTCAACTCGACTTCGACAATTTCGATGCCCTCCGACTCGGCCACTCGCCGGGCGATCTCCTCGATTTTCGCGATCACTTCCTGCTTCGCCATAAACTTCGCAAACTCCAATAAAAAAGTGGGCTTTCGCCCACTTGAGGAGTTCGACACGACCAACTTCAGTTTAGCGCGAAATTAAAAAAATGCCAATAGCTGAGCAACACTATTCAGTTTTTCTAATGTGCCGTAGCCGATCGCCCAACGCGGGATCAAGCACGGACTCAACATCGCGGGTGATGAGCCCCGAAGCATCTGAGTTTGATCGTCCGGTCTGGCCCACTTCGATCACTTCATTTGGCCCACCCTGGATATTGATAGTTTGCCTTGAAGCTGCTCTTCGCGTCCAGCGGAGATTTCCGGCGGTTCGAAAAAGCCGTTGACAGATTGGGGCTT
>JBBROU010000014.1:0-58687 GCA_038229055.1 Bryobacterales bacterium | reverse complement strand
TCGCATTGAAGATTTCCAGGTCGAAATTCTGGGTGTGCTCGAGAATATCGGGCCTAAGCAGTCGCTGATTTTGGCGCGGCTCTCGGGCGGGCCGCTGGAGCATACCGGCGTGCTGCAGGGAATGAGTGGCAGCCCGGTTTACATCGACGGCAAGCTGGTGGGCGCGGTGGCGATGGCGTTTCCCTTCTCGAAGGATCCGATCGCAGGCATCCGGCCGATCGAAGAGATGGTGCGCGTGAGCGACGCGGGTACCGAGCCGCTGCCGAGGATAACGGCATCCACGAACGCATCCACGGACCTGAAAGCTTGGCTGCCGGCGATGCCCGCGCCCGATCCGAAGATGCTTGAGATAGCGACACCGATTTCACTCGGCGGGTTTACCCGCGCGGCCATCGATCAATTCTCGCCGCAGTTGCGCGCGCTGGGTCTGGAACCTTCGCAGGGCATTTCGCTGGGCGGCAAGGTCGAGAACCGGATGGGCGATCCGAGCCGGTTGAAGCCGGGCTCGATGATCAGCGTCGAGCTGATGACCGGCGACATGAGTGTTGGGGCGGATGGCACGGTGACTTACATCGACGGCGAAAAACTGTACGCGTTCGGGCATCGTTTTCTGGCTGTGGGCCCGACGCAGCTCCCGTTCGCGCGATCGGAAGTGATGACGCTGCTTCCCAATTTGAACTCGTCATTTAAGATTTCGGCGCCGAAGGAATTGATGGGCACGATTTCGCAGGATCGCAACACCGCCATCGCGGGCATGCTGGGAGCGGGCGCCGAATTGATCCCGGTCGAGATCGGCGTAAAGCGCGCGGGGCGGCCTCTCGACACGTATCGAATGCAGATGGTGAACGATCGATTCCTGTCGCCGTTCCTGATTCAGATGGCGGTGTTTTCCTCCATCGACGCAACGGAGCGCACGACCGGCACATCGAGTCTTTCAGTAAAGGGAATGATCGAATTCGACAAGCGCGCGCCGGTGCAATTGAATAATATCTACTCCGGCGATCAGGGTTCGGCCATTCAGGCATCGCTCTCCGCGGCGATTCCTCTGTCCTATATTCTGCAAGGCGGCTTCGATACATTGCGGGTGAAACGCGTGGCGCTGCAGATTGAATCGTTCGACGACAAGAAGCTGTTGAACATCGAGCAAGTGACGCCCTCCCGGCGCGAGGTGCACCCGGGCGAGACGGTGGAATTGAGCACATTACTGACGGGCGAGAACGGCGTGGAAGTGACGCGACGGGTGAACTATACAGTGCCGATCGGGATGACTCCGGGCCCGATTTTTTTCACGGTAGCCGACGGCAACCAGACCAGCGTGACCGAGTTGCGGCAGACGTTGAGCGTGACGCCTCACTCGGCCGATCAACTGATTTCGACCGTGAACCGGCTGCGCGCCAACGACAAAGCTTATGTGCGCGTATGGCGCAACGACCCCGCATTTCAGATTGACGGCGAAGATTTTCCGGATCCGCCGCCATCTCTCGCGATGATTCTAGGCGGTTCCCAGACAACGCAGCAGACGCGCAACTCGAAGGTCGCGGAGCTGGAAATCTCCGCGGGCGAAATGATGATCACCGGATCGAAGACGGTGCAGGTCGAGGTAAAAGATTGAAATTCCGCATGGCTGCCGCGCTCACGGGCGCGTTGTTGTTCAATACCCTTCAGTTGCCCGCATCGTCGACGGCAACGTGGGAGATGACCAGCTATCAGGATTTCCTGAAGGGAAAGCTGGACGGTCTGTCGCTCAGCCGCGACGGGCATTTGACGCTGGCACCGCGGCTCGATGAGGTCTTTTCGTCGGACCAGCCCGTGATCTGGAGTCTGGCTCAGGCTCCCGATGGCACACTCTATGCGGGCACCGGAAACCGCGGGCGCCTCTTCGAAATCGATAAGAGCGGTAAGAGCAAGTTGTTGTGGACGGCAGAGCAACCCGAGATTTTCGCGCTCGCCGTTGACAAGCAGGGCGTGATTTACGCGGGCACGTCGCCCCAAGGCAAGGTCTATCGTATCGAGCACGGAAAAGCGACGGAATACTTCGCGCCGAAATCGCGTTACATCTGGTCGCTTGCGCTGGCCTCCGATGGCGCGCTTTTCGTCGGCACTGGCGATCAGGGCAAGGTCTATCGTGTAACCGGTCCGGGCAAGGGCGAACAGTTTTACGATACGGGGCAGGCGCATGTGACGGGCTTGTCGCTGGATGCGCAAGGACGCCTGCTGGCGGGCACCGAGCCGAACGGGATCTTGTACCGGATATTCGCGAAGGATAAAGCGTTCGTGCTTTACGATTCCACGCTCCCGGAGATTCGCGCGATTGCAACGGACCCGGATGGAAGCATCTACGCAGTGGGGCTGGGCGGGTCGGTCAACAAGCGCGCGCAGAGTGCATCGCAAGCCGCGCAAACAGCGTCAGGGACGGGGACCGTTCCGTCGGTTTCGACATCGATCACGGTGACGGCGGAAAGCGCCCAATCCGGGCCCGAGATCAAAGCCCCGCCTGATCCATCGAAGCCTGCAGCAACGGCCGCGGCTACCACCACGACAGCAACGCCCGCCCCGGCGACGTCGCAGGTGATCGATGTTTCCGGTACGGTCGAGCGGTCGGCCATCTACAAAATCCACACCGACAATACGGTAGAGACGTTGTGGAGCTCCAAGGAAGAGAATGTGTACGATCTTCTTGCACAAAAGGGGCAGGTTCTATTTGCGACCGACGTGAACAGCCGTATCTACCGGTTGAGCGCGGATCGCAAACTGACCTTAGTTGTGCAAACCAACGATGCCGAAGCTACGCGGCTGATCGCGAGCGGGAACTCGGTGCTCGCAGCCACCGGGAGCATGGGCAAGATCTACCGGTTGGGAGATCAGGCGGTGATCAAAGGAGCGTACGAATCGCCGGTGTTCGATGCGAACACGGTAGCGAAATGGGGAAATGTGCGGTGGGGCGGAGAGGGTGTCGTGCTACGGACCCGCACGGGAAACGCTCTACGGCCGGATCGTACGTGGAGTGACTGGTCGACGCCTCTATCGCGCTCGGCTGGGTCCCCAGTAACGAGTCCGAACGCCCGTTATATCGAATGGAAGGCCGAGTTGACGGGAGCGAACGCATCGCTCGATAGCGTCAGCGTTTCTTATTTGCCTCAGAATTCAGCGCCCGTGGCGCGGTCGATTCTGGTGCTGACACAAGTCTCGACTGCTGCTGCGGCCAAACCGGCGAGCACGAGTACGAACGGTGCGGCTACTGCTGCCTACAGCATCACGGTGACCGACACTGGCGATAGCGGACCGGCGACTTCCACCGGCACGCCGACCCAGACGCTTTCGCGCGCGGCGGCGCAGCAGCTTCTGATCACGTGGCAGGCGGACGATCCCGAAGGCGACCGGTTGGTGTACTCACTCTATTTTCGCGGCGAGGGCGAGCTTGAATGGAAGTTGCTGAAGTCGGGCATGCACGAGAACAGCTTTACGCTGGATGGCGACGCGCTGGCGGATGGCCGGTATTACTTCCGCGTCGTGGCATCGGATCGCGAAGTGAATCCGCCCGGAACCGCTCGCGAGTCGGATTTAATCAGCACGCCGGTGCTGATCGACAACACGCCTCCGGTGTTGAAGGCCGGAACTCCGAGCCGGAATAGCGGCGCGGTGGATTTGGAATTCGAAGCGACGGATGCAACCTCTCCGCTGCGGCGCTGCGAATATTCGATTGATGCAGGCCCGTGGGTCCCAATGGTGTCGGAAGATGGCGTGATCGATTCGCTTAGCGAAAAATTTCATCTGCACCTGGACGGCGTCGCCGGCGGGGAGCATCTGCTGGTGCTGCGGGCTATCGACAGCGGCAACAATTCAGGTCTCGCTAAAATCGTTCTGCGCTGAAGCAGGCGCGAAAGCGCGCGGCAAGTGATATTCTTTGGTCCATGCCAAAGAACCCGGTTTCACGCCGTTCTTTCCTGGCGGCCACCAGTGTCGCGCCCGCCGCAGCGGCAGCAGTCACCCGCAAGCCGGTCGTCGTCCCTACCATCATCCTAAGCCCCGCGAAAATGCAGCAGTCACCGCTGCAGATCGTCACCATGTATCCGTTTGAGCCGGATGAGATCGCCAAGATCAAAGCCGCCGCGCCGAATACTCCGGTCGACATTACAATCTGCAAAACCAAAGACGAGTTCCAGACCAAAGCCAAGGACGCCGAAGTGGTCTATGGCGACATCCGCGGCGACACTCTGCAGTTTGCGCCGAAGCTGAAATGGGTGCAGGCGGGCGGAGCTGGCGTCGAGAACATGGACGATGTGATGCGAAACAGCCCCGTGGTGCTCACGAATTATCAGCGCGTGTTTGCGCCGGGAATTACCGAGACCGGAATGGGGATGCTGCTGTGCCTGACGCGCGGCATCACGAAATATTACATGCCGCAGTTCTACAAGCGGCAGATGAAGCCGATGGGCACGCCGAAGTCGGCCGACCACACCGAACTCGTCGGACGCACCATGGGCATTGTGGGAATGGGCGGTATCGGCAGCCTTCTCGCCCGGCGCGCGCATTTCGGCTTCGACATGAACATCATCGCGACCGACGCCAAGCCGATGCCGAAGCCCGAGTATGTGGCCGAGTTGCACGACCCCACATACTTCGCGCAGATGGTTCCGCGCGTGGATGTCTTGGTGGCGGCGGCTCCGCAGACATCCCAGACACTACGGATGTTCAACGAGCAGGTCTTCCGCAATATGAAGAAGACGGCGTATTTCATGGCGCTCTCGCGCGGCCCTCTGTATGACGACATGGCCCTGGTCAAGGCGCTGAAGGAAGGCTGGATCGCGGGCGCGGCGTTGGATGTATTTCCGGTGGAGCCGCCCCCATCGGATCACCCGATCTTCGATTGCCCAACGTGGTGATGACCGCGCACACATCGGGATGGAGTCCGGACAGGCAAGTGCGGCTGATCGATATTTTCGCTGAAAATGTCCGCCGCTACACCGAAGGGCTGCCGTTGATGAACGTGGTGGATAAGGGGCGCGGTTACTAAGGGCGAAGTTGGTTTAACGCAGCGCGCATGGCTTCCAGCAGCACGACCGTATCGACTGTCCAGCATACGTAGCGAGCGCCGAGCTCGATCCAGCGGCGGGCGTTTTCGGCGGTGGATGCATAGACGCCGACCGCGACGCCGCGTGTTTTGGCAGCCGCGATAATTCGCGAGCCGGCATCCCACACCAGACGGTTCGTAATTTCGCCCGGAATGCCAAGGCTCTGCGACATATCGTAGGGCCCGACAAACAGCACGTCGATGCCGCCCAGTTGCACGATCTCGTCGATGCCGGCAATTCCGGCGGCGCTCTCGATCTGCAGAACGAGCGTCGTATGCTCGTTGGAATCTCGAACAAATTCTGCGACGGATTCCGATGAAAATCCGGATGCCCGCACGTAGGGATTGAGCCCGCGGCTGCCGAGCGGATGAAAGCGCGCGGCGTCTACCGCGGCGCGTGCTTCCGCGACTGACGCGATTTGCGGAATCTGAACACCCGAAGCTCCGGCATCGAGAGCGTGCTGGATGGCGGCGGCATCGAGAGATGGAACGCGCACTACGATGGGCACCCCGGCTGCCGAAGCGGCTCGCACCATGGACGGAATGTCGGCGGTGCCGATGGGAGCATGTTCGCAATCGAGCAGCACGAAGTCCCAACCGGCAAGACCGCAGACCTCAACCGCCTCGGCGCAGGGTAGCTCGCAAAACGTTCCCAACAGTGTCTTTCCGTTTTGCAGAGCGGGGCGCAACGAGGGTGCCGTCAATAACATCCGGCGATTATACGATGCGGCCCAAAATTTGACTTCCGGTCACGGTCTTGAAAAGATAGAAGAGCCGCAGATTGGGCCCAAGTGGCGGAACTGGCAGACGCGCGTGGTTCAGGTCCACGTGGGGGCAACTTCGTGGAGGTTCGAGTCCTCTCTTGGGCACCAAAATCCGGTAGAGTTTTTCGCAGTAGCCTTTCACACACTACCCACATCGGCGGTTTGCAATCGTGAGATAGGGCCGTTTTACAATGAGCTCAGTGCGCCCAACCGCGCGCCCGAGCCGCCTATGTCGATGAATATGTTGCGCGATATCAAGCAAGCCTACGCCAATCTGAATCCCGATGAGGTGCGGCGGGAATCGAACCGCCCGGTTAGCGTTGGGGTTGTGGCGTCAAACGAGAATGCGTACGGCGTGATTGAGCGCTATCTCGCGCCGGGCGATCTTCCCGCGGAGAAGCGCCGCCGCGCACTTTCCTTGGTCCGCCGCGCGACTCCCGGGGTGAAGCCCTCCGGTTTTGACTGCGTGCTCTATGAAGAAGGCATGGTTTGCCCGGCGGGTTCGTTCACCTTTTTTGCAGCCGACCCGAAACGAACTCTGACGAATGTACTTAGCGCACTGCCCGAATTGGAGCTTGCTCTGGCGCGGAATTTCCATCCGTTCCGCGACGTGGCGATCAGCCGGATCATCGGGCGCGTATCGCGAGAGAATGCGTTGTTCGCGGTGGTCACCGCGCTGCCCAACGTGGTGCCGAATGTTCTGGAGCTTCCGTGGTCTATCGGCGAATTTGCAACGGACACGGCGTTCTTGACGATCAATCAGATTCGCATGTCCTTCCTGATCTCCGCGGCCAGCGACAAAGCCGTCGGGTATGGCGATCAAAAAGGCGAGATCGCGACGATCATCGCCGGGGCTTTCGGCTGGCGCGCGCTTGCGCGGGAACTCGTCGGCAAGATTCCGCTGGGCGGCGGCCTGATTCCCAAAGGGGCGATTGCTTACGCCGGCACTTACGTCGTCGGGCTAAGCCTGGAGCGTTATCACCGGACGGGCTACGGCCTCGCGAACCACGAGCAAAAGATCGCTTACAAGAGTGCGCTCGATAAGGGCAAGGGCATCGTGGACAGCTTAATGGCTGCGTTGAAGAAGCCGGCAGCGGTTTAGTTACCGTCCACGACGGCAAGGCTCGCGACAGTCATCGCGCCCGTGGTCATTTCGTTAACCACCTTACCGGTGTCATCCAGTTCGGCAATGCGGCGGCCGGTGTAGTCGGAGACCAGCAGGTGACCGCCCGGCAGCGTTGCGGTACCGGACACCCACCCGAAACAGACATCCATCTTCGCGCCGGCGATGGAGCGGACCACTTTCCCAGCGGGATCCACTTCGACGATCTCGCCCGGATCGGACAGGCTGACGCGCGTGTTGCCATTCGCGAGCCTGTGCGCCTGATAAGGCAGCCGCTTGGCACCGCCCTCGGCCGTATAAGTCCAGACGATATCGCCTTTCGGATTGACCTCGATGATCTTGCCGGCCGCTTCCACCGCGATCAACGTCGTGCCGGACGCGGTCCGCTGCACGTTCCGCATGCGCATGTCGGCCAGATCGGGACTCGCGTACGTCCAGACGACTTTACCGCCGTGGTCGACCTCGATCACCTTGCCCGCCTTGGCATCGCCGATCACCGTATCGCCGTTTGACAGGCGTTGCGCGGAGATGGGATGCTCCAGGCCTTCAGCCGCGCCGTAATCCCAGACCACACGGTGTTGCGAGTCGATTTCAATCACGCGATGTGCCGCCCCGTTGGTGAAAAGCACGTGACCATCGGGCAGAGCTTGCACATCGTGCCCGCGCTGGTTGGGCACGCGCCAGAGTACTTTGCCAGACGGCCAGTTCATGGCGACGATTTCGCCGGCGGGACCGTGATCGGACAGGAGCACGACCCGCTCGGCAGCCGCCGGTTTCAGGTGCTTGTCGAAATAAGCGAACATGCGAGCGTCGGCGCGTTCGGCATCGGCGCCTTTGAAGCCATGGTCGGCGCCCTCCAGAGTTTCCAGTTCGATGTCGGCGCCGGCGGCCTTCAGACGATCAACCAGCCACAACGATTGCGCGTGCTCGACATACCGGTCCTTGGTGCCATGCAGAGCGAGGATGGGAGCGGCATCGGGACTGGCCCAATAGAGCGGGCTCGATTCGATATGCGCCTTGCGCTCGTGATCCAGATCGCCACCGAGATACATCGGCAGCACTTCCGCGGCATCGACGCTGTGCCCGTAAGATCGGGTGAAGTCGGTGGCGCCGAAGAAATCGGCGACGCACCGCACACGGCTGGATTGATCGCGATTGGGGCCGTAGCCTTCGAACTGCGGGAGGCCGGGCGTCAATCCGAGAAAGAGGGCGAGCGTCCCGCCCGCGGATTGGCCCGTGGTGCCGATGCGGTCCGGGTCGATGCCGAAACGGGCGGCGTTGGCGCGGAGGTAACGCACGGCGGCTTTTACGTCATGAACCGGGGCGGGGAATTGGTGGCGCGGTGAGAGGCGATACTCCACGGTGGCGGCGACGTATCCGCGCTGGGCAAGCTTGATGCAGAGCGGAAGGTAACCCTGGCGCGTGCCGGCACGAAAACCGCCGCCATGAATGCAGAGAATCGCAGGGCGCGCCGAGCTCATGTCGCGCGGCCGAACAATGTCGAGCATCATGCTTCCGCCGATGTTCGAATATTCGAAATCAGGTTCGTAGATCAGGTCTGCAGGAATGGCGGGAGGCTTCTGTTGGGCGATCGCGAGACCGCTGAAAAGCAGGATCAGTAGTGGGCGCATGAAGATTCGTTTAGCGGTAGTCGACAGTTTGGTCAGAAAGTTTCAGCGCTAACTAGCATACCCTTCCGTCTGGAGTGGCCGGCTGAAGGGTGACGCTGATTCGCTCACAGCCAATCGAGCCATCCACCCCGAAAATGCCGTCAAGTTTCAGAACATAGCCACTAATTGTCTTCTCGATCCACGCATCCTGCAGAACGTTTTGATGATTGAAGTAGTCAATTCTCGTGTTCGTGATTCCTGTCCGTCTAGCGGGAATCCCTCCAATAAGAATGTGACGATGGCGTGCTTGACGAGTACAAAGTATCCATCGGAGTTGACTTCGGCGGTGCTGTCAAACGCGTGTATTCGAACCCGAGATCCGTGGGACCTGTTCAGTTCGATGGAGATGACTTGGGCATCGTGAAAAGTTGGCCAGTAGCCAAACCAGCGCACTACGTCGCCCGCGCCGGGTATGTCGGGAGCATCATCCATCCAGTTCCAGATACTAACGCAATCGCGAACGCAAGAGGCCCGCTATATAGCACCACGGGTATGTGGTGGTTTGCGCTAGAATGAAATTGCGGAGGATCGAATGCCCGTAGCAGCCCAGCCCGCAGGCCTCACCACAACGCAGGCTCCTTTCATCGAAGACGCGCAACGCCGCGGAGAACTTTTCATTCACCAGCCCTATGAACTGTATTCAGCGGAGAACCACGAGGCGTGGCGCCGGAGCTACGCGCGCATGCTGCCGCGCTGGCAGCGTTACGCAAACCCCGCATTTTTGAACGGGATTGATTCGCTATGTCTGAATGCCGATGCGGTTCCGCGGCTGGATGATGTCAACCGCTTTCTAAGTCCGCTGACCGGATTTCAGGCGCGTCCGGTGAGCGGCTACATTCCCGCGTTTTTGTTTTTCGATTGCCTGCGCAACCGCACATTCCCGACGACCATCACGATTCGGGATTCGCACAATCTGGATTATCTTCCCGAGCCGGATATCTTTCACGATGTCGCCGGGCATGTTCCGATGCACACGGACCGGGCATTCGCCGAGACACTCGTGCGGTTCGGCGAATGCGCGCATACGGCGGCGGAACTGGTCTCGGGAATTCGCGATGAACACGAACGGCTGGAGCGGCTCACCAGTATTATCCAGGCCATGGCGCGCTTCTTCTGGTTTACCGTCGAGTTCGGATTGATGCGGTCGAAAGAAGGTCTTCGCGTGTATGGCAGCGGGCTGCTGAGTTCGTTCGGCGAGATCGAGCACAGCATCGAATCGCCCGATGTGCGGCGCTACCCGATTCAGCTTGAGTGGGCGATCAACCAATCGTTTGAGATCAATCACTACCAGCCGCTGCTGTTTATCGTAGATTCTTTCGATCATCTCTTCTCATGGGTGGATACGCTGGAAAAGTGGATGCGCGAAGGCAAGCTGAACCATGTCGCGCCGGGCGAGCCGATGATTAATGAAGTCGATCTAAGAAGCTTCAGCCGGGTTTGACGACACGGTTCCGCAAAACGCCGATGCGTTCAATCGCAAGCTCCATCACGTCGCCGGGCTGAACCCAGCGATCGAGTTCCAGGCCGCAGCCGGTGCCGACGGTGCCGGACCCAATGATGTCTCCCGGCACGATTTCATCATCCTGAGTTAAGAACTCGATCATCTGTTCGAACTTCCAATAGAGAGCACTGGAATTTCCCTCGGACCAGAGTTCGCCGTTAATCCGAGCAGTCATCAGCAGGTTGTAAGGGTCGCCGATCTCGTCGCTCGTGACAACGTACGGGCCGAACGCGGTACACCAGTCTTTACCTTTGGCGGGGCCGAGGCGCACGCGCATCTCCGTGCGCTGGATGTCGCGCGCGGAAAAGTCATTCATCACCATAAAGCCGGCGATGTATTGGCGGGCTTCGCTCGCACGTATGTTACGGCCACGCTTACCGACGACGGCCGCTAACTCCAGTTCATAGTCGAACTTTTCGGTGAAGCTCGGCCAAATGACATCTTCACCGGTACCGATGATGTTGTTATGGCCGCTCTTGTAGTAAACCGGAAATTCGTACCATTCGCGCGGCATCTCTTCGCCGCGTTTTTCGAAGCCCTTCTTCACGTGAGCTTCGAAGGCGTAGAAATCCCGCACCGAACGAGGATTCGGAAGCGGACTCAGGAGACGGACATCTTCAGGGCCGTAGATCAGGGTCTCGTCGTTCAGACCGCGGGCACTCTGCACATCAAGAACGAGTTCGGCGCGAGGCTGGCCGGCCGCCTGCAGAAATTCCAGCATGTTGGCAGGCAGCAGGACATCGGCGACCTTCTGCGCGCGCGGCTCACCTTGCGAGGCCAGCAGCGCCGCGTAGGCGAAATTCAAATCGACGATACCGCGTTCAGTAACACCCCCGAGTCGCCGCTGCCGGCCCACATGGGTCGCAATCTCGAAGGTGCATAGCTTCACAGGTTGCCGCGCAGGTCCTGCTCGCGCTCAATCGCTTCGAACAGAGCTTTGAAATTTCCTTTGCCGAAGCTGCGGCTGCCTTTGCGCTGGATGATCTCGAAGAACAGCGTCGGCCGATCTTCCACGGGCTTGGTAAAAATCTGAAGCATGTAGCCCTCGTCATCGCGATCCACCAGAATGCCGAGATCTTCAAGCTGGTCGAGCGGTTCGTCGATCGGTCCGGTGCGCGCCGTAAGCTCCTGGTAGTAAGTGTGGGGAACGCGCAGGAAATCGACGCCCTGGTGGCGAAGCTTGGTAACGGTGTCGACAATGTTGTCCGTCGCCATGGCGATGTGCTGCACACCGGGGCCTTTGTAAAAATCGAGATACTCTTCGATCTGCGATTTGCGCTTGCCTTCGGCGGGCTCGTTGATGGGGAACTTCACGCGATCGTTCCCGTTCGCCATCACTTTCGACATGAGCGCCGAATATTCCGTGCTGATGTCTTTGTCGTCGAAGTGCTGATATTCGCGGAAGCCCATCACGTCGCGATAAAACGCGACCCAGCGATTCATCTCGCCCCAGCCGACATTGCCAACCATGTGGTCGACGTACTTCAGGCCCACCGGGCGCGCAACGGTATCTTGTTTCGCGACGGCTACGAAGCCCGGCAGGAAGACGCCGCGATAATTCCGGCGCTCGACAAACGTATGAATCGTGTCGCCATAAAGTGCTATGGAGGAGATCTTCACTTCGCCGTCGTCGTCGCGCAAAACCTCAGGCGCGCGCACGCCGCGAGCACCACGGGAAGTCGTTTCGCGGTACGCGGATTCGGCGTCGTCCACCCAAAGAGCAATATCGCGAACGCCGTCGCCGTGCAGACGGATGTGGTCGGCAATGGCACGGTCGGGCTGCAGAGGCGTGGTCAGGACAAACCGGATTTTATTCTGCCGCAGCAGATAGGAAGCGCGATCGCGAGTGCCGGTTTCCGGGCCCCGGTAGGCGATCAACTCCATGCCGAAGGCCGAGCGGTAGAAATGCGCGGACTGGCGCGCGTTGCCTACGTAGAACTCCACGTGATCGGTGCCATTGAGCGGCAGAAAATCTTTCTGTGAGATGGAAACGTCGAGAGACTCGGCTGCGAGTTGCGACATGGAAACTCCTCCTTAAACTTTCGTAAGCGCCAGGACCTTGTGCATAGCTGCGACGCACTCCTGATTCTCTTCGTCGGTGCCGATCGAGATGCGGACACACTGCGGCAGCCCCCAAGCTTTCAGCGGGCGCACGATGATCCCGTGGTGCAACAGATCTTCCACCACCTGCGCTGCCTGCTCTGCCGACGGCCAAACGGTCATGATGAAGTTGGCGTGCGATTCGATCACGTTGACGTCCATTTCCTCCAGCGATTCTCGCAAGTATTTCATGCCGCGAGCATTCATTTCGAGCGAACGGTGCAGAAATGCCTTGTCGCCCAAAGCCGCAATTCCGGCTGCTTGCGACAGCGTGCTCGGCTCAAACGGCAGCTTGATCTTCAGTAAATTTGCGACCAGGTCCTCATGCGCGAAGCCGTAACCGATGCGCGCGCCCGCAAGGCCGTAGATTTTCGAAAAACTGCGCAGCGTGATCACGTTGTCGTAACGGTAATGCATGGAATCGGGATAGCGCGGGTTGTCGCGCGCGTATTCGAAATAGGCTTCGTCCAGAATGATCAACACGCGCTCGGGCACGTGCTTGTAAAATGCATCGAACTCCTGGCGCGTGAAGAGTGTCCCGGTCGGGTTGTTGGGATTCGCGAGATAGATAATCTTGGTGCGGTCGTTCACCGCCGCCGCGAGTGCCGGAAGATCGTAGGCCCAGTTGCGGTAAGGAACGGTTTGGTATTTGGTGCCGCGGGATTTGGCGAGAACCTGGAATCCAATGAAGGCCGCCTCGGTCGTAAGCACTTCGTCCTCGTCGCAGAGGAAGGTGCGCATGATGTTCGACATGATGCCTTCCGAGCCGCTACCGGCGATCACGTTTTCGATCTTGACATCGTACTGCTTCGCCAAAACCCTGCGGAGATCGAGGCCTCCATTCGGATACAGGTTCAGGTTGGACGCCGCGCGCCCGATCGCCTCAATCCCGAGCGGTGAAGATCCAAGCGGATTTTCGTTCGACGCCAGCTTCACGACATGCGTGAGACAGTAGGCACGCTGCACTTCGTCGATCGAGCGGCCCGCCTGATACGGCTGGAGCGATTCGATGTAGGGCGGTACCAGCGGCATACTACTTATATCGTAACCCCACCGACAGGTGGTGAGTACGCCCTATTTCACGGCAATCGTGGAACCGACGGCGCCCCCGATCGATTCATGGCCGCCGGATTTGCTCGACTCCGCACAAGCGTCTTCGGCACCGAAAAGTGGGGACGATACCGCTAACTCGTAACTAGATAAATTACGCTTTCTTAAAATCCAGCGACGCCGAATTCATGCAATACCGCAGCCCCGTCGGCTTCGGGCCGTCATCGAACACATGCCCCAGATGCGCATCGCACTGCTTGCATTTCACTTCGGTCCGGCGCATCCCGTAGCTGGAATCGGTCTCGACTTCGACGTTTTCCTTCGCGATGGGCTGATAAAAACTGGGCCAGCCGGTGCCGGATTCGAACTTCGTTTCGGACTCGAAGAGAGCGTTGCCGCAACACACACAGCGGTAGAGCCCCTTATCGTGATTCTTGGCGTACTTGCCGGTAAACGCGCGCTCGGTGCCCTTCTTGCGCGTTACTTCGAACTGCTCCGCCGTAAGCTGCTTCTTCCACTCTTCATCAGTTTTAACCACTTTATCTGCCATGATGACTCCTTCGCGCACGCCCGCATCGCTGAATTTGACCAGCTTCACCTGGCCGGGAGCGCCCTTGTCGGACTTCGCGGCGCCGTAGGCCATTGCCCCGGCTGATGCGAATGCCGCCAAAAAGAAGCGGCGGTTCATTCCTTGCGACTGGCTCATTTGAAAACAACCTCTCTCTATATTCAAGACGTTTTTCGCTGCACAATAGATTTCGTTATTCGGCCGCGATTAGTTACGCGGACCGATATTTTCCGTCCGGCCGGCGAGGGGCTGAACCAGCGGACCGCCGCAAACCGCCACCCCGGTCTTCATGAGCGCCATCAGAAAATTCTGAAACAGCGCATAGAACACCTGTTCGGTGATGGGCTGCTTGCCGGGCAACCGAAAGCTGGCGGGCAGTTCCTTGGAGATCCGCAGCCGAACCGAATTGGCCTGGCTCTTGCCGGATCGATCGCGCTTATTGGCGACCGAAAGCGGCGTCTGCATCACTCCGCCTGTGCGCCCGTCCACATAGAACTGGCAGCGCGAAAACCATCCGAGATTGGCGGGATCGGCGGCATCGAACAGCAGCAGCGATTGACGGTTGAGCGCGGTCAGGTCCAGTTGAATACTGCGCGGACTGTCCTTAACGCGGCTCTCGAAGCCGGCCTGCTTGGCTACGCTGTTCACCGTATCGAGTTCAAGCTCAAGAAGAATGAACTTGTGTTGTCCCGCCTGAAGTACCTGCATGAAGAACTAGTGTAGCGCCGCAATCTGCGTATTGGGGAGTTCTTCGGGTTGAACGCGTTCTACGCCGTCGGTCATCCAGCAGCCCTTGTAGGGCTCGAGCGTCTGCCGCGACAGAGTAAAAACGAAAATTGCGGGAGCCCCTTCAGCGTCAATCAGCTTGATGCGCTGGACCGCGCGATCATCGCGGACCTGAATGGGACGCGCCTCGGACGAACGGTGATTGAGCAGCGGGCGGTAGAGCGGATTCTTCACCAACCGAATGAAGCGCTCTTCGGGCCCGGTCATCAGACGGTTGCCCGGCGAAGCAAAGCGGTAAGCCGTGCGGATGCCGTCGTCGGGATTGGGAGAATCGTTCTGTTTGAGAGCGGCAAGCTGGATTTGCACGACTTGGGCCGGGGTGAGAGAGGGCGAAGGTTCGGGCGTCTTGCTGTCTGAGCCCGCGGCGAGCGGCACCATACTGACCAGCACGATACTGACCAGCACAATGGTGAACCAGCGCATCATTCTTATTCTTATTTGACCGGCTCCAGTTCGACGGAATCGCCCTCGCCCGGAGCCAGGAACAAGTTTGATTCTACCCCGTGCTGCTTGGTGTAGAGATCGTAATATCGGCCGTGGCGGGCATAGAGGCTGGAGTGTGTGCCGCGTTCCACAATTCGCCCGCCTTCGACCACCAGAATCTGATCGGCGCGGCGGATTGTCGACAGGCGATGGGCGATCACGAATGTCGTCCGGCCGCGCATCAGATAGGAAAGACCCTGCTGGATGATGGCTTCGGATTCTGAGTCGAGGCTGGACGTCGCTTCATCGAGAATGAGGATGCGCGGGTCGGCCAGGATGGCGCGCGCGATGGAGACGCGTTGGCGCTGACCGCCGGAAAGTTTGACGCCGCGCTCGCCGACAATGGTGTCGTAACCGAGCGGGAAACCCTCGGCGAATTCGTCGACTCGCGCAATGCGGCACGCCTCGAGAACCTGTGCTTCGGTGGCTTCGGGGCGGGCGAAGGCGACGTTCTCGGCGATGGTCCCGTCGAATAAGAAAGATTCTTGCAGCACCACGCCGAGCTGGCCGCGATAGGAATCCAGGCGCACGGTCGAGAGGTCGATGCCGTCGATCAATACACGGCCGGTGACCGGCTTGTAGAAAGCGGTAACGAGGCCGATCATGGTCGATTTTCCGGACCCGGAAGGGCCGACCAGCGCCGTCACGGTGCCGGGCCGCGCGGTCAGTTCGACATCGTGAAGCACGGTCTTGCCGGCTTCATAGGCAAATGTTACGTCCTCGAATTCGACATTGCCGACGATAGGGCCGAGTGCGATTGTTCGGTTCGGGTCCTGGTCTTCAGGACGCTCTCGCATCACCTCGCGGGTACGTTCAAGACCCGCCAGCGCTTCGCTAATCTGGGTGCCGATGCCGACCACCTGGAAGACCGGCGCGACGAGAAACGCGAGGAATGCAGTGTAGGTGACGAAGCCGCCGAGCGTGAGCGTGCCGGCGAAGATCTGGTTCGCTCCGATGAACATGATGACCGCGCCAACTACGCCCAGCAGGACCGTGGCCGAGAGCGTCATGATCGAGATGGCGGTCAGCGATTTAAGGACATTGTCGAGCAGCCGTTGCACGCCCGAAGCAAACGTGGACTCCTCACGCGATTCGGCATGATATCCCTTGATCACCCGCACGCCGCCGAGCGATTCGGTCAAACGCCCGGTAACATCGGCCGTGATCTTGCCTCGCTCGCGAAAGATGGGCCGGATCGACCCGAAGGCTTTCCACAGAACGCCGCTGAAGGCGAGCAGCACCACGATGGCGACGGCCGTCATCTTGACGCTGATGAAGAAGAGCAGCACCAGAACGATGAGCGCCGCGAGCAAGCCTCCGGCGAACTCGACCAAGCCCGTGCCGATTAAGTTGCGGATGCCCTCGACGTCGCTCATGATGCGTGAGACGAGGGTTCCGGTCTTGTGCGAGTCGTGGAAGGTGACGGGCAGTCTGCCCACATGCGCCTGCACCTGCTTGCGCAGATCGGTGATGAGGCGCTGGGCCGCTTTCGACAATATCTGCGTGAGCGCAAATGACGTGATGCCTTGCAGCGCCGTCGCGCCCACGACAGCGAGCACGAGCGGCAGCAGCAGATCATGGCGGTGCTTGCCGATGACGTCGTCAATAAGGTACTTGGTGGAGGCTGGGAGCACTAAACCCGAGAGCCGGTTGACCACCATCAGGAAGAAGCCGATCAGCAGCAGTCCGCGGCGGGGATGCATCAGCGCCCAGACGTCCGGCAAGAGGGCGCGCAGCCGTTCGGATTTGTTCATTACCTCTTATGATGCCGCGACGGGCGGAGTAGGCTCAGGCGCTCAGCAGGTATTGCCGTCCGCCGAGGAGTTGCCGCGCGGCGCTAATGAAGGTATCTACTTGCAGCGCACAGGTTTGCGCGCCGGAACGGCCATCGACACGCACATGGGCGCGATCGCGATGCACGCTATACGCAGTCCGCGCTCCGTGCATTGATTGCAGAGAGTGCAGCGGCCAATCCGAGCCCATCACTATATGAATGCCGCCTTCGGGGCGTATTAGGATGGTGCAATTTTCGGTTTCCGGCGATGCGACGGCAGCTTCGAGTATCTTGCCCGCATCCTCTAGAAATCGACTCACAGAATCATATCGACGGCGGCGCCGCGGGTTTGAGCTTTCTTACGCAGTCGGATTCCAGATGTATTTGCCGGAGCGGTCGATATAACCTTGGCGGTTGCCGATCAAAACCGGGGCAAGGCCGTTGCGGAATTCGCCCGCTTGGTCGAACTGCGGATTGATGACGAACTTGCCCGCCTTATCGATGTAGCCGTAGCGCTGGCCGATCCGCACCGGAGCAAGCCCTTCGACGAAACGGCCGGCCCAATCGAACTGCGGGTTGATGGCGAGCTTGCCCGTCTTATCGATAAAACCGGTTCGGTTTCCCATCTTCACCAGCGCCAAACCGTCGGAGAACTCGCCCATGGAATCGAACTGCTGCTGGATGGCGAGTTTGCCGTTCGTGCCGATGTAGCCGAACGCGCCGCCCATGCGGACCAGCGCCAAACCATCGGAGAAGTTTCCGGCCTGATCATACTGAGGGTTGATCGTGAGCTTGCCGTTTTTGTCGATAAAGCCCCAACGGCCATTCACCATCACCGGCGCGAGCCCGCTTGAAAACCGTCCGGCTCCGTCGAACTGCGGATTTATTTTGAACGTGCCGGCATGGTTGATGTATCCAAAGCGTTCCCCCATGCGCACGGACGCGAGGCCGTCCGAGAAACGATCGGCCTCTTCAAATTGCGGATTGATGGCCAGCTTGCCCGCCGAGTTTACGTACCCCCAGCGGCTATTCATCTGGACGGGAGCGTAGCCGTCGACAAACGGGCCCGCGGCATCGAATTGCGCCGGGATGGTGACTTTGCCCGAGCCATCGATAAAGCCATACTTGCCGTTAACCTCGACGGGGTACCGTCCGCGCGTGTTGCTACACGAGACGGCAAGCAGCGAAAGGGCGAAAATGAGCGAAATCTGGCGCATGCCCCGTACAGCGCACGTTGTGTGCCAATGTACCGGGCGTGCCGCTTTAACGTTACTTAATAACCACCGTGTAGTCGGCCTGGCTCGAGGCCGTACCGGTCTGCGGGCAGGCTCTGGGAGGAAGACAGCTTTCTACCGTAAGCACGACTGGCTGCGGGCCGGGCGTCAGGCCGGACGGCACCTGCACGTTGATCTGCAGCACTCCCGAAACCAAGCTGGGAGCGTCGCCTGCGTAGAGCACCGGTGCGTTCTGGCCACCGATGGTGACACTGACCGGAAGAACCGGCATGAAGGGTACAGCGCCAGGAATGATCCCGTCAATCCCAACGGGATTCATCTGGCCCGCTCCGGTTCCGAACAGAACGATCACCGATCCCACAGCCGCCGGATTTGTGGTCGAGTTTAACGACGTATCCTGATTCAGGATGGCGCCCTCTCCCTTCCCGGAAGCGTTGAGTGTCGCCAAGCCGGGAGCTGATGCCGTGATGGGTACCGTAAGCGCGTTCGATTTCACGCCCTGATACTCCACCTGAACGACGGTGCTGGTATTGCCTGCGAGAGCGTAGGGCACGATTGCGTTCACCTGTTTATCCGACGCCATCGTCAGGACAGCCGGGATTCCGTCGAAGAGAACCCGGACATTGCCGATGTTCGAGCTGACGACGCCGGACGGCGTGAGCATGAGCCCGGCCGGAGCTGCCGGTCCGAGACCCGTGCCCCAGAGGGAAACGATTTCACCGGGGGCGACTGCGCCCGTCGCGTAGCTGAGCGCGTTGGTGACCGCTGCGAGATGCGGGGCCGCCGTCGAATTCACATCGAATTCGACCGGGATCGTAATTGGGCCGCCCGCCCCGCTAGGCGTGAGGTTGATGGTGCCGGTGTAAGATCCAGTCACGAGGCCAGCCGGATTCGCTGTCACGGTCAACGTCCCCGGGGCTGTATTTCCAGCCGGAGAAACGATGGTGAGCCACGAACTGGAAGTCGTTGTGTAAGTACCCACGCGCAGGTCGACGTTGAACGCAATTGGACCCGCGCTGCTCCCGAGAGCGATCGTTTGGGTCGCCGGATTGGCACCGCCGGACTGGAAGCTAAAGGAAAGAGAACTCGGGCTCGCCGCGACTCCCGGACCTGCGCTAACGGCCAGCACGACCGGCACATTTACGGGTGAATTGCCGGCCGGAGCGGTGAAGGTGACCGAGCCGTTGTAGACGCCGGGCAGAAGACCCGCTGGGTTCGCCGTCACCGTAAACATGCCGGGCGAATTAGACGATGCGGGGCTCACCGAAAGCCACTGGCCGACCACTTTCGCCGTCGACGTGAACGCGATGCCGTTGCTGGCGACGGTCACTGTTTGTGACGCCGGAGCGGTGCCGCCACTCTGGAACGCAAACGCCAGCGAGGTAGGCGTGACGGTCATGGTCGGAGCGGCAGTGATCGAAAGGAAAACCGGAATGATCAGCGGGGAAGCGCTGCCGGAATCAACAGTGATGCTGGCCGCGTAGGATCCAGGCGCGAGCGAGCCTGGCATAGCCGTAACCGTCAGCGATCCGGGCGTTATTCCGCTGGCCGGCGTGACGGTCAGCCAACTCGCGGCACTTCCCGTCACCGTGAAAGCGACCGGAACCGCGCTCGTCAGCGTTACCGTCTTCGGCCCCGGAACGGTACTGCCAACCAAATAATTGAAGATGACCGGACTGACCGAGGCGCTGATCGGGGAGGCGGCTGCCGAGGACACAATCAGACTGACTGGGATTATGGATGGAGTGCTGCTACCGGTGGTCAGCGTAATCTGGCCGGCGTATGTTCCCGTGGTCAAACCCGCGGGATTTACCGTCGCCGTCAAGGTGGTAGCGCCGGTGGTCCCTGAGATCGGGGTCACCGAGAGCCAGGGCAGGTTCGTCAACGATACGGCGAAGGGGAGCGGCGAGCCCGTGCTGCCGACCGAAATTGTCTGCGGGGCGGGCGCCGCGCCGGAGAGTTGATAGTTAAATGTTAGCGAAGCGGGCGAGGGCGCAAGAGCCGCCGACGAGACCACATTGAGCGTAACGGGAATTGAGACCGAGCCGGTGCTGGTGGTCAAGGTGACAGTCGAGTTATAGACGCCAGCCGCCAACCCCGTGGAGTTCACGGAAACTGTTACAGAGCCGGGCGTAGGGCCGCCGCCGACAACTGTAAGCCAACTCGCGCCACTCCCTGAGGCGGTGAAAGTGAGAGGCCCGCCGCTGCTGCTAACCGAGACAGTCTGGGGCCCCGGGCTCGCGCCGCCGGTTGTGGAGTTAAACGTCAGCGCGGCCGGGGATGCGCTAAGCACGGGTGCTGACGTAATCGTAAGGCTAACCGGCACCACTAGCGGGGAGTTCGACGCGCCCCCCGAGGTGATGCTGAGCGAGGCGGTATACGTGCCGGGCGCAAGCGAGCCGGGTACGGCCGTCAGCAGCACGCTTCCCGGCGTGGTGCCGGAAGTCGGGAAGATTGCAAGCCAATTGCCTCCGGAGAAAGTGGTCACAACGGCCGAGAAGTTGACCGGGGTTCCGCTGCTCGAAATAGCGACCGATTGGCCCGCGGGCAGACTGCCGCTCCCCGCCTGGTAAGTGAAGCTAATCGGATTCGGAGACGCGGAGAGCGTCGGGCTCGCGGTCACGGTGAGCGTCACCGGGATGGAGACCGGCGGCAAACCGCCGCTAGGTGTGATGTTGATACTTCCCGTATAGGAACCGGCGGGCAGAGAGGAGGGCGCTACCGAAACCGTAAGGGTGCCGGGAGTGATTCCTGAGGCAGGCGACACGGATAGCCAGTTGCCGCCGGAACTGGTCGCTGCCGAGGCCGTATACGATACCGGCACTCCGCCACTGACGAGGGAGATACCCTGGCTGGTTGGAATTTGCCCACTGCCGGCCTGATAACTGAATGACAGGCTGCCGGGGCTAATATTGAACGTCGCGACGCCGGCAACCGTGAGAGTAACTGGAATCGTAACGGGTCCGTTCGCCGCCCCCGAAGGCGTGACGGTAATGCTGCCGTTATAAGTTCCGGCGGCTAGTGCGGACGGCATCACGGAAACAGTCAAAGTGCCGGGAGTGGCACCTGAGGTTGGACTTACGGCCAACCAGCTTCCACCGGAAGTAGTCGCAGCAAGTGCGGTAAAGGAGATCGGGGCTCCGCTGCTCGCGACTGTAAGCGATTGATTGCCCGGGATAGTGGGACTTCCCGCCTGGTAATTGAACGAAAGCGACCCCGGAGCGACGGAAAGGGTTGGTGTTGCCGCGGTGACCGTCAGACTGACCGACACGGTTTGCGGGCTGCCTCCACCGGTGGGAGTGAACGTCACGGTTCCCGCGTAACTCCCAGCCGCAAGCGATGAGGGAGCAACGGAGATGGTCACTGAAGCGGGCGTGCTGCCGCTGGTGGGGTTGACCGACAGCCAGCTTCCGCCCGACGTGGTGGACGCTGAAGCCGTGAAGCTCAGAGGCGTGCCGCTGCTGGTCACCGAAACAAATTGCCCCGGCGGAATGGTGGAACTCCCGGCTGCGTAGGTAAAGCTAACCAAGTTGGGCGCGACGTTCAGGACCGGCGAAGCACTAACGTTTAGCGTTACGGGCGTGGGGATGGTCGCAGCACCGGGTGCCGATGTTGTGATGGTTCCCGTGTAGGTTCCGGCGGCGAGGCTTCCGGGGGTAACGGAGACCGTGACGGTTCCGGGCGTGGTGCCGGTCGGGTTAATCAGAGCGAGCCAACCGCCGCCGGTAGAAGTGCTGGCGGCGGACGTGTAATTCAGCCCGGCCGTGCCGCTGATATTTAGCGATTGCGTCGCCGGCGTGGAACCTCCCTGCTGGGAGTTGAAGGTAAGTGAACTTGGGTTGGCGGTGAGTGTAGGCGCCGACGTTACGGTGTAGGTCACCGGGATAACCAGCGGCGAATTCGAAGTTCCGCCCGCCGTGATGCTGATTGAACCTGAGTAGGTTCCGACCGCGAGACTTCCCGGAGCAACGCTCGCACTGAAGCTTCCCGGAGTGGTCCCGGAAGTAGGAGCGACGGTGAGCCATGTGCCGCCGGACGTGGTAGCTGCCGCAACGGTGTAGGCTATAGCGCCGCTGGTGGTCGTCACGGCAACATTCTGAGCCGCCGGAGCGCTCCCGCCCGATGCCGAAGTGAAACTCAGCACGGAGGGATTCGCCGAAAGCGTGGGAAGGTTTGAGACCGTGAGGGTGACGGGCACGATGACCGATCCGTTGCCTGAGCCCGGGGCAGCAATGGTAATCGCGCCGGTGTACGTCTGAGCCGTAAGACCGGAAGTGTTGATGTCGACGTTCACGGTGCCCGGCGTAGTTCCACCGCCCGTAACCACGAGCCACGAACTATTGCCGGTGGCGGTGAAGTTCAGCGGTGTGCCGCTGCTTGTGATGTTGAGCGTCTGCGTCGCCGGTTGAGCACCGCCCAATTGGAAAGCGAAGCTGAGGGCCGAGGGCGATGCTTGGATATTCGGCGCGGATGTTACGTTCGCGGTGACAGTGATTATCTGCGGCGAGTTGGAAGTGCCCGCGGCAGTAACCGTGATATGGCCGGTGAAGGTTCCCGGCGTGGTCAGTGAAGCAGTGTTCAGCGAGATCGCCAGAGACCCGGGCGTGGTGCCGGAAGCGGGCGTGACGGAAAGCCACGGCATATCGGACGTAGCGCCGAAAGTCAGGCCGGGGGTGCTGGTGGTTACGGACACCGATTGCGGGGCCGGAGCCGCGGCGCCGATCTGGTAACTGAAAGTGGCCGTGTTGGTTGAGAGCGAGATGGTGGGAGCCGCCGTGACGGTTAGCGTCACAGCGACGGTTTGCGGCCCGTTGGCCGCACCGGTGGGCGTGAATGTGACGCTGCCGTTGTAGGTTCCAGGCGCGAGCGAGCCCGGCGCAGCGGAAACGGTCGAAGTTGCGGGCGTGGTACCGCCGGCCGGAGTTACCGAAAGCCATGATCCGCCCGAGGTGGTGCTGGCGACATCGGTGAAGTTGATCGGCGTCCCGCTGCTGGTCAGGGAAACATTCTGGCCGGGGGGAAACGTGGAGCTTCCGGCTGTATAGGTGAACGAAAGAGCGGAAGGCGACGCGGTGAAGGTTGGGGTGGCCGCGGTTACGTTCAGAGTGACCGTGACGGTTTGCGGACCGTTGGAAGCGCCAGTCGGAGTGAACGTGACTGTCCCGATATAAGTTCCGGGTGGGAGCGAAGTGGGCGCAACGGAGACCGTAGCTGAGGCCGGTGTGGTGCCGCCGCCGGGAGAAACCGCCAACCATGATCCGCCGCTTACCGTAGAAACCGAGTCCGTGAAGCTGATGGGAGTTCCGCTGCTGGTCAGCGCAACCGATTGACCGCCCGGCAACGTCCCGCCGGATTGGTAATTGAAGGTTAGATTCGAAGGAGCCGCGGTGAATGTGGGGGCCGCGCTCACAATCAAAGTGACGCCAACGGCTTGCGGCCCATTCGATGAACCGGTCGGAGTAAAGGTGACGGTCCCCGTGTATGTTCCGGGGCTCAGCGATCCAGGGGCGACGGAGACGTTAGCCGTTGTGGGGGTGGTTCCAGAGGGAGGCGAAACCGATAGCCAGGAACCGCCGGTAAAGGTCGAAACCGAATTGGTGAAATTGACCGGCGTGCCGCTGCTGGTCAGCGAGACGGGCTGGCTCGGTGGCAGCGTCGGATTTCCAGCCTGGTAATTGAAGGTGAGTGATGACGGCGCCGCCGTAAAGGTGGGGGCGGCGGCGGTTACGTTCAGGGTGACGGAAACCACTTGCGGCCCGTTGGCCGCCCCGGTGGGCGTAAATGTGACCGTCCCGCTATATGTGCCGGGAGTGAGTGATGATGGCGAAACGGACACGCCGATGCTGCCGGGCGTAAGGCCGCTCGGGGCATTGGTGGAGAGCCACGCGCCGCCCGAAGTCGTGGAAGGGGTGTCGGTGAACGAGATTGGCGCGCCGCTGCTGTTTACAGAGACAAATTGGGTACCCGGAAGGACACCGCCGCTCTGGTAGTTGAAGGTGAGAGCCGTCGGCGAAACGATGAAGGTCGGCGCGGGAGCGGTGACGGTCAGAGTCACCGGAACCGTGAGAGTGTTGGGAGCGCCGGTGGACGTGACTTTGATGCTGCCGTTGTAAGTGCCGGCACTGAGTCCGGTCGTATTCAGGGCAATTGTGACATTGCCTGGAGTGGTGCCCGTGGCGCCGCCCGCGATACTCAACCACGGAGCGCCGGGCGTAACCGTCGCGCTGTAAGGAACGGGGGTCGCGTTTTGGACCTGAAACGTTTGGTTCGGGGGATTTCCGGCACCGGCTTGCGCGCTGAAGCTCAGCGAACTCGGGCTCGCGGAGATGTTGGTGGCGGTGGTGGTTCCGCCGACCGTGCCGGTAGCCGAAAGTGTCGTCGAGCCGCTGGGAACCGTATAAGTAGCCGAGCCGTTCGAAAATGGGGTGGGCGGGAACGGAGCGGGATTCGCACCGACAACGCTGGACGGGACCGTCGCGGTGGCTGAAAACGTTCCCACGGCATCTGTCACGTTATTCAGAGCCACCGTTGTACCGCCCCCGCTGACCGAAACGACGGCAGTGCCGCCGGTTCCGGCGAGCGTTATTGGCTTTGGTGCGCCGAGTGGGTCGATGGTGATACTGGTCGGGCCCAAAGGATAGGAGCCCGAACCGGCAGCGGTGTCGATCGAGGTCGTCACCATGAACCCGGTGCCTGCGAGCGCTAACGGATCTGTTCCCGAAGTTTGAGGCGATCCAAAGGTCCCGGTAATGGTCAGGGTGATGGGATATGCCTGTAAACCAGTTGCGGCAAACGCAAATGCGAACAACGCGACCAGCGCGATCCGAACGGGGAGCCGGTTGAAAAAAGAAAAGAATTGCGATAAAAGACCAACTGAGGTGTGCATAGATCTCCGGCGCTGCAGATAAAAAGCAAAAAAACGACTGAGGTAAGTATCTCAGGATAGTCGAACCAACGCCCTGAAGCAATGGAACCTTGGCGGGCGAAAGTTATTGCAGAGTTTCTTGTAGTTGTTTGAGAACGACTGCACGTTGGGTCGCCGCGGCCTCGTTCAATGCTTTGAACCTTGCCAGCGCCTGCTCGCCCTTCTCCGTTTGTCCGGACTTGCGGTAAAGCAGGGCGAGTTGATAGTGTGCTTCCGCCAGGTCGGCCTGTAAGGCCACCGCGCGCTCCAGCTCACTGATCGCCGCCGCTGAATTTCCTTCTTTCGCCAAGGTTTTGCCCAACTGAAAATGAACCAGGGCGTAGGATGGCGCCACCCGGATGGCCTCCCGGAACTCGGCCTCGGCTTCGGCCCCGCGGTTCTGCGCTGCCCGGAGCATGCCTACGAAACAGCGGTAGTATGCGTTCCCGGGCTGAGCATCGAGCGCCTGGAGAAGGAATTTCTCCGCTTCGTCCAGCCGTTCACCCGCCAGGTGAATGCTTCCCGCCAGAAACAACGCTTGGTGAAAGTGCGGATTCAGGCGGAGAGCTTGGTTCAGCAGCCGCAGGGCCTCAGGTTCGTCATCGGCGGTGATGTAGCTCACTGCCATGCTGTATGGGATCTCCGGCAGTTGCGGATTTAGCCGAGCCGCATTGTCGAGAATTGCCAGCGCTTGCTGCTGCTCGCCGAACTTTTGATGAAAGCGGGCGAGGGCCAGCAACAAGAGCGGGTCCCCAGGCTTCAGCCGGATCGCGGCGCTCATTTCCTCTAACGCCGCCTCTTTCTCTCCCGAAGCTAAATAAAGCTTCGCGGCGAGGGAGCGATACTCGACGTTCTCGCGATCCTTCGCTCCGATGCTATGGAGTGCCGCGCGCGAGGCATCGAGATTCTTGCTCTCCAGGCACGCAGCCGCGGTGGGAATCGCGATCTCCGCTGCGCGGGGCTCCAGGCGAAAGGCCCGTTCCAGCGCCGCGCAGGCTTCGCTCGGCAGTCCATGCGTCAACAGCAGCTTTCCGGTGATCGCTTGAAAATCTGCCATTGACGAAAATTGTTGGCTCGCCGCATCCGTTGCTTCCACCGCGCGACGCTTCTGTCCCGATTCCAGATAGGCCTGTATTAAATGGACAGCCACCTCCGGAGAAGCCGGCCCGGCGGCCACGGCCTGTTCGAAATAGCGCGCGGCATCGGCCGGTTTTTTCCGATCCAGCAGAACTACTCCGAGGTTGTAGACCGCATTCAGAGCCTTCGGATCGAGTTGCACGGAGTGCCGCAAAGCCGCTTCCGCCGCCGCGCTATCCCCGGAGTGCAAAGCGCTCATTCCGAGATAGAAAAAAGCCTTGGAAGATCGCGGATTCAGCTCCGTCACCCGCGTGAACCGCCGGCGCGCTTCGGCATAATGCTGCTGCAGCATCAGTTGCAGGCCATCGCGCAGATCGATCTCCCAGCTCGGGCTTCCTGTTTCTCCGGCAATCGTTCCCAACCCGAGCAGCAGGGTTGCGAACACCGTGGCGACTCTCACCGCGCGATCTCCGGCAACCGCTTGTGCTCAGCGTCTTTGATCCGCTTGACTTCGGCAAGAGCCTGCCGCCCTTCTTCGGTTCGGCCTAGTAGACGCAGTGTCCGGGCAAGCCAACTGTAGGGCTCCACGCGCCCGGGCAGCAACTCCGCCGCGCGCCGAAAAAGTGTCACGGCTTCCTCCGGGCGATTCATCTCGACGTAGCATTTTCCCAGCGCTAACTGAGCTTCGCCGTATGATGCATCCAGTTCCAGCGCTTTCTGAAATTGCCGCGCGGCCTGGGTCACTTCTCCCTGCCGGAAACGCACATCGCCCAAATAAAAATGCGCGGGTGCGAACTTCGGATCGAGCCGGATCTCTTCCTCCAGAGGCGCTGCCGCCTCTTCGAAACGCTTCCAGCGCCAATAAAAATATCCCAGCAGAAAATGGAGTTGCGGGGCTTGGGGAGTTCCGGCAATCGCCGCTTTGAATTCCTGCTCGGCTCCTTCGGGTTCGCTCACTTCGTCGTGCGCTTCCCCCAGCATCTCGTGAAGCAGAGGCGAATCTGAACAGCACTTCAGAAACTGAGCCGTCACATCCAGCGATTTCTTGGGCTCGTCGAGATTCCGGTACGAACTGATTAATAGGAACAACGTCTCGGGTGTGCCCGTTGAATTGCCGCGCGCGAGTTCCAGCTCGGAGACTGCGCGGCGCCATTCCTTCAGATCGAACCACGAAGCGCCGAGCAGATAGTGTGTTTCCGCCGCATGGGCTCCGGCGAGAGAGGCTTCTTCGAGAAAGCCGATGGCGCGCCGCGAGTCGCCCAATTGATAGTGAACTAACCCGAGATTGAAGCTGATTTCAGGATTGCGGTTGTTTAAGCCTCGCGCCCGCTCGAAGGCTTCAGCAGCCTTCGGCAATTTCCGTTCCTGGAAATATAGCACCCCGAGATTGTTCCACATCTCCGCGTCGGTGGAACGCAGCTTGAGACCCGCGGCATATTCGGCTTCCGCGGGCTCCAGGCTGCCGCTCTCGACCAGACTTTTGGCTCGCGCAAAATGCCGATCCGCGCTATTCGGAACGGCTCCAGAGAGGGTGACGATCGCAAAAGCCGCAACTGCAACGCAGCGTCCCCTCATGCACCGAGCTTACAGCTTAAAAAGTGAGCCGCATAGCGAACTCCAGAATGCGAGGATTCAAAGCCGAGGTGATCTGCCCGTAAGTGCCGGACCCAAGCGATGTATCCACGTTGCTGAAGCTCGGATGATTCATAAAGTTGAAGAACTCGCTACGGAACTGGAGTTTCACTTGTTCGGTTATCGGGAATGTCTTATAAAGCGCCCAGTTCCAGGTATTCTCGATGGGGCCACGGATCGATCCGACGCCCGCATTACCGTAAAAACCGAATGCCGGCGCTGCGAACGCACCGGTATTGAACCACTGGTTCAGCTTGTGAGGGAAAGTGAGTTTGCCGATGACATCCGGCCGGCTCGCCAGCCCCGGGGTGGCGATAGCTAATCCCGGAGAGGAGGCAAAACCGCTCTCGATCACGGTCAGTCCGGAGAAGGTCCATCCTCCGAAGGCCGTCCCGATGAAACCCTTTTGGGTCCGGAAGAACGGCAACTCATAAATGTAGCCGGAGGTGAAAATATGGGTGCGGTCGAATCCGACCGGCCCGTATTCCGGTCGGAAGTTTCGCGGATTCTGAGACCCAGCCCCCGTCAGGCTGCCAGCGCCTGTCCCCCGGTTTGCCACATCGGACATAGCCTTGGAAAAGGTGTAAGCACCCGTAAAAGTGATGCTGTTGGATTGATACTTAAATCCCGACTGAAACGAATTATAGTTCGAGTTCCCACGGTAGGAAGCCGCGCCATCCGCGCCGCCGGTTCCGATGCCACCCCATCCCTGGAACGGACGGGTGTAATCGGACGACACGATTCCGGCGTTCAGGCAAGGGTCAAACTGGAACCCACCTGAAGGGATAGCTTGTCCCGGCTGAAGGCAACCCGGGTCGCTGACCGATGGACCCCGGACCGGCAAGGGGGCGTTGTAATCGAACGAGCCATTCAGGTTATGAGCCTGGCTTCCGACATAAGCGAGACTCATGACGGCACGCCGAAACAGTTCCCGTTCTATTGTCAGACTCCAGGTGTTCAACTGCGTCGGCTTGTAAAGGTTGTTCGGAGGCCCGATGAAGTTCAGGCCGGAACTGGTGATCGGAGACACTTGGCTCCCGAACGCCGCGTTCGAAAGAGTTCCGTTGATCAGGTTGGCGCCGGTCACGAACGGAGGATTGTTAAGGGAAGAGTAGTTACTGAAAGGAATACGGCTATAGCCAATGCCGAAGCCACCGCGGACCGATGTCTTCCCATCCCCGAAGACGTCGTACGCGAAGCCGATCCGGGGCCCCAGGTTCCACACGCGGGATTTAAAAATCCCCTCCGGCGTACCATTCTTGCCCGCAAACGCGAGACCGTTGATCAAATAATCCGGCACAGGCTGGCCCGCGGCGTTTATGGGCACGTTGTTCGCATTCGTGAGCAGGTAACCGTTCGGCTGGACCACCGGCGCTTTGGACGCATCCCAGGCCCGCGGATTGAAGTCGGTCCACGGCTGGTTCGAGATTGTATCCGGTGAATACCAGACTTCTCGAACCCCCAGATTCAACGTGAGGCGTTTGGTCACCTTCCAGTCATCCTGGAAATAGGCCTCGAATTGCTTGTAATGGTAGTAGCCCTCGCGCTCAGCGCTGTTCTGACTGAAGCTTGAATCCAGCCCCAACAGGTAGTCGCCTATCGGATCGTTGGTGTGAACGCCGCTGAAGTTGTAATTGCCGTGTGTGTTGCTGAAAAAGTTCTGACGCTTGATCCCGAAGATGTACAGCACGCCCGCTTGGAGGACATGGGAGCCCGCAACATGGCTGAAGTCATCCGAGAAAGTGCCTTCGCCATCGCTCGCGGTGACCGGTAGGGAAAATGCGCCTAAGCCCTGCCAGCCCTGGTTGATGCTGATATTGGGGATCAAGGGGTTCTGGTCCTGGAATGGCCGTATCAGCGAAATGTCGGCGGGCAGCTTGGCATTCACAGCCTTGAGGCGGGGTTTGTCGTAGGTCTGTCCATAAGTGGTCTGATTGATGGTCTTCGGGGTGATGCTGGCGGTGAACCGCAGCAGGCCGTTAAGCCCCGTGGTCTTGATCGACTGGCCCGTGGTCGGCGCGACCCCGCCGGTCCAGGTTAAGGCGGGCGGCGTATCCACAACCGTCTCATAGGAGAGGCGCGCCATCAGCGTAAATCGCTGGCTGAAATACTGGTCGACGCGATAAGTGTCATCGCGCTGATTGACGACATCGACGCCGTTGTTGATGTAGTTCAGGAAGCCACCGCCCGGATTGTTGGGGAGAGGCCAGTACTTGTTCATGATCTTGACCGAATTCGAATCGAAGCAGGCAGGGTTGAGGTGGTTGGCATCGGTTACGCACGACACGCCTGGATGAAGCTGGCCCAGGATGTTGGTGGCAATGGAATCCAGCTTCAAGCCGCCCGAGCCCAGCGTCGGACTCTTGGTGAAATCCCCACCGCGCATATCCGCCGGAATCATGGCCCCGCGAAGGGTCAAGCCGGTGTGTCGTTTGCGCCAGTCCTCACTTCCCATAAAGAAAGTTTTGTTCTTCCGGATCGGCCCCTGGACTTCAAAACCGAAGATGTTCTGCTTCAGCGGAGTCTTGTCTTTACCATCGAAGAAGTTCCGCGCATCGAATTTGTCGTTGCGAAGATATTCGTAAGCCTGGCCGTGAAAAGCGTTGGTGCCCGACTTGGTTTCCACCATGATATTGGCGCTGCCCGAGAGCGGATACTTGGCGCTGAAGTTGTCCTTAACGATGCGGAATTCCGAGATGGTTTCGATCGGCGACGTGATGTTCAGGCCGCACTGGCAACCCGTATTCATATTGAATACGCCGTCCTGCAAATAGTTGGTGAATTCTGTACCGACGCCGTTGACCGACACCGGCGCGGAGGTGGTGAGCCCGCCGCCGCCCATCTCCTGGGCGCCGTTGATGCTGTTGACTCCGGGAACCAGCATGGCCAGCGTGGTAAAGTTGCGCCCATTCAATGCGAAGTTCTCGATCTGTTTACTGGCGATGACACCGCCCGATTCGCTGGAAGCCGTTTCGACGGCCACCGCCGCGTCGCCCTGTACGGTCACCTGGGTCGCTTCCGAGCCCACGGTGAGTGTGGCATTCAGTTGCACACGCGCGCCGGGATCGAGAGTGACGCCTTCCGCGGTATACGTCTGAAACCCGACCTTTTTTACGATCACGTCGTATTTCGCCGCGAGCAGCGATTCGACGTCGAAGAATCCCTGAGAGTTCGTATTTACGGTGCGTTTCTGCTGAGTGCCAATGTTGGTGACAGTCACCTCGGCATCCGGGACAATGGCTCCCGTGGCGTCGGTCACGGTGCCGAGAAGTGCGCCGCCGGCGGATACTTGAGCTCTGCCCCGGGGCGCAAAAATGATCAGTGTTGAGAGCCCTAAAAGCAAATAGACGACGTGGCGCTTAGCTCGCATTTAAAGTTAACTCCTGTGAATTGACAGTCTGATTTAAAACTTTATCGCTCACTCTTGGCTATGTCAATGGCTTTCGGGTGCGCCGCTCAATTTGATTTCGCCCGCCTCTCTGGGTTACCCTCAAAAGGCTCAAGGAGCTTACTGGTTTTTTGGGAAGCTGGTGAAAATCCAGCACGGACCCGCCACTGTGAGCGCGGAGGGCCGATCCATTTGTCCACTGTCCCGGCTTTCGGGATGGGAAGGCGGGTCGGTGCCGATGATGCGCGAGTCAGGAGACCGGCCAGTAGGATTCAGAACTCTGAACCAATCCACGAGCGTACGAATGGCAGCGGGAGTCTGCCTGACATGAACAGCCGCGCATCGCTCACATTTCTTCTCTCAATTCTTGCGGTCCCGCAAGCCGGGGCCGCCATACAGGGTGTCGTGCTCGATTCATCGCGTGGGCCAGTGCCTGGCGCGACCGTCGCTCTGGTTGGGCCGCTCGGGATCGCGGATCAGCAGCAGACCAGCGATTCGGGGCGCTTCCGCTTCACGCAGAACGGCGGATCCGATACTCGCCTGGAGGTCAGCAAGCCGGGATTCGCGCGGCGCGTGATGCCGCTGCCGGAGGGAACATCCGAATCGCTCACGGTCGAGCTGTCGATTTCGGCGCAGAGCGATTCCATCCGCGTCGCGGGCTCCACGCTGGATCTTCCGGCAAGCGAGCAGGGCGGCAGCACCAGCGTGATCACCTCCGACGAACTGCGAGGACGCAACGAAGCGCGGGCATTTGATCTGCTGCGCGAAATCCCCGGGATGATTCTGAATCAATCGGGCGACCGGGGCGGGGCAGCGACCCTGTTCATCCGAGGCGGTGATTCGAACTTCAATCTGGTACAGATCGACGGCGTTACGGTGAATAGCTTCAACTACGGCGGACTCTTCGATTTCGCTCACGTGCCCACTGATTTTCTGGATCGGATCGAGGTGATACGCGGCGCGCAGTCCGCCGTGTATGGGTCGTACGCCAATAGCGGGGTGGTCAACTTTGTAACGCGCGCGGCGAACGAAACGCCGGTTTTGGACTTAGTGGCCGAGGGCGGCAGCCATGACGAGCGCCGTTTTGCAGTTTCGGGATCGGCAATGGTTCACGGGCTGGGAGTTTCGGCGTCGGCATCGCGGCTCGATTCCAACGGGCCGGTGGCAAATGACGATTACCGCAACGAGAATGTGTTCCTCAACGTGCAGCGTCGCTGGCGCAGTCAGAACCTGAACTTGGACGGTAATTTCAATTCGAACGAAACGGGCGCTCCCGGGCCATACGGTTCGGACCCGGCCGGGCTCTATACCGGCCTCGATTTGGTGAGCCGCAACAAAAACAATTTCTCCGATTACCTGTTGCACTACCAGGCCGACATCGCGGCGCGCGTGCGTGAAGAATTGTTCGGCAGCTTCTTCTTGAACAACAGTTTCTATCGCAGCCCTTATGGCGACAGCTTCAACAAGGACATCCGCGGCCACCTTGAGGCCCGGACGGCGGTGCGAATCGCGCCTTTCTACACTGCGTCATTCGGTGTTGCGGCGGAACGCGAGGAGGTCAAGAACACGTTCATTACGGATAACAGTTTTCGCAGTTTCCCTTTGCGCCGCGATCAGGAGGGCGTGTATGTGGAGAACTCCTTCCACTTCGCGAACCGGCTATTCGTAACGGCAGGCGTCCGCGCCGAGTTCTTCGAGACGCCGAAGATTCCGGCCTTCGCCGATCCATATTCACCTCGTCCGGAGATCGCCGCGCATCGAACGACGCGCGTGAATCCGAAGGTTGCGGCAGCTTGGCGCCTGTTTCCCGCGACGCGCGTGCATGCCTCTTTCGGCACGGGCATCCGTCCGCCCGGCGGCTTCGATTTGGCGTTCACCGACAATCCGGCGCTGAAGCCAGAGCGCACCACGAGCTTCGATGTGGGAGTGGATCAGCGACTCTTTGGAGACCATTTGCTGTTTGGCGCCACCTACTTCCACAATCGCTTCAGCGATCTGATCGTTTCGCTGGGCGGGAACCTGGCGCGCTTGAGCTCCTTTCGCACCGATAATCTCGCCGCGGCGCAGGCGCAAGGTGCCGAGTTTGTGGCGCAGGCGCGCCCGGCGCGATGGCTATCGCTGAACGGAAGTTACACTTTCCTGCAAACCCGCGTGCTGTCGCTGGCGGGGACACAGGGTTTAGTGGAGCAATACTTCACCATCGGACAGCCTCTGGCGCGGCGTCCCAAGCATTCCGCGACGATCAATTCGACATTTCAGTACCGCCGGATTTCAGCAAATGTGATTGGCTATTTGCGCGGCGCGGACCTCGACATCGAGCCGAACTATGGCGCGTCGGCCGGGTTCTATCGCAACCCCGGATTCCAGAACCTCGGGTTCAACGTAAATTACGCGGTCGGGCGCGGGCTCACGGTTTACGGCAATCTGCGCAACGCGCTTGACCAACGCTATGAGGAAGTTTTCGGATATCCCTCGCCGCTGCTGAACTTTGTCGCGGGCATAAAATGGAGTTTGCATGGTATTCGATGAGCCCCGGCTGGCGATCAATCGCGTGTATACGCGGCGCGGCGATTCGGGCGAGACCGGATTAGTCGGCGGCCAGCGCGTGCCGAAGAACAGCCTGCGCATCGAGTGTTACGGCACCGTCGATGAGCTGAATTCGTTCGTCGGAATGGCGCGGCAGAGCTTAGAGGAGCAGGTAACTGCGTGCCCCGCGTTGTCTGCTCTATCGCTTATCTTGCTGCGTGTGCAGCACGAACTTTTCAACGCCGGATCGATTCTGGCGACGCTTCCCGAAGATGTGCATCCGCGTCAGCCGCGCGTGACCGATCGCGAAGTGAATCAGCTTGAGGCCGAGATGGACGCGATGAACGAGGGCCTTCCGGCGCTGCGCTCTTTCGTGCTGCCGGGCGGCTCGCGCTTAAATGCGGAACTGCATGTGTGCCGCACCGTCTGCCGCCGCGCGGAGAGACTCTGCGTCGCGCTATGCGATCAAGATACACTGAAATATTTAAACCGGCTGAGCGATGCGTTCTTCGTTTGGAGCCGGTGGGCCACCCACCAGACGGGCGTTCCCGAGACGCTCTGGCAACCGAATCACGGAAGGAATGATTATGGATCGAACGAGTAAATACACGCCACTTGCCGTTGGCCTTGCGGTCGCGAGCATCCTGGCCCGATTGCTTCCGCACCCCCCGAACTTCACACCCGTCGGCAGTGCATCGTTGTTCGCCGGCGCGCGTGTGCCGGGCTGGCTGGCGTATCTGATCCCGATTGTCGTTATGGCGATTACCGATCCGCTGGTGGGCGGGTATAGCGCCGCGACACCCGTGATTTATGCCAGTTTTCTGATCAGCGTTTGGATTGGCCGGCGATTGGTCTCGACAGAGAGCCCGATTCGGATTGGCGCCGCCGCGTTCCTCTCCAGTCTGCAGTTTTTCTTGTTGACCAACTTCAGTCTGTTGTATCCGGTGTCGATCTATCCGCGTAACTTCGCAGGCGTGATGGCGAGTTACATAGCCGCGCTGCCCTTCTTCGGCCGCACACTCGCCGGGGATCTATTCTTCACCGCGGTCCTGTTCGGATTGCACGCCTTCCTGCGCCGCCAGTTAGATGCCCGGCTTTCGACCGCGGGCGCGCACTAACGCGCTTTGACGCCGCGCATCGTTTCGCTGATCGCGAGCGCGACGGAGATTCTGGATGCCCTCGGTCAGACGCCGTTCGTGGTGGGCCGTTCGCATGAATGCGATTTTCCGCCGGAGATCGGCAGCCGTCCCGTTTGCACTCGCCCATTGTTCGACGTTTCGGGAAGCAGCAGTCAAATCGATGCGTTGGTGAAGTCGACGCTGGGCTCGCAACTGTCGGTCTACGAAGTTTTCCCCGAGGTTCTGCGGCAGCTCAATCCCACGCATATCGTGACGCAGATTCAATGCGAAGTCTGCGCGGTCAGTTTGGCGGATGTGCAACGCTCGCTAACGGCATTAGGGCTGAATCCCGTGATTGTCGCGCTGCAACCAAACTCACTCGCAGATATTTGGGATGATTTCCGGCGTGTCGCCGGATCGCTCGGCGTGGACGCGGAACCGGTGATCGCAGCCTTGCAGGCGCGGATGTCGGAAATCTCTTCTCTCGCTGGAACCGCGCCAGTAAAGCCTACAGTCGCATGCGTCGAATGGCTGGCGCCTTTGATGGCGGCGGGTAACTGGTGCCCCGAGCTGGTTGAACTTGCGGGCGGAATCAACCAGTTCGGCACCGCGGGCGCCCATTCGCCGTGGATGACATGGGACGACCTGACGGTCGCCGACCCTGACATCGTCATCGCGATGCCATGCGGCTTCGACTTGGAGCGGACGGCGAAAGAGATGTACTGGATGACCGGAAATCCCGCCTTCGGAAAATTGAAGGCCGCGCGAACGGGTCGCGTCTATTTGGCTGACGGCAATCAGTACTTCAATCGCCCGGGCCCGCGCGTCGTGGAGTCGTTGCGGATCATGGCCGAGATTCTGCATCCGGATTTGTTTGAGCCGTCCTTGCAAGGCTCCGCGTGGACATTTGCTCGGGATTACAATTTCCTTTAACCTAAAAACGAGGGAAGTTCGTTTTACTCCAGAGCAGGAAGCGCAGCTTACTCAGATCGCTACGGTAAAGGGCACCGACCCGGAATGCTTAGTGAAAGATGCCGCGTTGCGTTTGCTTGACGAAGACGCCCGCTTCCGCGCGGCTGTACGAGAGGGTATCGCACAAGCGGATCGAGGCGACTTTATCGAAGAAGACGAAATGAACGCCCGCTATTTGAAGAGATGCTGCGCTCTTAGGAATGCCAATCCGCTGGACACCAGCCGCAGCAACGGATCTGCAATCCATTAGCGATTATCTTCGAAAGCATCATCTTGGCTACCGCCAGCCAATGCAGGACCGGCAATAGTCTTCGTAGCCGCACGCTAACCTAACCATTGAATGCAGTCCATCGTAATCGGCGAAGACCTTGCCGCGCTTGATGCCACGATCGAGCAACTGCCGAACCGCCCTGCCGTTTTTGTCCTACAGCCGCGTCAAGGCGTTCCACATTTGGCCAAGACAAAGGTCCTTCGACGGCGCTTGCAGCGGCTCTTGCGCATGCCGGATCTGCGGAGATCGCTTGCCACGGTCGAATATCGCCTGACGGGCTCGGCGCTGGAATCGGCATTCACACTTCATCAGCTTGCGCGCACGCATTTTCCAGCGAATTATCGCGAAGTCATTCGCCTGCGTTTGCCGCCTTATTTGAAAGTCGTCTTGGGTAATCCCTTTCCGCGAACGCACGTGACTTCTCATGTCGCGGGCGCCCGCTCCGCCTATTACGGCCCGTTTCGAAGCCGGGCCTCCGCCGAACAGTTCGAGTCCGAATTGCTCGATCTGTTTCAAGTTCGCCGTTGTCAGGAGGATTTAATGCCGTCTCCTCTCCACCCCGGCTGTATGTATGGCGAGATGGGAAAGTGCTTGCGGCCCTGCCAGGCGGCAGTCGGCGCGGATGAGTACGCGCATGAAGTTTCGCGCTTGGTCGACTTTGTTTCCAGCGACGGGCGCTCCCTGCTCGGGTCGCTAGGCGCGGCGCGTGAACGGCTCAGTGCCGAAATGCAGTTCGAAGAAGCCGCGCGCCAGCACCGTCAAATGGATCGCGTCGAAGCCGTTTTGAAGCTGCGCGATGAGATCAGCCGCAATGTGGATCGCCTAAATGTCGTCGCAATTACACCTTCCGCCGAACCCGATGGCGCCGACCTGCATTGCTTTCGCCGCGGATCTTACCAAGGCGCGGAACGCGTCAGCTTCGAGCTGGTAGAGGGTAAGCCGGTATCGCTCGATCAGAAATTGCGCGAAGTCTTCTCCGCGTGGGCGATTCCGAAATCGAGCGAAACGCGCGACCGGGAAGATCATCTGGCCATCCTGGCGCGCTGGTTCTATTCGTCCTGGTGCGATGGCGAACTGCTGTTGATCGACGATTTCGACCACGTTCCCTATCGCAAACTAGTCCACGCTATCTCGCGGGTATGCCAGCCGAAGCATTAAGGGCGGCTTCGTCGGTGCAGTCGTTCTTCGCGACGCGATTCTTCGCCAGCGAGACACCGGGTGCCGCGGCAATGCACCGCACGCTCATCTTGTAACCGGAGATCTCGTTGTTCTCAATTACGTTGTCTTGCGCGATGTCGGGACGCTCGGCGCCCTTCCCAAGATAGATTCCCGTCCGCAACATGTCAGGTTCGTCTTTCGCGTAGTAACAGCCGAACACCGCGGCGGCTTCGTTGCAGTGAGCCAGATTCAAGCGCAGCAAATGATTATTTATCACGTGGTGGCCCGTCCCGATTACGAAAATACCGCCGAAGAGCGCGCCATCGATGGTGTTGCCGGTGATCTGAATATTTCGCGACTGCATGTCGGGGTTGCTGTTGTTCATCACGATGCCATAGTTGCCGAAGCGGTATTGGTTCGGCGACTGATTGTTGATGCAGCGGTTATCGCGAATCTCGCCGTCATGAAATCCGTCGAGATCCATGCACTTGCCGTTGATCTCCTCGAAATGATTGTTCACGTAAGCGGACTGATCGACGTTGCCGGCCGTGTCGATCGCGGCCGGAATCGCCCGGTCTTCGATGGCGACTTCCTCGGCGGGATAGCCAATGCGCAAGCCCTCGTTCTGTTCGACGCGGATGGCGGTCGCGTGGCCCACCTGAATGGCATCGCGGCCGATGGTGGCAAAGCGGTTCAGCTTGATCGCGCCCTTCGCATTGCGCGGCGAGGTGTAGAGCGAGTGCGTCCAAATTCCGTTGCCTCGGATATTTTTCAACTCGCAGCGGAGCACTTCGAAAAAAGTGGTGCCCTCTTCGAGAAGAATGCCGCCAGTCGCGTTGTTCCGCTTGCGCGAGTTCTGCGATCCGCTGTCCTGGACCGCGACATCTTCAATGCGAACGCGGCGCGCGCGGCTCACCAGAATCGGAAAGCCCGCGACGTTTTTGAATTGCACGTGATCCACGGTGAGGCCGGTGACGTTAACTATTAGAAGGCCGCTGTTGCGAGTGAAGCGCGCGAAGGGAACGTCGGATGGCGGCAGCGAAGCAGGCCGCGCAATGACGTCGCGATTACCGTCGATAGTGAATCCGGTGAACTTCAGATTCTGACCCGAGTGCGCGATAAAAATCGCCGCACCCTGAAAGTCGGCTGCCGCATGCAACGTGGTTCCCGATGGTGCGCCACGGATTTCCAGATCGTGCGCGTTCGCGGAAATCTCAAATGGCGACGACACATTCACAATGCCCGCGGGAAGCGTGATCACGCCGGTCTCTTTCTCTAGGCGCGCGCAGAATGCGGTAAAAGCGAAAGCCAGGCCGACAATCAAAAGGCGCACGGAGCAACCTCAATCTCGACTGGTGCAAGATCGCGCGAGCCGACACGCATCCGGAGTAAGTGGCGCCCGGGTGAAGTCCCCTCCGGTAGCGCGAAACTGACGTCATAGCGTTGATTTCGCGCGTCGGTACAGAAAAACTCCACGTGGCCCGCTGGCTTTCCGTCCACAAACGCGGCGAACGCGCTCGCATCCGGCACCTCCTCCACAAACACCTTCACGGTCCCGCTTTCGATCCGTTTATCGGCCATCAGATTGATTCCGTCCGTAATCGAAAAAATTCTCGGCACCGGGGGCCCGGGCGCGATCACGCGAACGAAGCCCGTCGCGCAAAGAGGCTCGCCGTGAAACCTGAGTTCCAGCGGCACCAAGCCAGTGCGCGTTCCGGGTGGAATAAACATGTTGAATTGCCGCACATTTGGGTCAGGGGGCCCGATGTAACAACCTTCCGCTGCGACCCCGTCGATATGAGCTTCAAGCGAGTTGAGATCGCAATCGTCCGGCAAATTCTCAATCCAGATGGAGGCGCACGAGAAGCGTCCCGTTGCCGGCACCGCCAACTCGCCGCTGTGGGCGTTGCTGACGCTCGCGATGCGGCATGGAGCGGCCATCGCCGGCTTCCGCCAAGTGGTCCACATGTACTGCGTTCCGGTGCCGTTAAGCGCGAGCAGCGAGAGACCATTCTGGCGTGCTAACTGACGGATCTCACCGCCGCTGATGCGGACGCCGTCCCAGGTTGTGGGCGGTATGATGCCGGGCGGAAGTCCATTCACCTGGCAATGCGCGACGCCGCCGGGCTTCAGTACGCGGGCAATCTCACGCAGGTATCCGAATACGACGTCGCGGCTGGGAATGTGCTGAAACACCGCGTAGGAATACACAAAATCGAAGTAGCCGTCCGTGAACATGCCGAGGTCGGAACCGGCGGCATGGTGCGCAAAGCCGTGCGGCACGTCTCGCAGATTGGCCTGGGCGCGGCGAATCATCTCGTCTGAGATATCGATGCCGTGAATCTCGCTGAAATGCTTCGACATGGGTCGCATCAGCCGCCCGGGACCGCAGCCGATCTCGAGAGCGCGGCGTTGTTTCACGCCGGCTGGAGGCAGCCGTTTCAGTTCCGCCTCGAGCGCCCGGACCACGTCCGAAGCCGTCGCGAAGAACTCCTCGTCATCCTGCTCGCGGCGTCCGAACGCAACGTAGTAGTTGGCATCCTCGCGCGCGCGCTGATTCCACTCCGCGCGCATGCGTTCCACCACCGCCGGGTCGTTCATCAACTGCTATTCTAGCTTCGCCGCGTGACCTTGGCCTCTGTAAAACCTGTGCTGCTCATTTGGGCGTGCTTCCTGATGCGTGGCTGCCGGTCCAGCGCGGCGCTGCCGTTGTGGGAAGGCTTCGACGAATACGCGCACATCGCCGTGCTGCAGCATTGGGTCGCCGCGCCCAGCCTGCCTTCGGCTGACAATGGAGTCTCGCGCGAGATCGCCGAGAGCTTGCGGCTTGCGCCGTTGCCTTGGGAACTGCGATATCTTGGAGCTCCCCATCTGCCGCACGAGCAGTGGTGGACGCTTCCCGCCGCGGAGCGCGACGCCCGGATGAAAGCATTACGCGAAATGCCGCGGGAGTGGGCGCGCCAGCCCGCGCCAGAATTTTTATCGTCTTATGAGGCGCAACAGCCGCCGCTCTATTATTGGATCTGCGCGCTGCCGTTCCGCGCCGCGCAGAACCTTTCACTTCGCGCGCACGTCGCCATCATTAGACTGCTGAGCGTCGCCATCGCCCCGCTCGCGATACCGCTGACGTTCCTCGCGGCAGGTATCTTAATTTCCGATCGGGCGGGTGCCGTCCGCGTGCGCCGCCGTGATGGCCGTGATGCCTGAGTTTCTCTTCGACGTCTGCCGCGCCGGCAATGACTCACTCTCGGTGGCGATCTTCGCCGCGTCAGTTCTGGCGCTAGTTGCGCGGAAGAGTGCGATTACGGTAGGCGCACTGCTCGGCCTCGAACTGCTGACGAAACTCGGCGGGCCGGCTGGCGCAGTTCGCTTGCGACCCTCGGCTTTCCTTCCTCGATGGCCGGGTGGTACGCGCGCGCGTGCCTCTCGACCGGTTCGATTTCCGGGTGGAACGAAGCCGCAAACCTTCGCGGGCTGCCGATTGCGGTGCTGCTGCACCGTGCCGCCGCCGTGAACTGGCTTCACGCCGTCGATGCAGTCTTCAATTCCTATGTCTGGTTTGGCGGCTGGAGCTTTCTGACACTGCGAAGCTGGATCTACCGCATCTTCGCGGCGCTCTTCCTCTATGCCGCCGTCCGGGGGCGCTCGCATTTCGCCGGGAACTTCTCGCCCCAGCGCTTGTGTTTATCTCGTTCGCGGCCGGCATGGCTTACAACGAGTCGTCACCTTTGCGAATCACGGCATCTCGGCCTCGACGGGCTGGTACTTCTACGCCGTGCTCCGCGCCGGCATGCTGCTGATCGCACGCCGGGACGTTTTGCTGATTGCAGGCATCGCCTTTGCGGCGCTCGATCTCTACGCCATGAATTTCGTCGCGCTTCCTTGACTATGCAGGGCTGCTGTTCCACAAGCCGAGTGGCGGAGTAATGGCTTTTCATCTCGATACGTTCCCAGTCGAATTGCCAATCATCCTGTCGCGGATCTCAGGCCCGATCGCAATCGCCTGGGCGATACGGACTTTGTACATAGCAGCGACCCTGGCGCCGGTCTTCCTCGCCCGTCGAAAATAGAATTGTGGTTCGCGTTTCACTTAATTCGGATTGGACTGCTCAGATGCGTCCGGGCCAGTTCGCCGTGTTTCCGGTCGATCTAAAATTCCACCGGCTGCATGACGAATCTGGAACGCTGGCCGGCGCCGATCCGCTCGTCGCCGTTTATCCGAGCTTGGGCGAGGCCGAAGCGCACGCCAACGAAATCGTGGCGCGATTCCCGGCGTTATTCTGCGAGATCTACGATCACGAAGGCAAGGTCAAGGAGCCCGTGCGAGTTATTTATAATGCTTCCGTAAAAGGGAAGTACGTCGGACGGCCCGCAGCCTGGCGTTTCACTTACTGGGGCGCATTCATTCTCGCCTGCGGTGTGGCTTTGGTGACGGTCGATGGCCTGCATGACTGGCATCTCATCTGGGGTTACGTAATCGGAAACAAGCTTATTCTCGCGGGTGGCGCGCTATTGCTGCGGGGTCTGCTGGGTTTCCGTTCCCCTGACTCGGCGGTTTGACGGGTTTTCGCCGTCAACGTATGCCGGGTAAACTACTCGCCATATGAGTCTCGGCGGACCAGATCAGTGTGCGGGAATACCTCAAAGCCGACGGCACCGATGATACCCTGCTCAATGGTACGGAGATAACGACTAAAATCCCGCGGCCAACCCCGATGCCGGATATGTACTCGGTGGCAAATGGTTGAACCAGAGTCAGGTGAACGCGCATGGCGCCGCTGTGTCGATCAGTCCTCCGGAGTTCATGAGGATTCGCACGCGCGTACCCTCGACACCATGCACCGGGTGCGTTTTAACGGGGACCGAACAACTTCGCTACGGAAGCCTTTCCTTCTCGGCGAACGGCAGGTGTGAAGGATGCGGATGGTTATGTCACGATGATCGTCGGCGCCGGCAAGAAGCCGCCATCGTATGTAACGGCGGCCAACGGCTACATGTTCGTGAACCTGGCTCGTTTTTTTCGGGTCTGTCGACAGTAAAAGAGCTGACGGTTCGGACCATTCTCCCCAATCTGAGTTTCCGCTGCTCAACGGGGAACATTCCGTACTACACCATGGAATACAACACGTTGGGTGGCACGATGGGCGAATTTGTCCCGACAATCGATCTGCTCAGCGGCAGCCAGGTTCCTACAGTCGCCTTAGCGTACTTCAGACAGGATACTTGCGCGCTGGCTCCACCCGGACGACTCCCACGTTCTTTATGCATTCAATCTGAAAAAATCTGAAAACCAATCAGTTTCATGTTCTGTATCAGATGAACAGCGGGCAAGGGTCGTGCCAGTGCGCACTTGTTCAAGGCTCAGACGGGAGTCTCGGCGCTAGGCTTTAGCGTCACATCTTCAAACTCGGTATTCGCCACCGTACCGCTTGGCGCAACCAGCGGCCCCATTACGATCACCACCTCTGCTGGTTCGTTCCAAACGACGTTGAGTTTTACGATCCAGTAGGCTAAACACGGGTCCGTGCGACCTGCACCTCTAATCGATCTCGCTTTATCTCGCTTATCAGTCGGGAGAGCGGCATCACCTCTGTCTTGGCGTCGTGCCGATAGGTCTCGGTTCCTGGATAGAGCACTATTTGGCGAGTTACCTTGAGCGCTTCACAGGCGCTACAGAAACCTTTGCTTGGGGAAGGATCGCCGATGGACCGCTTGATCTCGACGGCCCAGCGCCGTCTCGCGCCGAGATCGATTACCAGGTCAACCTCTACGCCGTGCGATGTTCGATAGAACGACGTTCGGGCTGTGGACGGGAGCGCATCGAGGATGTTCTCGATGAGCATTCCCTCCCAGCTTGCTCCGACGACAGGGTGTCCAAGCAATTCCTCCTGATCGCGAATCCCCAGCAGCGCGTGAACCAGGCCGCTGTCTCGCACATAAACTTTCGGGGCCTTCACCAGACGCTTCCCCGCGTTTGATGCCCATGGCAGGAGACGGCGGACCAATAGGAGGTCCACCATGATGTCGAGATACTTAGCAACAGTATTTCCGCTGACGCCAAGTCCGCCGGCGATCTGCGCCGCGTTCAGCATTTGCCCTTGATTGTGCGCGAGCATTTGCCAGAATCGCCGGAGCGTCTCTGCCGGGATTCGCGGGCCAAGTGCCGGCACGTCCCGTTCAAGATACGTCTGAATGAAGGCCAGACGCCAATCGAAACTAACCTTGTCCGAAGCTGCGATGAAGCTGTCGGGGAAGCCGCCGCGCAGCCAGAGTTGGTCGGCCCTCCCAGCTTGGACGCGATCGACTTCAGCCAATGAAAACGGTGCTAGCTCCTGGTAGGCGATGCGCCCCGCAAGGCTTTCCGCCGATTGCTGCATGAGGGCGACCGATGCCGATCCCAGCACCAAGAACTGTCCATTGGGCGCGCCTTTTCTCCTTCGTCGATCGATCAGCCCGCGCAGCGTTTGGAAGATTCCGGGCAGCCGATGAATTTCATCCAGGATGACGAGCCGATCTTCATGCTGCGCCAGATAGAGCTCGGGGTCAGCGAGTTTGGCTCGGTCGGACGGCAATTCCAAGTCGACGTAGAGAGACTTGTCGCCGCGCTGCTTCGCCAACAAATGCGCGAGTGTCGTTTTTCCGACCTGTCGCGGTCCTAGGATCGCAACGGCGGGAAACTGTTCCAGGAGTTCGGTCAGCCGACCCTGAATCGAGCGAGCAATCATTTTGTGCAATTATGTCATGCTGGGTCAGAATTGCACAATGTTGCGGGTTGGGACTTCCAGGCGCGCAATGTATAATAAAATCTGATCGCGGTTGCCCATACTGTGCCCGCCTGTTTAGCCCATGTTTGACAACTTATCTGAGAAGCTTCAGCGGGTTTTTAAGAACCTGCGCGGCGAAGGACGCCTGACGGCCGAGAACATGGAAGCGGCACTGCGCGAAATTCGCGTGGCGCTGCTCGAAGCCGACGTCAACTTCCGTGTTGTCAAACAGTTAATCGAAGCTGTTAAAGTCAAAGCCATGGGCGAGGAAGTGCTCCAGGCGCTTTCTCCTTCCCAGCAGGTTATCGCCATTGTTCGCGATGAGTTGATCAAGGTCCTCGGAAGCCACGAATCCAAGCTCCGTTTTGCGAACGACCCGCCGAGTGTATTTCTGATTGTCGGGTTACAGGGCTCTGGTAAGACGACGTCGACCGGCAAGCTGGCTAGGTGGCTTTCGAAGAACGGGCATCGGCCGATGGTGGTTTCCGTCGATATCTACCGGCCCGCCGCGCGCGAGCAGCTCAACGTCATCGCCAAACAGATCAACATCCCGATCTATGCGGGAGCGCCGGGCGAAGCATTGCCCGTCGATCTCGCTCGCTCCGCCAAGCTCGAAGCCACCAATACCGGTCGCGATGTGCTGCTGGTCGATACCGCCGGACGCCTGCACATCGATGACGATCTGATGGGCGAGCTGCAGAATCTCAAAGAACTCCTCGGACCGGTTGAGATCCTGTTCGTCGCCGACGCGATGACCGGTCAGGATGCCGTGAAGTCCGCCGAAGAGTTCCACAAGCGGCTGGGCATCACCGGGGTCATCCTTACCAAAATGGATGGCGATGCTCGCGGCGGCGCGGCCCTATCCATTCGCCACGTCACCGGGCAGCCACTGAAGTTCGTCGGCGTTGGCGAAAAGTCCGATGCGTTCGAGCCTTTCTATCCCGATCGCGCGGCTTCGCGCATCCTGGGCATGGGCGACATCCTCTCTTTCATCGAAAAGGCCGAGGAGTTCGTCGACAAGAAGAAGGCCGAGCAGATGCAGCAGAAACTCATGGACAATGAGTTTACGCTGGAGGATTTTCGCGACCAGATCCGGCAGATGCGCAAGATCGGTTCACTCGATTCCATCCTGAAGATGATGCCGCAGGTCGGGATGCTGAAAGAACTGCAGAACGTGAAGGTGGATGAGAGCGAGATGACGCGCGTGGTGGCGATCATCGACTCGATGACCCCCAAAGAGCGCGTCAATCACATGATTATTAACGGCAACCGGCGGCGGCGAATTGCGCGCGGCAGTGGCACCAGCGTGCAGGACGTGAACCAGTTGCTGAAGCAGTATACGCAAACGCGCAAAATGATGAAGAGCTTCTCCGGCGGAATGCTGGGCGGGAAGTTGGGCGCGAAGCTGGGTAAAATGAAGCTGCCCCCTGGATTTGGGTTTTAGATAAGGAAAGAAAATGTTAATGATTCGACTGGCGCGTTTCGGCGCCAAGAAAAAGCCGTTTTACCGAGTGGTCGTTATCGAGAAGGAGCGCGCCCGCGACGGCCGCAACATCGAGGTGGTAGGGAATTACAATCCACTGGTGCATCCCGCGCGCGTGGTGCTCAATCACGAACGAATCGAGCATTGGACGAAGAATGGCGCACAGCTTTCGGAAACGGTCGCTCGCCTGATCAAGAGTAATCCCGCCGTCGCCGCGCAGCCCGCCGTCTAACGAGGCGGCCATGAAAGAGCTGGTTGAAAACATCGCCAGGGCCCTGGTGGATTTGCCGGGCGACGTGGTGGTCAACGCGGTCGAGGGCGAACAGATCACGGTGCTGGAGCTGAAGGTCGCCCCGAGCGATCTCGGGAAAGTGATCGGTAAGCAAGGGCGCACGGCGCGTTCTATCCGGACGATTCTTGGTGCGGCCGGCATGAAGCTGAACCGGCGGTTTACGCTCGAAATCGTCGAGTGAGCGGCTGGGTGGCGGTCGCGCTCCTGGGTCGGGTGCGCGGAAATCGGGGCGAGTTGACGGCTACCGCTCTGAGCAGTAAGCCGGAGCGGTTCGAGAAGCTCAGAACCGTCTATCTGGTGCGTCCTTCGGCCTCGGACGGCGAGCGCTTCGAAGTGCAAACCGTGTGGACGCATCAGGATCACCTGGTGTTTAAGTTCGCCGGCATCGACACCATCTCGGATGCCGAACCGCTGCAGGGAAGCGAAGTGCGGATTCCGGTGGAGGAGCGACTCGCGCTCGAGCCGGGCGAGTTTTACGATTCCGATCTGGTGGGCTGCGACGTTTTTGAGCGTGGCTCGGGGGAGTCGCTGGGGAGGGTCACGGATCTTCTTGATGCTGGCGGCTCGGGACTGCTGCAGGTGGGCGATCTGCTGATTCCGTTTGCCAGAGCGATTTGCGTCGAGATCGACACGGCGGCGCGGCGCATTGAAGTCGATCTGCCGGAAGGGCTGAAAGAGATTAACCGGCCATGACGTTTCATGTGCTGACCATCTTCCCGGAATTCTTCGCGGGGCCGTTCGATCACGGCGTGGTGGCGCGCGCGCGGGAAGCGGGCTTGGTGAACATCGCGATCCACAACCTGCGGGACTGGACCGACGACCGGCACAAGACGGTGGACGACCGGCCGTTTGGGGGCGGGGAAGGGATGCTGCTGAAGCCGGAGCCGCTGTTTCGCGCGGTGGAGTCGATTTTTCCGGAGCGTGGGCCTTCGCGGCGCACGGTCCTCCTTTCGGCGCAGGGAGCGCGTTTCGATCAGGTCGCGGCACGGCGTCTGTCGCAGTTTGAAGAAGTTCTGCTGATTTGCGGCCGGTATGAAGGAGTGGATGAGCGCGTGGCCGAGAATTTGGCCGATGAAGAGCTTTCGATCGGCGATTTCGTGCTTAGCGGCGGAGAGTTAGGGGCCGCAGTGGTGGTGGATGTTGTCGCCCGACTCGCGCCCGGAGTGTTGGGAAACAGCGCTTCGGCCGTGTTCGAATCGTTTGGAGACGCGGGGCACGAGGCCGGATTATTGGATTGTCCGCAGTACACGCGGCCCGCCGAATTTCGGGGATGGCGGGTGCCGGACGTGCTTTTGAGCGGAAATCATGAAGAGATTCGCCGCTGGCGCAAACAGGCTGCGCGCGACAAGACAGCAAGACTACGTCCAGATTTGCTAAATTGGAAGATTGCGAAAAGGATATCAGAATGACGAATGCGCTGTTAGGTAAGTACATTGCGAAGCAAAAGCGGACGGACATCCCCGAGTTTCGGCCGGGCGACACCATCCGTGTTCACGTGAAGATCAAAGAAGGCGACAAAGAGCGCATTCAGATTTTCGAGGGCACGCTGATTGCCCGCAACAACACCGGCATCAGCGAGACCATCACGGTGCGAAAGGTGAGTTTCAGCCAAGGTGTAGAGCGCATCTTTCCGCTGCACGGGAAGCTGATCGATCACATTGACGTGGTACGAACGGGCAAAGTGCGGCGCGCCAAGCTTTACTATTTGCGCGGTTTGCGCGGCAAAGCGGCGCGTTTAAAGGAACGCACCTAAGACTCCCGGTGGCGGGGCGGCATCCGGCGTGGCAGCGGCATCGCGAGTGGCGGCGACTGGGCGTCCCAATTGGAAATGCGAAGGCACGCTGGAACGGGAGTTGCGCGCGCGGGGTTTCGGCGCGATAGCTGGCGCTGACGAAGTCGGGCGCGGCTCATTATTCGGTTCAGTCGTGGCTGGGGCGGTTATTTTGCGCCCGGACCGGCCGATTCGCGGCCTCAACGATAGCAAGCAGTTGACTCCCGAACGCCGTGAGATCCTCTGTGAGCGCATCCAGGAACGGGCTGTTTGCTGGGCCGTGGCCGCTGTCGATGCCGCTACCATCGACCGCATCAACATCTACCAGGCATCGCGGCTCGCCATGAAAATGGCCATCACCCGCTTGGCCTCCGCGGCCGACTTTCTGTTGATCGACGCCGTGGGGTTGGATCTCGATCTTCCCCAAGAGCCGTTGCCGCAGGGCGATGAGAGATGCCACGTGATCGCCGCCGCGTCCATATTGGCCAAGGTGTTTCGCGATCGTGCCATGTGCCAGTGGCACGAGATATACCCGCAGTACGGGCTCGCCAATCATAAGGGTTATCAGACTCCTGAACATACGCGCGCGCTTGATCGGCATGGGCCGTGCGTGATGCACCGTTTCAGTTTCGAGCCGGTCAGGGCGCGCTGCCCCTCCCCGCCTGAGTTGAACGGCCAGCTTCCATTATTTAGCGCCGAGGCCACGGCGTGAATCCGGACGCACAATCGCAACCGAAGAGCTGGTCCCGTCGGCTGACTCACCTGCTGTTTATTCTGTTCTGCCTGGAACTCGGATTGTTTCTTTTAATCTATCCTTGGACGTCGCACTGGTCGGCCAACGTACTGTCGAGCTTCGCGCCGGAGTGGCATCTCTGGTGGGAGAATGCCTATGTCCGGGGGGCGGTGAGTGGCCTCGGACTGGTAAACCTCTACATCGCGGCGGCCGAGGTCTTCAGGCCTTTCCGCTTACCCAAGCAATAGAAACGGTGTCTGCAGTAGCCGCAGCGCCAGGGCGAGATCCGGAATGCGCGCAGGCACTCTTCCACAAAAGTTTTGCGGCCTACGCGGTTGCCCTCGCGTTTCAGGCATTTCGGACAGACAGCCAGCGGGCGGCGGCGGACGGCTGGGCTCTTGTGGACGCTAGAGTTCGGCAGAACCCATGAGTCGAGCTTTACCTGCAGCGCTGCTACCCGGGTCGCGATATCGAGCGGCTCCGGGCTATAGCCCGTCCCTTGAACGGATGTCTGGTTTCGCACCATATTCTAACGGTGCCGAATCGAGTGGGGAATTCTCTCTCAAAAGCGGCGCCGCCTCGCGCATCTGCATTCTCGACCTGCCGCCGGGAGCCCGGGTCAGTGCGTCGTTAAGCGCTGCGAGTTGGCGGACCAGAGGAGTTTCGATGGATTCATCGAAACCGCCAATGGGCTTGCGAACGGCGATCGCTCGCGTCAATAGAAAGGCCCAGGACCAGTAGCACAGCAAGCTAACGATCTCGAGAGCAAGGTTGAGTGGCTGAGTATATACTCTGGGTTTTACGAATTCAATGAGGAGCACCAAGGCGTCGCCTAGTAGAAATGTGCCCAACAACGATGAATGCACGACCACGTTACGCGTTAAGAGCACACGGTATTGGGGTAGATAGGCCAGCATGATCATCAGGAACACTGCCAAGGCAAAAACGATGCCGCGCTCGATGAACAACTCATAATAAAGCGGCGGAGTTGGACCTGTGCTAAGCGATCGCCAACTCGCCAAAAGTGCGACGCCAGAGACCAGAACACCGATTGCCATGGCGCCATAGAGCACATAATGGCTGGCGGTGCGGATGCCGGGATAACCGGCGAAAAATAGGCCGAAGAGTTCCCGCACCATCAAAACATAAAATATCCAAAGCACCGGTTGCAAAACCATGTACGTACGGAAGTAAACGGCAGAGTATGTCGGCAGAAAGTTAAGCACGGTTGAACGGACCAATTCAAACAGCAGGTAGCTGAAAAAAATCGGTGTTGTTCGATTCAGCGCCACCGATATCACCCGAAATGCGGCGGCCGCAAGGCCCGCGAGAGTCAGGATCGTGGCGATTTTCAGGGCTAAACTTACCATTTCACTCCGAGACTATAGCTGCGCGTCGCAATTAAAAGCAATCCCGTGAGTGTCGAAGATCGATCATAGCGCGATCGCCCAAAACAGTATGTCGTATTTATACCACGATGTTGTGGAGGTCGCCGTCTCACGTTTGAAACCGCGAGATATCTGGAGCGCACTTAGAGGTCTGTGGCACGGCTGGGGACGGCGAACAAATTTGCCGCGGGCGGGAGAAGTGTTTGCCGTGCAGGCTAGCTGCCCGCATTTGGGCGGTTCGCTGGCCGATGGATGAGTCGGCGGAACCGCGCTGATCTGCCCGCTGTATTCTTGGAAATTCGATCTTTCGACGGGGCCGCGTTGATGGGGGAATGCGGCTCCGTTTCCGCTGGGCGCTTCGGAGCGCGCGACCACGTCGATCGACACCTTCACGCCCTGGCGCAGAACGTCCAACTTCACGTGCTGTCCCTCGTTGTTCTCGAGCAGGCTCATCATGAACATGGGCAGGTTCTGAATGGCTCGACCGTCGACGGTTAAGACGATGTCGTTCAGTTTGACTCCGGACGCCTCCGCGGGGACGCCGGGAAACACGTCCGAGACGATCACGCCGGATTCGCGCGACAGATTCAGCCCCGCAGCCAGCGTGGAAGTGATGGTCTGAACTCCGGCGCCGATCAGGACGCGGTGCACATGGCCGTACTTTCGAAGCTGCGTGGCGACGAAGCGGATGAGCAGCGCGGGAATCGCGAAACTGATGCCCTCGCTGCCGCCGGATTGCGTGAGGATGAACGTATCCAGGCCGACTATCTCGCCTTTGGCATTTACTAAGAGACCGCCGCTGTTGCCCGGGTTGATCGGGGCGTCGGTTTGGATGCAGATAAACGGCGTGTCCGGGTCGGGCTGGCGCGCAACCGAACTCACGACGCCCGTGCTGACCGAATTACTTAGACCTTCGGGACTTCCAAACGCAAACACGAACTGCCCTTGACGCAGATCCCGGTATTCGGCAAAGGAAGTGCCGTTCCGCCGATCTTCAAGAGCGCGAGGTCGCCGTCCTAGAAGGTGCCGACGAGCGCGTTGTTCACGATGCAACCTTCCGGATCGATGATCACGCCTGAGCCGCGGCTCTGCTGGTTGCCGATCCAGCGACGCGCGCCGCCAGGGACTGAACGGATGCGCTGAACTGGGCGAGCACATCGAAGGTGTTCCGCTGGGGCGTCGTTTGGCCTCGGGCGGGCTGCACGCAGCAGGCACACCTCCGTACCCAAATGGCCTGAACGAGTCCTCTTCATTAGGTGCCGCAGGTTGAGTTTCATCAATTCGCTCAATGCCAACGACGACAGAAAAAGGGCGTCGGTTTAGTAAATTCAGCGCAAGAGCGGCTTGTCCCGCGTGGTTTAACAAAACTTTACCCCCCGAGGGTTACCGTTTCGCGAGCGGGGACGTTTAACTGAGTGTAGGAGTCGACACAACGACCATGAAAAAAACGCTTATAGCATTTGCTTGCAGTACTTTACTTCTGACTTCGCTGGCATTCGCGCAGGGTCCAGGTATGCACACCCCGCCCGATCCGGCAACGATGGTGCAGCGCCACGTGGAGCACCTGACGACGCTGTTAACCCTGACCACCGCGCAGCAATCGCAGGTCACTACCATTCTGACCAACGCGGCATCGGCGAACACCGGGCTATCGGCGAACATGAAGACCGCGCACCAAAACCTGAGCGACGCGATCAAGCGGAACGACACCGCAACCATCGATTCCGCCGCTGCAACATTAGGCAGTCTCAGCGGTCAACGGATCGCGACCGATGCGAAGGCGCAAGCCGCCGTGTATGCGATTCTGACGCCGGATCAACAGACGAAACTAACCGCGCTTGAGGGTCAGCATGGCGGGTTCGGCGGGCGGCCCGGCATGGATGGGTTTCACGGCGCCGGGCACAACTAACAGTAAGGGCCGCTGATGGACGCGGATAAGAAAAGCCCGGAGGTAATCGGGTTCGTTTTATCCGCGTCCATCGGCGTTTATCAGCGGCTATTTATTAGCGACGCGCAAAATAGTGTTTCAAGGCTTCCGCGAGGGACGGCATTTCTGGCAGCCCCAGCCGCGCTAGCCGCACATTCTCCAATGCGGAAAATTTCGGACGGCGAGCCGGCGTCCGGTACTCTCGTTCGTTAGTTGCGTGCAGTTCCGGAGCCAGTCCAGCGACGCTGAAGATCAGGCGTGCGAATTCAAACCACGAGATAGGCGTGCCGCCGCCGATGTGGAAAGTCCCCGATTCCTTCCTTTCGATGAGATCGACTGAGCGCGCCGCCAGAGCGGGCGCAAAGGTCGGCGACGCGACATGATCTTCCACCACTCGGATGGGCTGACCGCTTGTCGCCAATCGCAACATCAGCTCAACGAAGTTGCCGCGATTGGTATGCACCGCGGCCGGGCCAAAAACTCCTGAAGTCCGGATGATCAGCGGCTTGGCAAGATACGCCTCGGCGTACATTTCGCCGGCGAGTTTGGAAACCGCGTAAGCTCCCAGCGGGTGAGTCGCATCCGCTTCTGCATAAGGGCGCCCCGCCGTTCCATCGAACACGTAGTCGGTCGAATAATGGATGAACTGCGCGTCAACCTGCCGGCACGCGAGCGCCAAATTGCGGACGCCTAATGCATTCGCGGAATACGCCGCGTGCGGCTCGCGCTCGGCAACATCCACCTGGTTGTAGGCCGCGCAATTGAAAACGAACTGAGGATCGTAACTCGCCAGCGCCTCTTCCACGCGCGCGGCATCGCATATGTCGATTTCGGCGCGCCCAAAGCCCTTGCGGTCATATCCGCGACTCGCTAATTCGCGGCAAAGTTCAACACCTAGCTGCCCCGAACTGCCGAAAACGATGGCTCGCCGCGGCATCAGTTGCTTAGGACGTGCATAGCATCTGGGGCCCGCTCGGCTCCACTGCGGCCGGTGAACCGCTCGTTCAACCGTGCCAGCTCCGCCAGATCCTGAAGGGTATGCGCGATGTCGACACGCAACTCGAATTCGTCGAGCGCAGGCTGGCAGTCGCGGACCTCGCCAAGCCACAGCATATTGGGAGCCTCAATTTGTACGGGTTGCCCTACGCCGGCGGGTTGCGGAGCCGCGATCACGATCAGCTTCCCGGTCAAATCCAAAAATCGCCCGGGAGTCACCGTTACTGGTTCGGCGAGCACCGTAACTATGACCGGTGAATTTTTCTTCAGCGTTGGCATTACGTCACCACTGATGCAGAAACAGCGCCCATGCCATCACGCTACCGGCGATTGCGATCGCCGCGCCTGCCGCCTGCGCCACGGAGGTCCGCCATGGAGAAGGCGCGCCCGCCTCGTCCGCATCGCCCGAAAGAATCGATCCGAGCGCCGTATTCTCGAGCTTACGGCGTTCCGGGCCCGGCAAATTGCGGATGGCACTCGAAATCTGTTCCCTTCCGGCGCGGTCGGCAATCAAGATGGTCGCCGCATTCGAGGAACTCGTGCATTCGATCAGCTTCTTGCGCAGTTTCGGAGGGACGTCGCGCATGGAACGGTAAGAGCCGTCCGTATCGTCGGAGGAGATCAGGATGGTCGATGTTTTCAGAATCCCGGAGATCGTCTGTGAGCACTCCATTCCGCAGTTCGGGCAAACGCCCGACCGCGATACGGAAAAACGGTGACTGCACTGGGGACAAAGCATGCGATATCAGCCCGCCACAAACGACGGCACGTTGGCCGCCGTTTCCATCCGCGGTTTCTGCTCTCCGAAGTGATGCAACACGACCTGTATAAAACCCAGCGCAGCCTTCGAAAGCGCCTTGTCCTTCCGGTAAATCAGCCCCAAGCGGCGGTTCATCGGCTCTGGACTGAGCGGCGCCGCGCGCAGTTTTCCGGCCTGAATATCTTCGCGGCAATTGGACACGGCAAGAAACGAAATACCCAGCCCGGCATTCACGAAACGCTTCATCATCTCCGTGGAGTCGAGTTCCATCGATACTTGAATCTTATCCTGCACGGGCTCGAGCCAAATGTCGAGCCGCGCACGCGTGGTTCCCGATTTGGGCAGCAGGAGAGGATATTTAGCCACGTCCTCACACGTGATTACGGCGCATTCCCCCAGCGGGTGCCGCGCGGGCATGATCACGCGAATTTCGTCTCTATAAATATCGACGACTTCGATGCGTTTCTCGCCGATGGGAAGCTGCACCAATCCGAAGTCGGCCACGTTTTCCATTACCGCTTCCACCACGCGGGCGCCGTAGGAGCGATTCACCTGAAGCTGAACCGCCGGGAACTGCTTTTTATATTCCGAAAACACGCCCGGCAGCATGTAAATGCAGGTGGCTTCATTGGCCGCGATTACAAGCTCGCCGCGTGGAACCAGCTCCAATTCGTGCAGCGCATCCTGCGCGCGCCGCCTCAGCTCCAGAATCTGCTCGGCGTATTCACTGAAGATTTTGCCCGCGGTAGTTAACGAAATCCTGCTTCCAAAGCGTTCGAATAGCTCGGTTTTTAAATCCTGCTCAAGCTGGCGAATTTGGGCGCTGATCGCCGGCTGGGTGCGGTAACAGGTTTGCGCCGCTTTGGAGAAACTCTTCAGCCTGACAATTTCCAAAAATGTATGAAGCTGATCGAAATCCATGATGGAAACAATTCAAAAATTCAATTTCTCTTCGGCTAGGGTTCTAGCCCAACATTGTAACAGAATGGACTGTTGCGCCCCACGGGGGCATCGGTTTAACATAGGCACGTTTGCGCTTCCGGGGATTCTTTTTCGCTCTCGCGCTTTTCACCACCGTCCTGACGGCGCAAGATTCCGACCGCGTTCTGGTTGTTGTGAATCAGCAATCTTCCGTTTCGCGGCAGATCGGAGCTTACTACGTTCACAAGCGCCGTGTGCCTTCGTCCAATGTCTGCACGCTGGATGTCTCACCAGCCGAAGAAATTTCGCGCGACGATTACAACAAAAAGGTCGAGGCCCCGCTCGCGGCGTTCCTGCGCAAGCACCACGCTGAGGACCAGATTCTTTACATCGTCACGACGCTTGGCGTTCCACTCAAAATTGCGGGCTCGGGTCCCGAACTGCAAACCGATGCGGCATCCGTCGATTCCGAGTTGACGCTGCTTTATGCATCGCTGAAAGGAAGCCCACATCGCCTCGCCGGACCGCTTCGCAATCCATTGTTTGGGCAACAGGGCTCCACTTTCTCACACGCCATCGCGCCCATTTACCTGGTGACCCGGCTGGCGGGCTACGATTTCGACGATGTTCGGGGCATGATCGATCGCTCTTTGGACGCGCGCAACACCGGCAAATTTGTCGTCGATCTGCGGGCCGACAACAACCTCCCTGGAAATGCCTGGCTGCGCGCCGCCGCCGATAAATTGCCGAAGGACCGCCTCGTGTTAGAAGAAACCGGCACTGTGGCGATGGGGCAGAAAGATGTGATCGCCTATGCGTCGTGGGGTTCCAACGATCCCGATCGGAAGACGCGCGAGTTGAACTTCCGATGGCTTCCCGGGGCGATTGTGACCGAGTTTGTTTCGACCAACGCGCGCACCTTCGCGCGTCCGCCCGCGAACTGGACCTTGGGGACGTGGCAGAATCCGGCGTCGTGGTTCGCCGGGGCGCCGCAAACGCTCTCCGCCGATTACATCCACTCCGGGGCGACCGGCTGCTCGGGCCATGTCTACGAGCCTTACTTGCACTTGACGCCGCGTCCCGACTTCCTCCTGCCGGCATATTACAGCGGCCGCAATTTGGCCGAAAGTTACTATGCGTCCATTCCCGCGCTGAGTTGGATGAACGTGGTGCTCGGCGACCCGCTCTGTGCGCTGGGCAAACCGGTTCATTGAGCCTCTGCGACAATCTAGTTATCCATGACTGTAGATATAGAAGGCGTTACCCTTCACCTCGCCCATCCCGATGAGTTAAACGTCCGCTGGGTGGGCCAGGAAGAGATGATGCGCCAGTTGATGGCGGCCTGGCTGGTGGTCAACGACCAGGACATCCCGATGAACCCGCGGCTGCTAGGCAAACCCGGCGTGGGCAAGACGACTCTGGCATACGCCGCGGCGCAGCGCCTCGGCCGCGATGTTTTCATCATGCAGGCTACGCTCGATACGCGGCCTGAGGACCTGATCGTGACCCCGGTGATTGAAGGCGCAAGTCAGTTGCGCTACGTCGCGTCGCCGTTGGTCACCGCGATGATATTAGGGGGCGTCGTGATTCTGGACGAAGGCAATCGCATGAGCGAGAAGAGCTGGGCGAGCCTCGCTCCGCTGCTCGACAACCGCCGTTATGTGGAATCTCTGGTGGCGGGAATCAAGATCAAAGCGCATCCGAATTTTCGCCTGGTCACCACCATGAATGACGATGCATCCACCTTCGAGCTGCCCGAATATATTCATTCACGTTTGCAGCCGCAGATCTTCATCGATTTTCCGGAGCGCGATGAGGAATACCACATTCTCAAGGAAAATCTGCCGTTCGCCGAGGAGAAGATTCTCGCCTACGTCACCGAGTTTCTGCAGCAGGCGCATGCGGCCGACGAGCGTTACACGGTCCGTGATGGCATCAATATCGGGCGCTTCGCAATCAAGCTGAAGAGCCTCGCGACGCAGCCGAGCCACGAAACCGAAGCGCTCGAAACCGCCATCGTCGAAACTTTGGGAGAAGAAGCTCTGCGCTATGCCCGACGAAATCGACCCGGCGCTTCCTGATTTCGGCAGCTTGCGGCGCGGCCGTTTCACTTACTTTCCGGTAGTTCCGGGCCGCCTCGAATTCGCTCAGGAAGTGCGCCGCGAAATTCTGCAATCGCGACCCGGCGTGGTAGCGCTCGAACTTCCCGTCACGTTGCGACAGGCCTACGAACGAGCCGTCGCGCGCTTGCCTCAAATATCCGTCATCTTCTACTCCGAACCCGGGCCGGAGGACGAAGCCGTTTATGTTCCGGTGGAGCCGGCCGACGCTTTCGCCGAAGCGTTCCGCACCGCGCGAGAGCTGAACATTCCAGTGGCGTGCATCGATCCCGATTCCGGTACGCGACCACATCTTCCCGACGCGTATCCCGACACGTACGCGTTGCGGTTCATTTCTCGCGAGCAGTACATCGAGAGTTACCGGCTGTTTCCTCAAGAGCGCTCCGAGGCCACCGAGCGGCACGCGGGCGGTATCGCCTGGAAGCTGCAAGGCATCGATCCGCTGGCGAATGTGCTGGTGGTGGTTTCGCTGAATCTGCTCGATCCGGTGCTGGACGCGATGGAGCGCCCGCAAGCTCACCCATTCAACAGGGTGCGGCGCGAAGACATTCAGGTTTTGAATCCACACCCGGATTGTCTCGCGGAAATCACGGTTGATTATCCGTATCTACAGCAACTTTATGAGCTGTCGCGTTCGCCGCGGGCCGGCTCTACCCCGGTCGACCGTCGGCGCGCGCAAGTGGCCATTTTCCGGGCGGCTGAAAAAACGTATGAGGCCGCAACCGGCGAGCGTGTGGCTCACTGGCAGCGGCGCATCTTGTCGCGGTACACGCGCAATCTGGCGGTGACGAGCCATGAATTGACGGCATCGCTATTCGATCTCACAGTGGCGGCGCGTTCCGTGGTTGACGACAACTACGCGTGGGAAGTATGGGAAAACGCGGGCAAGTACAGTTTTCAGAATGTTGAATCCGATCTGCCGACCGTTAAGATCTCCGGCGAAGAGGTCTGGATCGACACACGCCGCATCCATCTGAGACGCCGTCTTCCGAGCGAGAAAAGAAAGCTTCGACCCGTAGGCCTGAAGCCGCGCAAGAAAGAGCGGATCCCAGGCGAATGGGCCAACGAATTGAACGGAACCAGCATCTGTTCCTATCCGCCCGAGGATCTGGTGATTGAAGACTACGGACGTTTTCTAAAGAAGAAAGGCAAGAGCATCCTGTCCGAAGAGCGCACGCGCGTGGAGCCGTTTACCACCTCCCTGCTCGACGGCATCGATCTTCGCGAGACCATTCGCAACTGGCATGAGGGGCGCATTTACGTGCGCGATCACCAGAAGATTCAGGGCGACGTCGGGTCGGTCGTTGTAATTTTCGATGAGGACCGCGAAGGCCGGTGCCAGTACATGACTACGTGGCTGGGCGAAAACCAGAACGAGTCGGACATGGCGTTCTACTCGACGTTCCCGTTCGACCATATGGTGGGTCCCGGGATTGGGCGCGGCGAGTATGGCGGCTTTCTGATGAGCCTGCCGGCGCGGCGCATGTACGACGTGTGGCAGGACCCCGATTACGATTTCGCCGAGAACAAGCCCGAGCGCTTGCTGCTTGCGGGGCTGGACTATTCGATTCAGAAATACGTGGTCTATGTGGCCGCGAAACCGCCGCGATCCGTGTTCCGCAGCGTGGCCGCGCGGTATGGCAGGACGATCATTTACATCCCCATCGGCCAGCTCTCGCCGGTAACGCTGAAGAAGATCCGCGTGGTGCACGTCCTGGATGGCTACGACAAGCGCAAGATTGCGAAAGAATTTTTGTGGTGAGTTAGAATTAGGGGTCTTGCGGGAGTAACTCAGTGGTAGAGTCTCAGCCTTCCAAGCTGTTGGTCGCGGGTTCGATCCCCGTCTCCCGCTCCAATTGAATTTCGGTGTAGTGACGGGTTTCGCTAATACAGAGCTCTACTCTTAGTATGTCCACATGCGGATCACCGTCACCGAACGCTCACTCTCAACAATTTCGTAAACCGGCCGATATTGAATATTTATTCGCGCGAATAGGCACCCTTGAGGCCTCCGACCAGCTTCTCGAAAGGCGGCGGCGGTCGATGGAACGGCTTCACCAACCTGAATTGCTGTCGCAGTCTCCAACCGGAGTGGCCAACCCTTCCCGGATGGAACAGCGCATCCCAGGGACGGCGAGCAGATAGCGCGTTTCCTGGATTGAATTCCAGTCCTCTTCGGCGATGAGGACGGCGTTGGCGCGCGGACCTGTTATAAGAACGGGCTCGTGAGCGAAGGAGGTTTGATCGAGCAACTCGTCAAGCGCCTCGCTGGCCTCGCCAACATTCACGCTTGTCATATTCAGATGCTGGCATCTACACTCCCTCACCGCGGCGTAATTAACCCGCCAAGCCGGTCCTGTG
>JBBROU010000013.1:0-60204 GCA_038229055.1 Bryobacterales bacterium | reverse complement strand
GCTTCGAACGTCATCAGACTGCGAAAGGCGGGGGAGGGGACTGTGGAAAGGAGATCGGTGGACGTGACTCCGAAGCGCGCCAGATCTTCGGCGGGAAGATACACGCGGTGATTCTCGGCGTCCTCGCGAACATCTCGCAGGATGTTGGTGAGCTGGAACGCGATGCCGCACTTTTCGGCGAGCACCAATGCTTGCGGGTCGCGAAATCCGAAGATGTGTATGGTAGTCAAGCCGACCACCGAAGCGACTTTGTAGCAGTAGTTGTAGAGGTGGTCAAAGGTTTCGACGCGGCGCAGCTGGAAGTCGGAGAGCACGCCGTCGATCATCTCGAAGAAATATTGGTGCGGGATGGCGAAGCGCTGCACGGCATCGTGGAACGCCGGCCAGACGGGATGATCGCTGTAACGGCCGGCGAGCGCTCCGGAAAGTTCCTGCCGCCACTGCTTCACGGACGCGGCCTTCGCGCCAGGTTCATCGCTCAGGTCATCGCAGTAACGCATAAACGCGTAGACGGCGCACATGGCGTCCTTCTGAGTCTTCGAGAGCAGAATGAACGAGTAGTAGAAGTTTTTGGCGCGTGCGCGGGCGATGCGGCGGCAGTACGCGTAGGATGCTTCGAGCGCAGTCAAGCAGCCCTCGACATATTTGTTTTGAGGAGCGCGCCAATCAACAATTGGACGCGTTCGAATTTTGAGATGGCGGGGCGGCGGGTCAGGACGTCATAATTCTGCTGCGCGATCTTATCCAGAATGCGAAGACCGCCACGGCTAAAGAGATCGAGATCAAGCGCGAGCCGGCGATCCACCATGCCGATCAGCGGCAGTCCCCGTTCGAAGAGATCGCGCGTGTAGGAGACCATCTCGCGCATTGCGGCCTGGAACGCGGGAGTTGAGCGCAATGCGATGAGGTCCTCGACGGAATAGCCGTGGCGCGAGAGCACGTCGAGCGGCATGTAGACGCGATCTTTTTTGAGATCGACGGTGACGTCCTGCCAGAAGTTGGCGAGCTGCAGGGCTGTGCATGTGAAGTCGGAGAGGAGTTGGCGATCGGCGTCGGGATAGCCGCAGAGATAGAGCACGAGGCGGCCGACGGGGTTGGCGGAGTAGACGCAATAGTCGAGCACCTCGTCCCAATTTTTGTAGCGCGTGACGGTCTGGTCTTGAATGAAGGCGCGGACCAGATCGGCGAAGGGCTGCTGGGGAATCGAGTGCCGCTGCACGGTTTCGCGTAACGCGACAAATACGGGATGCCGCGCGTGGCCGGCATACATGCTCTCAAGTTCGCTGCGCCACCACTCCAGCAGGCGGAGGCTCTCGGTGGTGTCCCCAATTTCATCGCCCAGATCGTCGGCCCAGCGGCAGTAGGCGTAGACGTTATAGAAATCCTGATGCAAGCGCTTGGGCAGCAGAAAACTGACCACGTGGAAATTCTCGTAGTGATTGGTGGCGAGCCAGCGCGTGTAGACTTCGGCTTCGGCGACGCTGTAAGTTTGGGCGAGCGCTTCCGGGCTGGCGACAAATTCGCGGGGTGCGAGCGGCATCAGTTAAGGCAAAATGGCGGTCTTGAGCGCACCGTTGTGGTGCGCCAGGTGCTGCATCACGCGGGGAAGATTGGCGAGCGGCTCTTCATGATTAACGAAATCGCGCGCCGTGACGTGGCCCGCGATGATCACGTCGAGCGCGCGGCGAATATGCGCCGGCGTGTGGTGGAAGCTGGCTTTACAGGTCAACTCGGAATAGTGCAACAGGTTGGTGTCCAGACTGACGGTTGTGTCCGCGGGACAGCCGCCAAAAAAATTCACGGTGCCGCCGCGGCGAAGCATGGTCACCGCCGAATTCCAGGTCTCGGGCTTGCCAACCGCTTCGATCACGATCTCCGAGCCCGCGCCGCCAGTCAACGCAAGCACGCGCTCCACGGCATCGGGCGTGCAATCCGTGGCGACACCTTCGTCGGCACCCATCCTCAACGCCCGCTCCACCTGGGTGGTCTTGCGAGCCACCGCAATCACTCGAGTTCCGGCAAGCTTGGCAAGCTTCACGAGCATGGTTCCGAGCGGCCCGAGGCCGATAACGGTTAGCGTGTCGCCGGGTTGCGGGTCGGTGTCTTCGATGGCCTTGAGAGCGCAGGCCAAAGGTTCGGTAAGTGCGGCATCCGAGTAAGTGATGGCGTGCGGGAATTTGTGCGTGTTGGCTTCGACAATGCGCGCGGGAATGCGGATGTACTCGGCATACGCGCCGTTGTTGAACAGCAGATCGTCGCAAAGATTGCTCTTGCCGCTGCGACAGTAGTGGCAGACGCCGCAGGGTGCGGAGTTCGCGGCTACGATGCGATCGCCTGGGCGGAAAGCCGTGACATCGCGGCCCACCGCAACCACGTCTCCGGCGAGTTCGTGGCCAAAAAGAGCCGGCGGCACGATCATGCGCGCGTGGTATCCGCGGCGGAAAACTTTCACATCCGTCCCGCAGGTCAGCGCTACGCGCACGCGGACGAGCAGGTCGCCGGGACCCAATTGGGGGATCTCGACGGATTCAATCTGAATCTGCTCCTGGCCGTAAAGCACTGCCGCCATCATGCGATCGCCCACGTTAGTTCGGCTCCTGCGGCTGCACGATCACCTTGAGTGAACGGTCGGTGGGATGTTGCGCCAGGCGAAACGCCGCTTCGATATCGCCGAGCGGGAAACGATCGGAGATGAGGCGGGCGACCGGGATGCGGCGGCGAAACACAAGATCGGCTGATTCTGCCTGGAGATCGACATCGGCGCTATAGCAGCCGAACAGCATCCGTTCGCCAACGCAGATGTCCGCGCCCGAGATTTCAATTCGCTCGGTGTGCGAAGTTTGTGCAAACAGCAGAATACGGGCACCGGGACGGGAACAGCGAACGGCTTCGGCGACCAAGCCCGGGGCGGCGGTCGCAACAATGACGATGTCGGCACCGCGCTGATCGGTGAGCGCCCGGACTTCGCGGGCGACGTCTTCGGTGCGCGGATCGAATGAGGCGAGCGCTCCGCACGCACGCGAAAGAGCGAGGCGGCTGGGTATGGTATCCGTCGCGGTGAGGCGAATGCCGCGCTCGTGCAGCAGCATGGTGAACAGCAGACCGATCGGGCCTTGGCCCATCACGAGCACTAAGTCTTCGGGGTACGCGGCGCATTGCTCGACGGCCTTCAAACAGGTATTCACGGGTTCTACGAAAGACGCCTCTTCAAAAGAGATGCCGTCTGGTATCTTCTCGACGCCATTTTCTACGATCCACTCCATGACGCGGACGTACTGCGAAAAGCCGCCGCCGGCCGGCGTGAAACCGGCGGTTACGCCAACTTTCTTGTAAACAGGGCACTGCGCGTAGAGCCTGCGCGAGCAGTAAAAGCACGCGCGGCAGGGGATATGGTGAAAGACAATGACGCGGTCGCCCGGAGCGAATCGCGTGACTCCGGCACCCACACTGGCAACGATCCCGGCCGTTTCGTGGCCGTAGATGCGGGGTGGCGGGAGGAGGTTATATTCGACCTTTTTGAGATCGGTGTGGCATACGCCGCAGGCTTCGACGCGAATCAGTATCTCACCCGGGCCAATTTGCGGCGTTGGAACTTCCTCGACGGAAACGACGCTTTCGCCTTGATAGACGGCGGCGCGCATCAATCTCGGAACTTCAAAAACGGCAGCTTGCAAGAAAATCTCCTAGCGAATTCGAAGCGGCAATGGAGCGCTGCCGCAGCCGGAGAAGCTCCGGAAACCCGGAAAAGGGCCGCTGCAACGCTGAAGCAAGTAGCCGCGTGGTGCTGAACATTCCATTTTCGCGCAGTGCGGCGTTGAAGTCACATACGAAGATTTCGTCGGCCAGATCGGTGACCGACCGGATCGAATAAAAAGGGAGTCCGTAATGGGCCGCCCGCGCCGCTGCGCCGCCCGCTTCCATCTCGACAGCCCGTGCTCCCGTCGCGAAAAGACTGCGCTTCTCCGCAGCGGTTTGGGCGACATGGTCGATCGACGCGAGCGGTCCCGCCTGGCACCGCCGGCTGGGGAGGAGAGCCGCGCGGACCGCGCCCTCGTGCCGGACTTCCGTGGCGGCGAAGATATCGGCGATGCGAAGTTCGGGATCGAGCGCACCGCAGAATCCCACGTTGACTACGGACTGAAGACCGCCACCGGCATGAACGCAATCGAGAGCCTGCATGGCCCGGGAAGCGCCAGCCCCATTGGCGACCAGCGTGGCGTGTTCTCCGTGGAACCTGGCGCGACGGGCATAATGCACCGGTAGGTCGGCAGTGGAGATGTCGGTCAAGTGGCGGAGCAGCCCGCTAAGCTCACGCGGATCGGCTGCAAGATAGAGGATACTCAATTTCCTAGACGACGATCTTCCAGGGCTTGCGCTCCTCGCGCGACATGTACTTGCGTCCTTCGGGCTGGAGCACCGTTTCCTTTTGCGCATCCCAATCCAGACGGAGCTTGCTGCGCAACGCGATGTTGCCCAGCAGGCAGGTGCTGGTGGACCGGAAACACTTCTCGATATCGCTGGTGGGCTTCTCGCGGGATTTCATGCAAGCCAGGAAGTTGGCCCAGTGCTCAAGATTGCCGCTGCTGGTGGCCTTTACCTCGACCGGTTTAACGTTGACGGCAGCTTTTTCCTGGATGATCTGGTAGCCGTTGCGATCGAGAAACATGGTGGCTTTATTGCCGCAGAACAGGATGCCGCCGCTCTTGTTGAACATGGATTGAGCGTTGCCTTCACGGTTTTCGTAGGTCGCGATGAAGCCGGGGTACTCGTAGGTGACCTGCAGCGTGTCGGGCGTTTCGCGATTGTCCTCTAGGTAAAATTTAGCGCCGAGCGCGGTCACCGACTGCGGCATTTGTTCGTCGAAAGCGAGTTGAACGATGTCGAGCCAGTGGACACCCCAATCGGTCATCATGCCGCCGGCGTAATCCCAGAACCAGCGAAAGCTGGAGTAATATTTGTCGTTTGGATCAACGCCGAAACGATTGGCATTGAAGGGCCGGGCGGGTGCCGGACCCAGCCAGGAATCCCAGTCGAGAGTCTCCGGAGGTGCGGAGTCGGGAGGTTTGCCAATGCCCGCTTGCAGCGCGTTGGCGTAATTCCAACAGCGCACGAATGTCACTTGACCGAGCTCGCCGGAGCGGACGATCTCGGCGGCCTTCTGGAAGTGGACCGCGGAACGCTGCATGGTTCCGGCCTGCACCACCCGGTTATACTTACGGGCCGCTTCCACCATCTTCTTGCCTTCGTCGATGGTGACCGAGATGGGCTTCTCGACGTAGACGTCTTTGCCGAGTTTGCAGGCTTCCACAGTCATATAAGCGTGCCAGTGATCGGGCGTAGCGATGCAGACGGCATCGACGGACTTGTCGGCCAGGATCTCGCGGAAATCACGGACGGATTTCACATCGCGAGCGCCGTGTTGTTTGGCATAGTCGGCGGCTAAATCGAGATTCCGCTGAAAGACATCGCAGACGGCGGGAACGACAACGTTCTCCTGCTGCATGGCGAAATGGAGATTGGAGCGGCCCATCTTTCCCATGCCAATAAAAGCGATCGAAGTTCTATCGTTCGCCCCGCGAACACGACCGGTAAAGAGCGCTGTGGTGAAGGCGGTGGTCGAAGCTTTTAGGAAATCGCGGCGAGGCGGATTCGGCGTCATGTGGGAAATTGTATCATCCGTCGTCACAGCTCATTGACAAATAGGCTTTACTATTTTACATTGGTAAAGTGAGTGGTGATGAGGAGGGGCCATTGCGGGTGGCGGATGTCGTCTGGATCGCTACAGCGCTTTTGTCGAGAGAATCTCCGGATCGAGAGCATTTCACTGTCGAAGAGATCGTGAAGAGAGGTTTGAGCGAAGAATTGCCGGGTGCGGAGCGGCCTGGTGTTCAGGCTCATGCTTACCTGCACTGTATCGCCAACAAACCGCCGAATCCGGGAAACTATCGAATGTTATTTGCCACTGGCAAGAATACCCGCAGGTTATTCCAACCTGGAGACATCGCCCATCCTTTAAGGAAGGGAAAGACTATGCCGCGAGCCAGTGAAATTCCGTCGAAATACATCGAGCTGCTTCAGTGGGCTGAACGCAGGTCGGCGAATTCGGCTGCGCGCAAAGCGAAGGTGGTCGATCCAATTCTGGCGCTGCGGGGTTTGGGACGCGAGATTTGGGCCGACGAAGACGCGGATGCCTATGTCGAGCGGCTCCGCGAGGGATGGAATTGAGTCGGGTCTTCTGGGACACGAACTTATTCATCTATCTATTCGAAGGCGCCAGTCAAAACGCGGTTCGGGTGTTCGAACTGCGCGAGCGAATGATCGAGAGAGGCGACGAGTTATGCACGTCGACGATGACCTTGGGCGAATTGCTGACCAAGCCCATCGCGCTGCATCGGCCCGATCTGGTGGAGACTTACGAAGCGGCGCTTTCTTCATCGAATGTGCTGATGGCCTCGTTCGATCGAGCGGCAGCACGCCGGTTCGCCGATATTCGTCAGGACACCTCGATCAAACCGCCGGACGCGATCCAATTGGCCTGCGCTTCGCAAATGGGAACCAATCTGTTCGTCACCAACGACGACAGGCTGAGTCGAAAGAGAATTCCGGGAATAGATTTTATCGTTCCGCTGGCGCGAGCGTTTCTGTAACTCGGCCGACACGCACGATTCGGCTGAAGCCCTCGATCTCGGTCGGCGGCTGAAGTTTCGCGGTCATGTCCATCATGGCTTCGAGCGGAACCACGCGCGATCGCGCAGCGTTGCGGGCGAGACAAATTCCAAGCGGCACGTCGAAGAATAGCGCTTCCACTCCGCAACCGTAAGCGCGGGCGATCTCGATATAGGGCGCGCGCTCCGCAGCCGTCAGGTGCGTGGCATCCATGTAAGTGAGCGGACGGTGCAACGCGAGCCGCTGGCGCAACAGATACCGCATGGTCGCGAAAACACGGGAGTGGATGGTCTGATCGGTCGGGTCGTCGGCGAGGAGCTGGCGTATCGCGTCGGACGAGATCGGCGTGACTCCCAGTCCCGCAAGATAGGTGGATTTGCCCGACCCGGGCAGGCCCACCGTCACCACGATCGTTTCAGACAATGTAGCGTTCGGCGTCGAGTAGGCGCGTGGCGATGCGGCGGCGGATCGCGATCGCATCGACCGGTTCGAATTTCATGAAACGGCGCAGGACTACCATGTTGGTGCGCAGCGCGTCGCCTTCCGAACACGCCGCCAACACCGTGCGCGCGTTCAGTTCGATGTGGCCGAGAGCATCGCGCAGAAACACGGCGCAGAGGTCATGTGCTTGCGAACCTTCGGCAGCGTGCAACTTCTGAGTCCGCAACAGGACGGATTCCATCGCGTAGACATCCATGATGGTCTCGGCGATGGCCGCGAGGATCTCCTGCTGCTTTTCGAGCTCCATCATGTACTTCTGGAAGGCCAGCCCCATCAGCATCAGCGAGATCTTTTTCGCGTTCTGCACCAGGCGCGCTTCTTCGCTTTCTGAAGTCGACGATGACGGGCCGCTAAGGATTTCGGCCATGATGGCCTGAGCGGCTTTGACGAGGCCGAGTTGGCCGCGCGCGGCGCGCTTTAGCAGCATGCCCGTGATCAACATGCGATTGATCTCGTTCGTGCCTTCGAAGATTCGGTTGATGCGCGAATCGCGGTAGGCGCGCTCGACGGCGTAGTCCTGATGGAATCCATATCCGCCGTGAATCTGCACGCCCTCGTCCACCACGTAATCGAGGACTTCAGAGGTGTAGACCTTGATGATGGAGCACTCGGCGGCGAATTCTTCCACGGCTTTGAGCATCCGTTTCGGCGCGTCGGCCTGCTTCCAATCGAGGTCTTCGAGCTGCGATTCGATGAGCCCGACCGTGCGGTAAGTCATCGACTCGGCGGCGTAAATGCGAATCGCCATCTCCGCCAGCTTGTGCTGAATCATGCCGAAGTGCGAGATGGTCGTGCCGAATGCCTTGCGCTCTTTGGCGTACTTCAAGGAAATCGCGAGGACATTTTTCGAGCCGCCCACTGCGAAGGGTCCGAGCTTCAGGCGCCCGAGATTCAGGATATTGAACGCGATGATGTGCCCGCGGCCAATTTCGCCCAGCACATTCTCGACCGGCACATGAACGTTGTCGAGGAAGATCGCGCAGGTTGAGCTCCCCTTGATCCCCATCTTCTTTTCTTCGGCGCCGCTGGTCACACCGGGGAAATTGCGTTCGACTAGAAACGCGGTGAACTGTTCGCCGCCGACTTTCGCGAAGACGGTGAAGAGGTCGGCTTTGCCGCCGTTGGTGATCCACATCTTCTGGCCGTTGAGGATGTAGTGCTTCCCGTCGGGCGAAATGTCGGCACGTGTTTTGGCGGCGAGCGCGTCGGAGCCGGCATGGGGCTCGCTGAGGCAATAAGCGCCGACGTACTCGGCGGTCGACAGCTTCGGCAGATACTTCTGCTTCTGCTCCTCAGTCCCAAAAAGCAGAACGGGCATGGTGCCGATGCCCGCGTGTGCGCCATGCCAGCCGGCGTAAGAGCCATCGCGCGCCAGCGTTTCCGCGGTCACAATGACGGAGGCGAGGTCAAGTTCCATGCCGCCGTATTGCTCCGGCGTGGTGATGGCGACCAGACCCAACTCCGCCGATTTGCGCAGCACTTTTACAGCGAGATCGTGATTGCCGTGTTGAATCTCTTCGATGTACGGCGCGACTTCCTTATTCCAAAATTCGTTGGCCGTGCGCGCAATCGCGCGGTGCTCGTCAGTCAAATCTTCGGGCGTGAAGATCTCTTCCGGCGCGCGGTCTTCAATGAGAAACGAACCGCCGATGGTCTTCGGATAAGATGCTGTCGCTGTTGCCATAAGTGCCTCTACATTCTCTCAAAGATGCCGGCTGCGCCTTGCCCGCCGCCGACACACATAGTGACCATGCCGTATTTTGATTTGCGGCGCTGCATTTCGCGGAGGATCGTCGCGGTGAGCTTGGCCCCGGTGCATCCAAGCGGATGACCGAGCGCAATAGCCCCGCCGTTCAGATTGATCTTTTCCATGTCGAGACCCGCGGCGCGAATGACGGCTAGCGATTGCACCGCGAACGCTTCGTTCAGTTCGATCACATCGATATCGTCGAGCTTCAATCCGGCCAGCGCCAGCGCTTTGGGTATCGCGACGACGGGGCCGATTCCCATAATTTCTGGCGGCACCCCGCCCGTGGCGAAACTGACGAAGCGGGCCATGGGCGTAAGTCCGAGTTCTTTGGCTTTGGTCGCCGACATCACGAGCGCGCACGCCGCACCATCGCTGGTCTGGGATGAATTGCCCGCGGTGACCGTGCCATTGGCGTGAAACACGGGCTTCAGCTTGGTTAGCCCCTCCATTGATGTGTCGGGACGCGGCCCCTCGTCTTTGGAGAAGGTGGCCGTGGTTGTCTTCGGCTTACCGCCGTTCAACGTGGTGGTGGTGACCTCGACGGGAACGAGTTCGTCATTGAAGCGGCCTTCGGCCTGAGCCTTCAAGGCGTTCTGATGGCTGCGCAATGAAAACGCATCCTGATCTTCGCGAGAGACCTGGTGCCTCTGCTGCAACTGCTCCGCGGTTAGCCCCATGTTCATGTACAACTCGGGGCGATGGTCCGCGAACCAGGGGCTCGGTGCGGGCCTGCCGCCGCCTTTTGGAATAAGCGACATGGATTCGCTGCCGCCCGCAAGAATGATGTGCGCGCCGCCGGTGCGGATGCGATCCGCGGCCATGGCGATCGATTGCAAGCCCGAGCTGCAAAACCGGTTGACGGTGACGCCCGTGACGGAATCCGGAAGACCCGCGCGCAGTGCCGCGCCTCGCGCCATATTGTTGCCGGACTCACCCTCGGGCATCGCACAGCCCAGGATGACGTCTTCAATGTCTTCTTTCGGCACCTGCGGATATTTTTCGAGCAGGCGCATGATGACGGCGGCGGCGAGATCGTCGGGCCGGGTGTGGCGCAGTGTGCCGCGCGGCGCCTTGCCGACCGGCGTGCGCAGGCAATCGATGATAACGGCTTGTTCCATATGAGTTCCTTAGATCAGTTACGCAGCGGCTTTCCGGTCTTCAGCATGTGCTGAATGCGCTGCTGGGTTAGAGGCTTGCCGCAGAGGCTGAGAAATGCTTCGCGCTCGAGATCGAGAAGATACTGTTCGGAGACGAGTTGCGCCCCAGTGACGCGGCCTCCCGACAGAACGTACGCGAGCTTCTCACCGATGGAGACGTCGTAATCGGAAATGTAGTTGCCTTGCCGGGCGGTCCAGATGCCGACCTTCAGCAACGCGAAATCTTCTTCGCCGCCCACCTTGATATCGGTGCGCGGGGTGCCGGGGACATAGCCGGGAGCGATGGCGAGCGCAACGGCCTTGGCGTCGGCGATGAGCCTTTCCGCGTTCATCGAGATCGCGTCCTGCGGACGCAGCATGCCGAGGTCGCGCGCTTCAAAGGCGCTCGTGGATACTTTCGCATATCCGATCGTTTCGAACGCCGCCTGCGTGTTGTTGAGGCGAAGCAGCATTTCTTTGCAGCCGCCCCCGCCGGGAATTAAGCCCACGCCTACTTCCACCAGTCCCATGTACAGCTCGGCCGAAGCCTGCACGCGCGCGGCGTGCAGCACGACTTCGCACCCGCCACCGAGCGTCATGCCGAACGGCGCAACTACGACCGGTTTGGGCGCGTACTTGATGGCCATGTTAACGTTTTGAAAACGCTTGATCGCCAGGTCGAGTTCGTCCCACTCTTCTTCCTGAGCGGCGAGCAGCACCATCATCAAATTCGCGCCGACGCTGAAGTTTTCGCCTTGGTTGGCGATCACCATTGCGGTGAAATTGCGTGATGTTTCTTCGATTCCCGCGTTGATCATGGCGATCAGATCGTCGCCGATCGAGTTCATCTTGCTGTGGAACTCGACGCATAGAACGCCATCGCCGAGATCGATGAGCGACGCGCCGGAATTTTTCTTGACGATGCCGCGCGCACGCTTCGTTTCGGCTAGCGAAATGATTCCCGGACGCGGCTCGAGCGGTTTGTATTGCGTAGCGCCCAGATCGAAATGTTCCGTTGCGGGCTGGCCCTCGCGATCGGCGGCACGATAAAACGAAGTCGCCCCGGAAGCCAACATCTTCTCCACGCTGGGCGGAATCGCGCGGCCCCCATCCTGAATCCGCTTGACGGTGGCTTCGACACCGAGTGCGTCCCAAAGCTCGAAAGGACCAAGCGTATTGACATAGCCCCACTTCATGGCGCGATCGATCTCGACAATGCGGTCGGAAATCTCAGGCACCATCAGGGCGGAGTAGATCAGCAGATCGCTGAACGCCTTCCACAGGAAATTCCCGACGCGATCGGGAAGGGCAACCAACGCGCGCAAGCGTTCGGGCAGATTCTCGATATTCCGAATCGTCTCGACCGACGCGAAGCGCGCCTTGTTCATGGGGTGATATTCAAGCGTCTTCCAATCGATGGCTTGGATCTGCTTGTCCGCGCCCTTGCCGGTGCGTTTGTAGCAGCCCTGGCCGCGCTTCTCACCCAGCCAGCCGCGGTTGATCATTTCGGCGAGAAACGGCTGCATCACGAAGCGATCGCGATAGGGATCGTTCGGCACGGCATCGTAAAGGTTGCGGGTCACATGCGCCCAGACATCCAGGCCGACGATATCCAGCAACCGGTAACTGCCCGAGCGCGGCAATCCGATCAGTTGGCCGGTAAGCGTATCGACTTCTTCGATGGTGTAGTCGTCTTCCACCGTGAGTTTCTGAATGGTTGAACCGAAGAAACTGCCGATGCGATTGGCTATGAAGTTCGGCGTATCTTTGCACGGGACCACGCCCTTGCCAAGGCGGCGGTCGCAGAAGTCCGAGATGTAGCTGAGGACTTCAGGCGATGTTTCCGCCCCGGGAATGATTTCGACCAGATGCAGATAGCGCGGCGGATTGAAGAAATGCGTCCCGAGGAAGTGCTGGCGAAACTCCGGCGAGAAATCTGCGGAAATAGCGGCAAGCGGAATGCCGCTGGTGTTGGTCGAGACCACCGCGCCGGGTTTACGATTGGCGGCAACTTTAGGAAAGAGCGAGCGCTTGATTTGCAGATCTTCGGTGACCGCTTCAATGATCCAATCGACGTCTTTCAACTTCGCGATATCGTCCTCGAAGTTTCCGGGAGTGACCAGACTGGCCGCCGCGGCATTGAAAAATGCGGCGGGTTTGCCTTTCAGCGCCGCGTCCATTCCGCCCATAGCCGCCGCATTTCGATTCGATTGATTGGGCAGAACGATGTCCAGCAGCAGTGCCGGAATTCCAGCGTTGGCGAAATGGGCGGCTATGCGCGAACCCATAGTTCCAGCGCCCAAAACGGCGACGCGGCGTATTGGCTTGATCACAATCTGGAGTTTAGCATCGGGGCCCTCATTCGCAGTTGCGACAACCGTAGGGGCAGGGGGAGGGTGACGATCGGGATCGGTCATACTGAAACGAAGGCCGATTATGAACCATACCCGTGAACACGCCCATGGGTTGATAGAGCGCCTGCCGGACGCTCAGGTAATCGCGCTCGCCGGGTTGCTCGAAACGATGGTCGATCCAGTCGGAGTTGCACTGCGAGACGCGCCTTTTGACGAAGAAGAATCTCAAAACGAAAAGAATGCTATTGCGGAAGCCCATGAATGGCTGAAAGGCAACGGCGGCCAAGGCATCCCACACGCTGAAGCGATGCGTCGGCTCGGGCTGGAGTGAGACCCGTCGAGGACGCAGCCGTCGTTGAACGATCTTCGGGCGCTCGAAAATACCGCAGCGCGCCGCGTTAAGCAAGCGATTGAACGTTTCGCCGAGACGGGTGCTGGAAACGTTCTTAAGCTGCGTGGAATTAACCCGCCCGAGTACCGGCTTCGGGTTGGAGATTGGCGTGTCCGCTTCACATTGCACAACGACGCCCTGCGCATTCTACGTGTTCTTAACCGCCGCGATGCTTACCGCTAAGCGCTAGCCATACCCCTGACATCCGCCACCTTCGGGGAGGGGCGGGTGGCGCCAACCTGTTGCGCTCAGAGGCGATGTAAAAACGTCCCCGTGTTCATGCCCATGCCCATGCCCGTTCCACGATCATGAAAGACACATTTGAACTGTACAAAACCCGATTGTTCCGCTGCGTCGCTCTGATAGGCTGCCGAAGCGGGAGCCCGCGCGTACTGGTTAAAGGCTACGATGGAGGGAGGACGAACATGGCATTTCTCGATTGGTCCGAATGCCCGGCAGTGGAAAGCATTCCCGATAAGATTAGCGGCGCGTGGGTCTTCAAAGACACCCGTATGCCGGTTGCCACCGTATTCGAAAATCTGGAAGCTGGCTTGACCGTGGAGGAAGTCATGGACGAATTCTCCGTGACTCGGGAGCAGATTAACGCGGTTCTGCCATTTCGCGGTAAAGAGCTTGTCGTCGCCGCGTTCGGCGTTGGCGCGTACGTCGTCGCCCGCCGATGCTCATTTTGTTTGATCACGGCACGCCACGAAGCCGGCGGCGCACCGGAACATTGAGTCAGTCATCGCCGCAATAAATGCCGCCAAGCCCGGCAGCTACACCGAAGTTCATATCCCCTTCGGCTAATTGTTCCCGGCAGATCCCTTCCGCACCCATCGCGGGCTACTCGCTATCATCGATTGCAATGTCCATCGATCCCTCGGCGTTGATTGCGCCGACCGCGCGCGTCCATCCCGAAGCACGCATCGGAGCGGGTTCGCGCATCGGGGAATTCTGCGTCGTGGATGCGGATGTCGCGATCGGCGAACACTGCATTCTCGAGCCGTACGCGTATCTCAAACGCTGGACCACCCTCGGCGACCGCAACGTGATCTCTTCCGGCACCGTCCTCGGCACCGATCCCCTCGACAAGAATTTCCGTGGCGAGCGAAGTTATCTCCGTATCGGTGACGACAACCAGATTCGGGAGCATTACACCATCTCGCGCGGCACGCAGCCGGAGTCATCTACGGTGATCGGCGACGGCAACTACATCATGACCTCGGGCCATATCGCGCACAATTGCATCATCGGAAACCAGACCGTGATCGCGAGTTGCGCGCTGATTGCCGGACACGTTGAGATAGAAGACCAGGCGTTCATTTCCGGCGGCGTGGTGGTGCACCAGTATTCGCGGATCGGGCGTTTGGCCATGATTGGCGGCAACACCCGCGTGAATCTCGACGCGCCGCCTTATTTTCTCTATTCCGATTTCAATATCGCGGCCAAAGGGCTGAATGTCGTCGGGCTCAAGCGGGCGGGATTCAGCCTCGCCGACATCTCCGTTTTGAAGAAGACCTACCAGATTCTCTACCGGTCGGTCCTGAAACTGGATGAGGCGCTCACGCGTATCGAGTCCGAATGCGATTCAGATGCGGCCCGGCACGTTGTGTCCTTCGCGCGCAGCAGCCATCGCGGAATCTGCCGGGAATGATGTATCTGAATTGACAGGACTTGTTGCAATCCGCAAAGCCCTCATATAGGCTATGGATTCTGTTCGCAGCAATCTGCTGCGACCCTCAGGAGGAATTAGCCGAATGACGTCACTTTTACTCGCGCCCGCTCTGTGGTTACAAGCCGGCGGGCCGGCCGGGAATGGACAAGAGTACCTTCTTGCCGTGCTCGGAATTAGCGTTCTGTCGCTGGCGGTAGCAGTCGCGCTGGCGAAACACGTGATCGGTCAAGACACGGGCACGCCGCAGATGCAAAAGATCTCGAACGCCATCAAACAAGGCGCTGAGGCGTTTTTAAAACGCCAAAACCAGACGATTTTATTGCTCTCGCTGGTTCTCGCGGTGGTCATTTACCTGGGTTACTTCTTCGGGAAGCACGATTCCACGCTGGCTATGCGTATGACCGTTTCCTTTGTCGCTGGTGCTTTATGCTCCACGCTGGCCGGCTTTAGCGGGATGTGGGTTTCAATTCGTGCCAATATTCGCACCGCTTCCGCCGCCCGCAACAGCTTGAACGGCGCCTTGCAGATTGCTTTACGCGGCGGAGCGGTCACGGGATTGAGCGTTGTCTCGCTCTCTCTGCTCGGCGTCGGAGTCTTGTTTTACGCATTTGACGGACTGAACAATCCGACCGGAGTTCCCAGCCAGATTGTCGCGTTCGGCTTCGGCGCGAGTTTCGTGGCGCTGTTCGCGCAGCTCGGCGGCGGCATCTTCACGAAGGCCGCGGACGTGGGCGCCGACCTTGTCGGCAAAGTGGAAGCCGGAATCCCGGAAGACGATCCGCGCAACCCGGCGGTGATTGCGGACCTGGTCGGCGACAACGTCGGCGATTGCGCCGGTCGCGGAGCGGATCTGTTCGAATCCACCGCGGCCGAAAATGTGGGTGCGATGATTCTGGGCGCGAGTCTTTTCCCCGTATTCGGAATCAAAGGCATTCTGTTCCCGCTGGTGGCGCGCGCCTTTGGATTGATCGCTTCCATCGTCGGCGTGTTCATGGTGAAGACCAAGGAAGACGCCGATCCCATGCAAGCGCTGAACCGCGGCTTCTATGTCACGACCGCTCTGGCGATCGCCGGCTTCTACGCGGCCGTGCGTCTGCTGCTCGACGGCAACCTCATGCTGTTCTCTTGCGGGCTGGTCGGAATCATCACAAGCTTTCTATTCGTGTTCATCACGCAGTACTACACCGAATACAAATACCGGCCGGTACAGATGATTGCCAAGGCGTGCACCACGGGCCCGGCCACCACAATCATCGCTGGATTCGCGATCGGTCTCGAGTGCGTCGCGGCCCCGGTGCTGGTCATCTCGGCGGCCATCATGGCGTCTTATTATCTCGGCATCAACGCGGGACTGCCGAATACAGTGACTGCGCAGGCGGCCGGGCTCTACGGAACGGCCATCGCCACCATGGGAATGCTTTCGACCGCGGCGTATATCCTGGCCATGGACACGTTCGGGCCGATCACTGACAATGCCGGCGGCATTGTAGAAATGTCCGGCCAGCCCGACGCGATCCGTGAGCGCACGGACCGTCTCGATTCGGTTGGCAACACCACCAAAGCTCTGACCAAGGGATACGCCATCGGAAGCGCGGCGCTGGCGGCGTTCCTGCTGTTCTCGGCTTACATCGATGAAGTGAAAAAGCTGATGCCGGGTGGCGAGAATTCTGTTTTCTCCGTGGATATCGGGCACGTGCCGATCTTTACCGGCGCACTACTTGGAGCCATGCTGGTGTTCCTGTTCAGTTCATTCGCGATTAAAGCAGTGGGCCGCGCGGCACAGACGATTATCGAAGAAGTGCGGCGGCAGTTCCGGGAGAATCCGGGAATTATGGCGGGAACTTCCGATCCCGATTACGGCACGTGCGTCGACATCGTCACGAAGTCCGCTCTGAAGGCCATGGTGGTGCCGGGATTGCTTGCGGTCGCAAGCCCCGTTGCGGTCGGGATGGTGTTCCGTCTGTTCGGCGTGGGCGCGGAGGCTGTGGCGGCGTTCCTGATGGTCGGCACGATCACGGGCATTCTGATGGCGACGCTGATGAACAACAGCGGAGGCGCGTGGGACAACGCCAAGAAGTTCATCGAGACGGGAGCCTATGGCGGCAAGAAATCCGACGCGCATAAGGCCAGCGTCGTCGGCGATACCGTGGGCGATCCGTTCAAGGATACGGCGGGGCCATCGTTGCACGTGTTAATTAAGCTTCTTAGCACGATTACGCTCGTCGCCGCGCCGCTGTTCATTTAGAATCCAACGCCCATTTGCGAAGCTCATCCCGCGTGGTCAAATGTGGCATGGGAATCGCGATCACTCAGGTTGACGCCTTCGCGTCCGCTCCCTTCACGGGGAATCCGGCGGCGGTCTGCTGGCTGCCGGAAACGCGCGCCGCCGCATGGATGCAATCCGTCGCGCGCGAGATGAACCTGTCGGAAACGGCATTTCTCGAAAAGCGTTCGGATGGCTTCGGACTGCGCTGGTTCACTCCGGCAATCGAAGTGGACTTGTGCGGGCATGCGACACTGGCGAGCGCGCACGTGCTCTGGGAGACCGGCCAGTGCGCCGCGGGCGAGCAGATTCGCTTTCATACGCGCAGCGGTGTGCTCACTGTGATTTCGAACGATGGGTGGATCGAACTGGATTTTCCAGCCAAGTTGGAGCAGCCGAGCGCGGCGCCCCCGGGCCTTGCCAACGCTCTTGGAGCGGAGCCCGTCCATGTCGGTAAGAATCAGTTCGATTACCTGGTGGAACTGGATTCGGAACTGTTGGTTCGCAACCTCGATCCGGACCACGGGTCTCTGAAAAAGTTGCCGGTCCGCGGAGTCATCGTGACCGCCCGCGGGGGCGAGTACGATTTCGTATCGCGATTCTTCGCGCCGGGGTCGGGCGTCGATGAAGACCCGGTAACGGGCTCTGCCCACTGCGCGCTGGCGCCTTACTGGGGCGCGAAATTGAATAAGAACGAGATGGTGGCCTACCAGGCGTCTCGGCGCGGCGGCCTCCTGAAAGTGCGTGTTGATGGCGATCGCGTGCATCTCGGAGGCTGTGCCGTAACGGTCTTGCGCGGAGAACTCCTGGCGTGATCCCGGACGAGCCGCCGCCGTTTCTGGGCACCTGGGGCCGCGTCTACACGGTGGTGCTGCTCGAACTCGCCATTGTAATTCTGCTGTTCTTTCTTTTCACGAAAGCCTTTGAATGAGACCGCTCGATTGGATCGTCCTGGTCCTGACGCTCGTCTTTATCGTTTCCTACGGCCTCTACAAAGGGCGCGGCAGCAAGACTGTAAATCAGTATCTGCTGGCCGGGCGAACGATGCCTTGGTATGCGATGGGCCTTTCGATCATGGCGACGCAGGCGAGCGCCATCACGTTCATCTCGACCACGGGGCAGGCGTATGTCGATGGCATGCGCTTCGTTCAATTCTATTTCGGACTGCCGATCGCCATGGTGATTCTCTCTGCCACCGCGGTCCCCATTTTTCACCGCGCGAACGTCTACACGGCTTACGAGTATCTCGAGAAGCGGTTCGACGCCAAGACGCGCGCACTCGGCAGCGCGATTTTTCTGATCCAGCGCGGGCTAGGCGTCGGACTGGCGCTCTACGCCCCCGCGCTCGTGCTATCGGTCATCTTCGGATGGGATGACCGGCTCACCACGATGTTGATCGGCGCGCTGGTGATCGCGTACACGGTGACGGGCGGGATCCCGGCGGTCACCTGGACCGACGTGCTGCAGATGTCGATTATCTTCGCGGGACTCATCATCGCGCTCGTGATGGTAGTTTCGATGCTGCCCGGCAACGTCTCATTCGTGGATGCGGTCTATCTTGCCGGAGCGTTCGGAAAGCTCAACGCGGTCGACTTACATTTCGACTGGAACAACCGTTACAACTTGTGGAGCGGGCTGATCGGCGGGACGTTTCTTTCTCTTTCGTATTTCGGCTGCGATCAATCCCAGGTGCAGCGGTATCTGATGGGGAAGTCGATCGCGCAGAGCAAACTCAGTCTGCTGTTCAACGCCATGGCGAAAGTTCCGATGCAGTTCTTTATTCTGTTCGTCGGCGCCATGGTGTTCGTGTTTTACCTGTTCGAGCGGCCGCCGCTGCTATTTCAGCAAACCGCCATCGCAAGCATTCAAAATTCCTCCGAATACGCAGGGACAAGAGACCGCTTTGAGCGTGCATTCGAGCAGCGCAAGCAGGCGGCGTTTGAGATGACTGCTGCTCGGCACGCCGGCGACGAAGCAGGCCGCCGGCAGCAAGTTCAAAACTATCAGGCCGCTCAAAAGGATCTAAATGCGGCACGGCAGCAAGGCATAGCGCTCTTCGAAAGCAGCCAGGGCAAGCGCGGCTTCAACGACACCAATTACGTTTTCCTTTCATTCGTGACGCGGTATCTGCCTGCGGGAGTGGTGGGCTTGATCATCGCGGTGATCTTCGCGGCGGCGATGTCGTCCAGTTCCGGCGAAGTGAATTCGCTCGCGACAGTATCGGTGATCGACATCTATAAGCGGCATATCCGCGCGGGCGCGACCGATCGGCACTACCTGATGGTGTCGCGAATTGCCACTGGCTTCTGGGGAATTTACGCGGTGGTGTTCGCACAGTTCGGGAAGAACTTGGGTTCGCTGGTGGAAGCGGTGAACATGGTGGGCTCGCTGTTCTACGGATCGTTGCTGGGCGTCTTCGTGCTCGCGTTCTTCTTCAAGAAGGTGGGAGGCACGGCAGCGTTTTGGGCCATGCTCGCAGGCGAAGCGGCCATCTTCGCGGCATTCTTCTTCACGAAGATTTCCTTCCTTTGGTACAACGTCATCGGGGCGATTGTCGTGGTCGCGGCGGGGTTATTGCTGGCGAAAACGCTGCGTCAGCCGGGCAGCAGCACCATTTTGCCCACGCCGTCGTCATAGTGCTCCAGCAGCTGAAACGCCTCATTGACGCTGGTGAGCGGGCGTGTGTGCGTGATCAGCGGGGCGAATTTGGCCGGCTGCGCGGCGAGCAGATCGCGCGCCTGCGTAGCTTCGTTGTTGGAGCGTCGCACGTTGAAAATGGCGATCTCTTTCTTCCGCATGGGGTGGACATCGAGTGGAACCTGCAACTCGGCTGGGATGCCGGTGTAGACCAGCCGGCCGCCGCTGCGCAGCGCGCCGAGGCATTGGTTGAGCGTGTTGTCCTTCGCAGCGCAGTCGATCGCGATGTCGACCCCGCGGCCGCCGGTGTCGAGAATAATCTGGCGCACCGGATCGATCACTTGGGTCTCCAGAAGTTCGTCGGCGCCAATGGCGTGGGCGAGCACGCGCCGGTGCCCGACCGGCTCCACGACCCAGACGCGCGCCACGCCGGCCATCTTCAGCGCGATGACGGTAAGCAGGCCGATTGGACCAGCGCCGAAGACGACGGCTGTTTCGCCCAACTGCGGTTTCGCGAACTGAAGCGAGTGCAGCACCACGGCGATGGGTTCGACCAGGGCGGCTTCCGCCAGGCTGATGGAAGCGGGAATCCCGAGCAGGTTCGTCGCGGGCAGATTGATGCGATCGCGAAAGAATCCGGCATGCTCGGGCGTGCTTAGAAACACCAGGTGCGCGCACAAGTTGTAACGCCCGCTCATGCAGAACTCGCAGTGGTAGCAGAAGATCGCGGGCTCGAGCGCAGCCCGATCGCCTACGCTCCAGCCGCTAACGCCCTCGCCAATATCGACGATGGTGCCGGAAGGCTCGTGACCCAGAACCATGGGATAGATGCAGCGCGAATCGCCCACGCCGCCTTCGGCGTAGGAGTGCATGTCGGAACCGCAGACGCCGATCGCGCCGATTTGAACTTGCACCTCCCCCGGTGCTGGAGCAGGGAGCGGCCGGTCCTCAATTTCGAACCGGCGCAGGCCCGTTAGCTCGGCGACAATCATCTGGAATTTCCGAGACTGGCGTCGCCGCGGCCCACAAAGCGGCGCACTTCCGTTTCAAGCGCAGGAACGGTGATGACGAAGTTGCCGCCGTAGATGGTGTCTTTGCCTTCGAAATCGAAGCAGACCGCGCCGGCCTCTTCGGCGATGATCTTGATCGCGGCCAGATCCCATGGCTTGGCCTGCGCTTCGAGCCAGACATCGGCCTTGCCGCTCGCCACCAGCATGGCATCGAGGCAGCCGCCCATACTGCGAATGGTCCAAAACGTCTCCAGCCATTCCAGCAGGTGCGCCGAAAATGGATACTGGCGAATGTAGCTGAGGCCGTTCACACACAGCAAAGCGTCGGCCGCCTTGGTACGGTCGGAAATGGTGATGCGCTCTTCGCCCTCGGGTCCACTCTGAAACGCGCCGCCGCCCTTGCTCGCGGAAAATAACTGGCCGGTTGTGGGGAAATAGGCGAAGCCGGCGACGATCTTGCCCTCTTCTTCAAGCCCGATGAGAGGAGCCCATGCGCCCGTGCCGCGGATAAAATCGCGCGTGCCATCAATCGGGTCAATGATCCACTTGCGGCGATTGCTCGATTCTTTAACGGCGCCTTCTTCACCGAGCAGTCCGTCTTCCGGAAACGCCTGTTTCAAAGTCTCGACGATGAGCTTTTCACATTCCTTATCGGCGATTGTGACTGGCGATTCATCCGATTTCGATTCAAACCCGATGCCGCCCTTGCGATACTGCAACGCCAGTTCACCCGCGCGCCGGGCGATATCCCGGCCTACAGCTAACTCTTTTTCGTATGAAGCCATCGGTTGATTTTTCCTTGAGTCCTCATTGAACAGGTTAAGATACTTTTGATGCAGAATTTCCGGGAATTCGATGCGGGCCCAGACCCGTTTGGGCGCACTTGGCACGTTCTCTTCAAGTGGCTGCAGACAGCGATTTCGCTGCGGCACAGTAACACCGTGGACGTGAAGTACCTGCTGACGAGCGGTGAGGAGGCCATGGAAAAGGTCGTCTCCATGACGCTGCCCGAGCTGATCGCACTGGCCGCGCGGAACCAACGCAAAGTGACCGATCCGTGGTGTTCGCGCCTGGCAATGCAGCACCTGCGGTTTCTGGTGGAGTCGGGCGAGGACATGGAGAAGTCTCTTGTGGTGCCGTCCCCAGAGCAACTGGCGAGTTACCAGAAGGTTTTGAAGGAGTGGGAGAGCGGGCAGGTTCAAAAGATCCGGACGGCGTAGAGCACGGCATGTCCGAGCATGGCGGCTTGCTCCGCGCCGAGAAACTAGCCAAAGTCTACCAGTCGGGTGGCTCGGACCTCGTCATCTTTTCGGGTTTGGACTTGGAGGTTCGGACGGGTGAAAAGTTGGCATTGACGGGGGAATCGGGGACAGGCAAGTCTACGCTGCTGCACCTTTTAGGCGGTCTGGACAGGGCTACAAGCGGTAAGATATACTACAAGTCACGAGACATTTCGGCCCTTGCGGACGCGGATTTGGCCGTGTACCGCAATCAAAATATTGGGTTTGTGTGGCAAGTTCACTACCTGCTGCCGGAATTCACGGCGCTGGAGAATGTGATGATGCCGTTGTTGATTCGAGGTGAGTCCAAGGTCCGGGCCGCATCGAAATCGCTCGCGAGGTTAGACGACGTGGGACTTAGCAGTCGCGCCACACATCGTGCCGGCGAGTTGTCCGGCGGAGAACAGCAACGGGTAGTGCTTGCGCGCGCGCTGGTTGGTGAGCCCTCGCTTCTTCTGGCCGACGAGCCCACGGGAAATCTGGACGAGAAAACGGGCGAGAAGATCTTCGACCTGCTCGACACCTTGCATCAGAAGTACCGGCTCACCTCCGTTTTCGTAACTCATAATCCTTCGTTGGCAGCGCGTTGTGATCGTGTTTTAAAGTTGGAATCGGGAATGTTGTCGACGGTTTTGCAACCGGGATCGCACGGAGCGTATCTTAAGTAGTAGTGGGAGTATTTCGAAGTTTCACGGGAGCCAAAATCCTATATGTTTGAGCGATATACCGAAAAGGCACGACGCGTCATCTTTTTCGCCCGGTATGAGGCGAGCCAGTTTGGAAGCCCGTACATCGAGACGGAGCACCTTCTGCTGGGCCTGCTTCGTGAAGACAAAACTTTAGCGAATCGGTTTTTGCGTTCGCATGCCGCCGTGGATTCCATTCGCAAGCAGATCGAGGGGCACACCACCATCCGAGAGAAGGTTTCGACGTCTGTCGATCTTCCCTTAAGCCATGAATGCAAGCGCGTGTTGGCGTATGGCGCTGAAGAGGCTGAGCGGTTGAGCCATAAGCACATCGGCACCGAGCATCTGCTGCTGGGCTTGCTGCGCGAAGAAAAGTGTTTCGCGGCGGAAATTCTGCATGAACGCGGTCTGCGGCTCTCCACGATTCGCGAGGAGTTGCAACGCTCGCAATCGGAGAAGGTGTCATCCAACCGGCCCAAAGAAAGTTCGCTTCTCGCGGAGTTCAGCCGCGATCTGACGCAGGCCGCGATGGACACCTCGCTCGATCCCCTCATCGGACGCGATTACGAACTGGAACGGGTGGTGCAGATTCTGTGCCGCCGCACCAAGAACAATCCGGTGCTGATTGGTGAGCCTGGGGTTGGGAAGACAGCTATCGTGGAAGGCTTGGCCCAGCGGATTGCCGAAGGCGATGTGCCTTCGTTCCTGGCCGATAAGCGGATTCTGGCGCTCGACCTTTCGCTGATTGTGGCGGGCACCAAATATCGCGGCCAGTTCGAAGAGCGGCTGAAGACCATCATGAAGGAGTTGATGGAGAATCAGAACGCGATCATCTTCATCGATGAGCTGCACACGCTGGTCGGCGCCGGTTCGGCGGAAGGCTCCCTCGATGCCGCGAATATCCTGAAGCCGGCACTATCGCGCGGCGAGATCCAGTGCATCGGCGCAACCACTCCGGCTGAATTTCGTAAGTCCATCGAGAAAGACCGGTCACTCGAGCGCCGTTTCCAGGCGGTGAAAGTGCCGCCGCCGAGTGAAATCGATGCGGTTAAGATTCTGTTTGGCATCAAAGACCGCTACGAGAAATTTCACGCGGTCGGATACACGGATGAAGCTATTGAAGCGGCGGTTTATACTTCGAGCCGCTACATTCCGGATCGCTTTCTGCCGGACAAGGCCATCGATCTGATCGATGAGGCCGGCGCGCGCGTCAAGCTGCGGCAGACGACGCTGCCGAGCGATCTAGCCGATATCCAGAAGCGCATCAAGTTCATCGTGCACCGCATGGAAAATGCGATTGCCAATCACGAGTTCGAGAAGGCGCGCTTCTACTCCGACGAAGAGCGCAAAGAGCGCGAGAACATGCGCCAGCTTCGCGAGAAATACAACCTGGACGATACATCGACCGGCGTGGTGACGAAGGACGATATCGACGATGTGGTGGCGCGCTGGACCGGCGTCCCGATGACTTCTATCAAGGAAGAAGAGATCACCAAGCTTCTCCGGATTGAAGATGAGTTACACAAGCGCGTGGTCAGTCAGGAGAAAGCCATCTCGGTTCTGGCGCGTGCCATTCGGCGGTCGCGCGCGGGCCTCAAGGCCGTCAACCGTCCAGCGGGTTCTTTCCTGTTCCTCGGCCCGACGGGCGTTGGGAAAACGGAAGTCGCGCGAGCGCTCGCCGCGTTCCTGTTCGGAAGCGAGAAGAGCCTGATCCGCTTCGACATGTCCGAGTTCATGGAGAAGCATTCGGTCTCGAAGCTGATCGGTTCGCCTCCCGGATATGTGGGCTACGAAGAGGGCGGCCAGCTTACCGAGCGTGTGAAACGTTCGCCCTATTCGATCATTCTGCTGGACGAAATCGAGAAGGCCCACCCGGATATCTACAACCTTCTGCTGCAGGTTTTTGAAGACGGCCAGTTGACCGATGGACTCGGCAACACAGTCGATTTCAAGAACACGATCATCATCATGACTTCAAATCTCGGGGCACGCTTCCTCGAGAAGCGCGGACATCTCGGATTCTCGGCGCCGGCTTCCGAAGGCTTTTCTTCGAAGATCGAAGACATGGTCCGGAGCGAGGTCAAGAAAGCGTTCAATCCGGAGTTTCTGAACCGGTTGGACGATGTAATTCTGTTCACCTCCCTAACGGATGACGACCTGATCCAGATCATCACGCTTCTGGTCGAGCAGATCAACGGTAATCTGGTTTCGAAGCAGCTCAAGATTCGTCTGGCGCCCGATGCGGCCAAGTACATTCTCGAGAAGACTTGCGCCGATCGCAGTTACGGGGCGCGGCCTCTGCGGCGCGCGCTACAGAAGTACATCGAGGATCCGCTTTCGGAGGCTTTGATTCAGGGCCTTCTTCCGCGACCGGCGGAGCTCGAAGTTTACTTGGGCGACACCGGCATCTACTACCGTCAGGTCAATACCGAACTGCAGCCCGTAGGTGTCGGCGGCGACGAGCCCGAACCGGTTGCCGGGACGATGCTCTACACGTTCTAAGATCTCCTTTGTTTTCAAAACGGGCCCGATGCATCGATTGCATAGGGCCTTTTTTCATGCTCCGAGAAGTTTGGGCAGTCGCTCGAGTTCTTCGTCTGTCGAGTCGTTCGGCACCGAGCAGCCCGGTGCCAGCAAGAACTTCTTTCCGGCGGCGGCTTCCGCGGCTTGCGCCTCTTTCTTCAACTCCGCCGGCGTCAGTTTGCGGTAGTTCCGCTCATCCAGCCCGCCCATAATCAAGCCCGGGAATTTAGCTCGAATCGCCGAGATCGGCACGCCGGTACCGAAGTTCGAATAGTTAATTGCCGCCGCCGGCCAGCCGTTCAGGAAACGATCGAGGTAGACTTTGTCACCGTGCAGATGGAGCGTGTTCAGGGGCGCGTCAGAAGCGGCATCGAGCACCAAACGGTCGAAGGGTTCGCTGAACTTGCCGAAGTCGGCTTGCGAGAGAATTCCGGGCTCCGCATTAGCGATCGCGAGGAAAATTCCCGACGCGCCTGCCCCGATGGCTTTGCGCGCGTGCTTAGCTTCCGACTCGGCGATGGCTTCCAGCGCCTCCAGTAGTTCTTTCGGATTTTCCGCTTTCATCTTGAGCACAGCCTCTTTTGAAGAAAGCTTCTCGGCGACATTCCACGGGTTGAAGATCGTTTCCAGGAAGTAAGCTTTCCCTTGCAAACCGTCGCGGATGAGTTGCAGCGCTTTTATCTGCTCCGGGAACGGATCGTCATTCACGCGAAGCTTATGCCATGGGCCGTCGGGCTTCGGGAAAGGATAATCGCTCATCACCTTTACAAGGTCAGTTCGAAATTGTTTGTGAAAGGCGAGCGTCGATTCGGCGTGCTTCTCGGCGGGGAGTTTTTCATCCAGAAAGTGGTGCCAGAAACTGAACGGCGCCCGGTCGACGTCTTGACCCTTGAACGCTCGATCCACACGTTCGGTGCACGAAAGCGCGGACTGCTTCTTGCCGCTCTCCGCGATTGCTGGAAAAGCGGCGCCGAGTGCCAGCAGTTGACGGCGAGTGAGCATCAACTCCGATTATAGGCCGCGCCGGAAGATCAGGATGTGCTGGCGGGGCAGCGTTTCAACGACACGTTCGAACTTGTAACCTTCGGGTTCGATTTCCGCGCGAACGCCCGCCACGGACATCTTGTGCTCAGGCCGGATGGGTACCGTCGGATCCTCTTTCCGGTACTCGAGCAGCACCAAACGCCCGCCGGGAACCAGCGAGTCGCGGATGCGGTTGAGCATCTCGCGCGGCTTTGAGAATTCGTGATAAACATCGACCAGCAGCGCAAGGTCGATGGAGTCGCGCGGAAGTTTCGGATCGTCTTCCGAGCCGAGCACCGGCACTACATTCGATATGTGCCGCGCGGCCATATTGTCTTGCAGCATCGCGAGCATCCCCGGCTGAATATCATTTGCGTAGACTTTTCCGTTAGGGCCGACGCGCTCGGCCAGCCTCCAACTGAAGTAACCGACTCCCGCGCCGATATCTGCCGCAGTGGAACCTTTGCGAACCCCTATCGCGTCCAAAGCTTTGTCAGGCGATTCCTCGCGTCCGCGCTCGGGGCGGGTCAGCCAGTCCGCGCCACCGACGCCCATCACATGCGCGATCTCGCGTTTCGTGATTGGGTGGACTTCCTGCCCGCAGCAGGCGAGTTCGATTAGAAAGAGAGCGCCAAGGAGTCTTCGCATGTTTGTCAGATGCCGCGCGCCGCTGTTGCGGTTTGCCTTTATACTAACGTCTGTTTCGTCCGGAGCGCATCAATGAAATCCTATTATCTTCCTTCAGCTATCTTTCTCGTATCTGCCGCGTTCAGTGTACTGCCCTTACTCGCGGATGACCCGCCGTCGACCCACGGCGTGGATCCGGCCAGCATGGATAAATCGGTCAAGCCGGGCGACGATTTTTTTGAATACGCCAATGGACAGTGGATTCAGCGCACCGAAATCCCGCCGGATCGCGGATCGATCGGCGTATTTACGACGCTCGACTTATCGAGCAACAAACGCACGGCGGCATTGATTGAAGAGATCGCCAAAGCGGGCGCAAAGAGCAGTGGCAGCAAGCGCAAGATCGCCGATCTATACAACTCTTTTATGGATGAGGCCGGCATCGAAGCGAAAGGAGGCGCACCGCTGCGGCCGCGCCTGGAGGCCATTGCCGCAATTCGTGACAAACGGGAACTGGCACGCGCGCTCGGCGAGACTCTTCGCGCCGACGTCGATGCGCTGAACAACACGAACTATCACACGGCGAACCTCTTCGGCCTATGGGTCGCTCCGGGCTTCAGCGATTCCGAGCACTACACCGCGTACCTGCTACAGGGTGGCCTGCAGCTTCCAGATCGCGAGTATTACCTGGCCGACACGCCGCACATGCGCGACATTCGCGCCAAGTACCTGACTCACGTCTCGACGATGCTGAAGCTTGCCGGATACACGGACACGGACGCTCGCGCCAAGCGCATCGTTGAACTAGAACATGCGATCGCCGAGAAACACACCAGTTTGGCCGATAACGAAGACATCCACAAAGCCAATAACGTCTGGCGGCAGGCGGATTTCACGACGAAAGCCCCTGGCCTCGATTGGGCGGAGTATTTCCGCGCGGCGGGATTGAGCAAACAGCCCAGCTTCATCGTGTGGCAGCCTCCCGCGTTTGCGGGCGAGTCCGCGCTGGTGCGCTCCGCTGATTTGCAGACCTGGAAAGACTGGCTGGCGTTCCATCAAATCGATGCCTATGCCGGAGTAATGCCGAAAGCCTTCGCGGACGCGCGGTTCGATTTCTTCGGTAAGGTTCTTTCCGGGACGCCCGAGCAGCGCCCACGGTGGCAGCGTGGCGTCGCCGTGGTGAATGCAACAGTCGGTGACGAAGTCGGCAAAATCTACGCTCAGCGCTACTTCCATCCGGAAGACAAGGCCGAAGTCGAGGCGATGGTGGCCAACATCATTGCCGCGTTTCGCAAGCGCATCGATGCCCTGCCGTGGATGAATGCCTCGACCAAGACCGAAGCGCAAGCCAAACTCAGCACTCTTTACGTGGGCGTGGGCTATGGCGAGAGCTGGCACGACTACTCCGGATTGGACGTTAAGGCCCATGACATCTTCGGTAATCTATGGCGCAGCAGTCTCTTCGAATATCACCGCCAGGTCTCGCGTTTGGGCAAGCAGACCGACCGCAAAGAGTGGTCCATGACGCCCCAGACGGTGAATGCCGTAAACCTTCCGCTCCAGAACGCGCTGAACTTTCCCGCGGCCATTTTGCAGCCGCCCTTTTACGATCCGAAGGCGCCGGCCGCCGCAAACTACGGCGGCATCGGTTCCATCATCGGGCATGAGATCAGCCACACCTTCGACAGCGAAGGCGCCGCGTTCGATTCCAAAGGCCGGGTTCGCAACTGGTGGACCCCGAGCGATCTCGCGCATTTCGATGCATCGACCGCGAACCTGGCCGCGCAGTACGACACCTATAAGCCGTTTGACGATCTTTCGCTGAATGGCAAGCAGACGCTAGCGGAGAACATCGCGGATGTAGCCGGGCTCGCCGCGGCGTATGACGGTTACCGCGCTTCGCTCGGCGGCAAAGAAGCCCCCGTAGTTGACGGACTTTCCGGCGACCAGCAGTTCTTCCTGGCGTTCGCGCAGACGCGGGCCTCGAAAACTCGTGAAGCGGCCCTTCGCCAGCAGGTGATGACCGATCCGCACGCCCCATCGAAGTTCCGGACCGACACAGTTCGCAATCTCGACGCATGGTATCCGGCGTTCGATGTGCAGCCCGGCCAGCAGCTCTACCTCGCTCCAGCGGATCGAGTACGCATCTGGTAATCGGTGTTTATAGTAAACTGATCGCCGATGACTTCCAGACGTGATTTCCATAAACTGGCGCTCGCGGCCTTTGCCGGATCGGCGCTTGCAGCGGATAAGCCGAACTCCATTATCGACGGTGTACAGATCGGCGCGCAGTCGTATAGTTTCCGCGATCGCCCGCTCGATGCAGCCATTCAAGGCATGCTGGACGTGGGTTTGAGCGAATGTGAACTGTGGCAGGGTCACGTCGAGCCGCGCATGAAAGCGCCAGAGCTGAAGACGTGGCGAGAGACCGTCTCACTGGATGATTTCAAGAACGTGCGCAAGAAGTTCGACAACGCTGGAATCATTCTCTACGCCTTTAACTACAGCTTCCGCGAAGACTTCAGCGATGCCGAGATTGAGCGCGGCTTTCAGATGGCGCAAGCGCTCGGCGTCGACAAGATCACCGCATCTTCGAACGTGACTACCTCCAAACGGATCGACCCGTTCGCGTTGAAGTACAAGGTGTATGTCGGAATGCACAACCATTCCAACATGAAGGCGAACGAGTTTGCGACTCCGGATAGTTTCGCCGAGGCGCTAAAAGGGCGCTCGAAGTATCTGGCGATCAATCTGGACATTGGGCACTTCACCGCGGCTGGATTCGATGCGGTGGATTATCTCGAAAAGCACCACGCGCGCATCCTGACGCTGCACATCAAGGACCGGAAGAAGAATCAGGGCGACAACGTGCCTTTCGGCGAAGGCGACACGCCGATCAAGCAGGTATTGCTGGTACTCAAGAAACACAAGTACAAGATTCCGGCGAATATTGAGTACGAATATAAAGGCGGCGACACCGTGGCGGAAGTTAAGAAATGCTACGAGTATTGCAAAGCCGCGCTCACCAGCTAGCCCGAGCAAACGGGGGTCCGGGCGTTCGTCAGTGATATCCTGATGAATTCGCCATCATGACCACCAAGACACCCATAACCGTTGCGCACGGGGACGGCATCGGCCCCGAAATCATGGACGCAACGCTGCATATTCTGAAGGAAGCTGGAGCCGCGTTAGAGATTGAGCCGATCGAGATCGGCGAGAAGGTTTATCTGCGCGGCAACACCGCCGGGATCGAAGACAGCGCTTGGGAATCGCTGCGCCGCACGAAAGTTTTTCTCAAGGCCCCCATCACCACCCCGCAGGGCGGCGGCTTCAAGAGTCTGAACGTCACCACTCGTAAGAAACTCGGCCTCTACGCCAACGTGCGGCCCTGCGTTTCCTATCACCCGTTTGTCGAGACCAAGCATCACAACATGGACGTGGTGATTGTGCGCGAGAACGAAGAAGATCTCTACGCCGGGATCGAGTACCAGCTCAGCGCGGATGTGATGGAGTGCCTGAAGCTGATCTCGCGCCCGGGCTGCGAAAAAATTGTCCGCTTTGCGTTCGAGTACGCCAAAATCGCCAAGCGTAAAAAGGTGACCTGCTTCACCAAAGACAACATCATGAAGATGACCGATGGTCTCTTCCATAAAGTCTTCGACGAGATTGCCGCCGAATATCCGGACATAGTCAACGAGCATTGGATTGTCGATATCGGTGCCGCAAAGCTGGCCGATACGCCGGAATCATTTGACGTGATCGTGATGCCCAATCTATACGGCGACATCCTCTCCGATGTGGCCGCGCAGATTGCGGGCTCAGTGGGTTTGGCGGGTTCGTCGAATGTCGGTCTGCAGTGTTCCATGTTCGAAGCGATTCACGGTTCGGCGCCGCGCCGCGCGGGTCAGAATCTTGCGAATCCTTCGGGACTGCTGCTTGGCAGTGTGATGATGCTGGTGCATATCGGGCAGCCCGAGATCGCCGAGCGCGTTCACAACGCGTGGCTGCGCACTCTGGAGGATGGAGTTCACACGTACGATATCTACACCGAAAAGGTCAGCAAGAAGAAGGTCGGGACCAAGGAATTCGCGCAGGCCGTGGCCGCGCGTCTGGGTCAATTTCCGGAGACGTTGAAGCGCGCCGTCTACGCGTCGGCTGAGGTGAAACGCAAGGAATGGACGCCTACGAGCCGTCCTCCGGTGAAAGTCGAGATGGTAGGTGTCGATCTTTATATCGATTCGCAACACCGCAGTCCGGGCGAGTTCGGAAACGCGCTGAAAGCGATCGCCAATGACGGTCTGGAGCTTACGATGATCTCGAGCCGCGGCGTTGCCATCTGGCCCGGCTTTTTCTCCGAGACATTCTGCACCGACAATTTTCGGTGCCGCTTCTTGTTGCAAGATTCGAAGAAGGCCGTCTCTCAATCGCAGGTTCTTGGGCTGATGCAGAAGGTGATCGCGGCCGGTTATGACATTGTGAAGACCGAGACGCTGCGCAACTTTGACGGCAAGGCCGGATTCACCTTGGCGCAAGGGCAGTAGGCCTCGCGGATGCCGGTCGACCCAAAGCCGCTCGTCGCAATCATCATGGGCAGCAAGTCTGATTGGGAGACGATGCGGAATGCTAGCGACGTGCTCACGGAATTTGGAGTGCCGCATGAGACACGCGTGGTTTCGGCGCACCGTACACCGAATCTGATGGCGGAATTCGCGGCGGGCGCGGAGGCGCGCGGCATCGAAGTGATCATCGCGGGCGCGGGCGGGGCGGCACATTTACCGGGCATGACGGCGGCCCACACGCTGCTGCCTGTGCTCGGCGTCCCGATCGAAAGCCGTGCGATGAAGGGTATGGATTCGCTGCTCTCCATCGTCCAGATGCCGGCCGGCGTGCCGGTTGGGACGCTCGCGATCGGTGTCGCAGGAGCGAAGAATGCGGCGTTGCTCGCGATCCAAATCCTCGGCAACCACCACCCTGAGTTGCGTGAAAAATTGCGTGTGTTCCGGGGTGAACAGACGCGCCGCGTTCTCGAAGAGAAGCTCTCTTGACCGTACTGCCAGGCGCGGTCATCGGCGTTCTGGGCAGCGGGCAGCTTGGACGTATGTTCGCGATTTCGGCCCGGCGCATGGGCTATCGCGTGCACACCCTTTCGCCCGACGAAGATACCCCGACGGGCCAGGTCGCGGACCTCGAGATCAACGCCGCCTATGACGATCTGGATGCCGTGCGAGGGTTTGCGGCGGGCGTGAGCGTGGTGACGTTCGAGTTCGAAAATGTTCCGGCGGCGACGGCCCAAGCTGCCGCCGCGTGCGCGCCGGTTCGGCCCGCTGGCGACGTCCTGCACATCACGCAGCATCGGCTGCGCGAGAAAACGTTTCTGGCAACGCACGGATTTCCGGTGACGGAATTTCATACGGTGCGGTCCGAAGCCGAACTGCGGCAAGCATGGCATGGCCCGTCAATTCTGAAATCGGCCGGCTTCGGTTATGACGGAAAAGGACAATTCACCATTCGGAACGTGGACGAAATCGGCAGCGCCTGGGCGCAGATGAAGCAGGAAGCGGTGCTCGAATCGATGGTCGATTTTGAGTGCGAATTCTCGGTGGTTGCGGCGCGATCTGAAGACGGGAATTTTATCTATTACGAGCCGAGCCGGAACGATCATGTGCGCGGAATCCTCGACATCTGCTCATCGCCCGCGGCCTTGCCTCCGAACATTGCCCGCGAAGCCGTCGAGATGACCCGAAGCCTGCTCGAAGCGCTGAACGTGGTGGGTGTGCTGTGCGTGGAATTCTTTCTGACGCGCATAGGGAAAATTCTGGTAAATGAGTTAGCCCCGCGTCCTCACAATTCAGGGCATCTCACGATTGATGCGTGCGTGACCAGCCAGTTCGAGCAGCAGTTGCGGGCGGTGTGCGGGCTGCCCTTGGGCTCGCCGCAGATGTTCCGGCCCGCCGCAATGGTCAATCTGCTCGGCGATATCTGGGTAGGCGGCGAACCCGACTGGCGGGCCGCGTGTTCCGAGCCTGCAGCCAAACTGCACCTCTACGGCAAGCTCACCCCACGGCCGGGACGCAAAATGGGCCACCTGACTGTTACGGGCGATACCGCTGCTGAAGCCGAGACCTTGGTGCGTGCGGCCCGGGCGGCATTATCCCAGCGCAGGGGCAATTAAATTGCTAAAGAAGTGGCGGCGCGCACCGTCATGAAACATCACAGCCAAGAGGGTCACGCCAAAGGCAAGTAGCGTTCGCCTATTTCAAGCTGCGAACAAGATCGAGCACGAACTGGGCGCAATATTCGCCGGCGATTTCTTCAAACTTGGGATGCGTCATTTCCGAATCCGAGATGATGCGGATGGCGAGCACCGGCGTCTTCATCCCTTGTCCAACGCCGGCGACGAACGCGCTCTCCATGTCTTCGGAATCGGTGCCGAAGGTTTTGTGCAGCCACAGAATGTGGTCGATCTCTTTGTTGAATTCGTAGGCCGACCCGATGTTGCCTTCGCGTAATTTGCCGCGCTCGTACTTCATCCGTTTTGCCGCGGCGAGCAGCGCCGGGTCGCCGGGGAAGTGCTCGAAGCGGGTGATGTGCGCATTATCGAGGCGCATCAAATGGGCCATCGGCTTCCAGCGTGCGGGATCCGTCCCCGCTCCGGCATCGGCGTGATCAGACTTGAACGCGCCATAGTCGGTGGTCTCCGCGCCGAGCACAATATCCCACAGGAGAAAGTCTGGATTATGCGCGCCCGCCGTGCCTTGATTGATGATTGCCGCCGGATGAAATTGCTCGATCCCGAGCATGGTCGCGGCTGCGGCATTCAGCGGTCCCATCTCGGTGCGAGAAAGGACGACGGATTTTTTTCCGATGCGCCCGGTCCAAAATGTCCAGGCGCCGATATTGATCTGTTTCTTGCCTTCCAACGCTGTCAGCAATGGCTGAAGTTCGCCATCCACCGCGCCCTGAATCAGTAAGTCGAATTTCTTTGTCGCGGCCGTTGCGGAGATTCCGAACAGCAGCAGCGCGCAGAGAACACGCATGGTCAAGCTCCTTTTCCAAGGTAGAAGAATCTAACCAGAAACAGCGCGGCCAGGGCGTAGACCACCCAATTTACATCCCGGTATTGGCCGCGCAGTACCTTCAGAAGAGTGAACGCGGTGAAGCCGAATGCAAGGCCATTGCCGATGCTGAATGTGAGGGGAATCGTAAGCATCGTGAGGAATGCGGGGATCGCGGTCTGCGGGTCGGCCCATTCAATTTCACTTACCGTGGTCATCATCATGCTGCCCACGATGATCAATGCAGGCGCGGTGGCCGCGGCTGGGATGACGCCGACAAGGGCGCGATGAACAGCGCGATTACGAACAGCAGTCCGGTGACGATCGCCGTGACGCCCGATCGACCGCCGGCCGCCACGCCCGCTGAGCTTTCGATATAACTCACCACCGTCGACGTGCCGGCCAGCGACCCTACAACTGTCGCCGAAGCATCGACATAGAGAATGCGGTTCACATGCGGAATCTCATTCGCGCGATCGAACAGTTTTGCTTTCTTCCCAACGGCGACGAGGGTTCCGATATTGTCGAACAGGTCGACGAAGAGGAAAACGAAAACAATTTCGAGGAATCCAATCCCGAGCGCGCCCCGGATGTCGAGCTGAAACGCTGTTGCGGAGATATCGGTCAAGCGATATGCCTGCGGCTGCCAATGCGCGACGCCTGCGATCATGCCGATCAGCGTCGTCGCAACAATGCCAATGAGTATCGCCGCCTGCACGCGCCAAGCGAGGAGCGCCGCCATGAGCAGCAGGCCGAAGATGGCGAGCAGCGTTCCGGGGTCGCGCAAATTTCCAAGGGCAACGGTGGTTGCTGGATTCGGGACAATGATTCCGGAATTGCGGAACCCGATCAGCGCGATGAAGAGGCCGACACCTGACGCGACGGCAGCGTACAACTCGTGCGGTATGGCTTTCACAATGAGCTGCCGCACGCCGAGCACGGTAAGCAATAGGAACGTGACGCCCGATAAGAAAACCGCTCCAAGGGCAACCTGCCAAGGCACGCCCATTCCCTTAACGACTGAATAGGTGAAATACGCGTTAAGGCCCATGCCGGGGGCAAGCGCGATCGGGTAGCGCGCGACGATGCCCATCATCAAGCTGCCGAAAGCCGCGGACAGGCACGTCGCGGCTGTGACCGCGGCGAGCGGCATTCCGGCTTCGTGCAGGATCGACGGATTCACGAAGACGATGTAGGCCATCGTCATGAACGTGGTCAAGCCCGCGAGAATTTCGGTCCGCCAGTTGGTCTGGAGAGACTCGAACTCGAAATAGCGCTCAGCCCGAGCGCGAATCGTGGCCTTCACAGGTTTTGCAGAGGATAGCATGGACCTAATGAATAGCGTCGTAAATCGCTTCGGCTGTACCGATCAAGCGCGCGTCATCACCGGGTGCGCCACTCAGTTGAAGGCCGAGCGGCGGGCCGGCCACGGGCATCGGTAACGCGATCGCCGGGCCGCCTAGAGCTGTCCACGGGGCATTTAAGACCGGGTCGCCGGTTGAGGCAAGGCCGAGCGGGGCCGGGCCGGTTGCCGCGGGCGAGAGCAGGGCAGGGAATTCGCGGGAGATCGGCGCCATTCGCTCGCGCATTTCCGATATCAGTGCAAGAGCCTGAACATAGGATTCTCGTCTAATAGACAAACCGCGACGCACCAGCTCCGCGAGCTTCAACCCAATTGCCGCCCCGAAGTTTTTCAAACGCGCTTCGTGGGTGCGTGCGCCCTCATACTCGTTCACGATTCGTACCGCGGCTCCAAGTTCTTGCCATCCGGCAGGGACTTCAATATCGTGAACTTGAAACCCCACGGCGCGCAGTCGTTCAATTGCGTCGGTTGTCGCCGCGTGCATCGCGTCATCGGCAGTAGCGTCCCGCGGCAGCACCCCAACACGACGATGCGAACCACCTTCGGCATCGAACAAACAATCCCAGAGCGCACGCATATCCGCGGGGGTTTCCGTGAAAAGGCCGGCGGTATCGAGCGTCGGCGCAAACGGCAGGCAGCCTTCGAGCGGAAGCAACCCGAATGTCGGCTTGAACCCCGTTACGCCGCAGTAGGAAGCAGGTCTCAGAATCGATCCTTGCGTCTGCGTGCCGAGCGCGAACGGCACCATGCCATCGGCGACTGCCGCAGCCGACCCGCTGGAACTGCCCCCGGGCGTGCGGCTCAAATCGCGCGGATTCCGCGTCGGCGGCGCATCGAAGTAGGCGAAAGCGGCAGTTTGAGTTTTGCCCAGCATCACCGCGCCGAGTTCCCGGAATCGCGCTACCAGCGCCGCATCCACGCTGCCGCGCAGCGGCTCTTCGGCACTCGATCCATAGGCCGTTGGCAGGGCCGCCGTATCGAAGATATCTTTCACGCCGAATGGAATTCCGCACAGAGGGCCATCCGTCCAATCGGCGTTCTCGTCGATACAGACCCACGCGCGCACTTCGCTGTCTCGCATTCGAATGCGTTCACGGCAGCGCGCGATTAACTCCGCGGGATTCTTCGAACCCGATGGGGATATGCTGATGTTCATGCGATGGTTATTGCCCCTCTTCACGACTGTAGCGCTCAGCGGCCAAGTCACAATCACTCAACTGGAAAATCGCATCGCGGTCGCAATCGATGGTAAGCCATACACGCAGTTATTCTACGGACCGGATGTGACCAAGCCTTACTTGCATCCGCTGAGAGCCGCATCGGGAACCATTGTGACGCGCGGATATCCGATGGAGAAGATTCCCGGCGAGAGCGCCGATCACCCGCACCACCGCGGCCTGTGGTTCGGTCACGGAGATGTGAACGGCGCCGATTTCTGGGCCAACGAGCCGATGTACAAAAAGAACAAATTGGGACGCATCGCCATGAAGAGCGTCGACAAGATTACCAGCGGCAAAGAATCCGGCTCCATCGACACCACGTTCGAATGGTTCGATGTGCCGGGTCACGCGATCATGACCGAGAAGCGCCGCATGACCTTTTATCGTGGCGACAAAACCCGCACCATCGATTTCGACATTACTCTGACGCCGATTGTTCGAGTCGTCTTCGGCGACACCAAGGAAGGAACATTTGCGATGCGGCTGGCAGCGGGTCTGGAAACCAAGGAGAAAGATTCACTCCCCCAGCCGCCGCGCACGGGACAAATGGTCAACTCCGAAGGCAAAACGGGTGAAGCAGAGTGCTGGGGCAAGCGTGCGGACTGGATGGACTATCACGGCGAGCTTGCCGGCGAGAAAGTCGGCATCGCGATCTTGGATCATCCAGAGAATCCGCGGCATCCGACTTATTGGCACACGCGCGGATACGGCCTATACGCGGCCAACATTTTCGGCCTTCACGACTTTCTGAGCGATTCCAAAGCCGATGGTTCGATGATAGTTGAGCCAGGAAAGCCGGTGCGGTTTCGCTATCGCGTGATCATCCATCCAGGCGATGAGAAGGACGCGCGCATCGCCGATTTATACAACGCCTACTCATCGCATTAACCCATCCAGTGGGGGTTCTTTGCAGTGCCGTCGAACTGGTTCGTTGTCTTGAACGCCTCCAGCTTACCCGACAACGCCGCATCGCGAGTGCGCGAAAGCAGGGCGCCCAGTTCCGATTCGGTCATCGGCTTGAAAGTGCGCGCCGCTTCGAATGCCTGATCGAGCCTCTGCATGTTTTCGCAGCCGTTGATCACGACCGATGTCGGAAGGTTCAGCGCATAATGGAGGCACTCGATCCCGGTGGCAACGCCGCTTTTCGGAATGCTGCCGTCGCCCATCGGCTTCATACCCAGAACGCCGATGCCCTGCTCCACCAGCTTCGGCACCACGTTCTTAGCGAAGCTGCGGAAGTTCGCATCGAGAATATTCAGCGGCATCTGCGCGGCATCGAAGTGAAAACTATGTGCCGCGGCCATCTCCAGCATACGCAAATGCACCGACGGATCCTTATGACCGGTAAAACCTATATAGCGAACTTTCCCCGCTTGTTTGGCCGCGACCACGGCCTCCATGGCGCCGCCGTCGGCGAAGAATCGGTCCGGGTCTTCCAGCCGGATGTTCTCGTGAAACTGAATCAAGTCAATGTGGTCGGTTTGTAGGCGACGCAGCGACTCTTCAATTTGCTGTGTCGCCGCAGCCTTCGTCCGGCCATCGAACTTGGTCATGAGAAAGACTTTTTGGCGGTACCCATCGCGCAAGGCATCGCCCATCCAGATTTCACTTTTTCCGTCATGGTAATCCCAGCAGTTGTCGAGAAAATTGATTCCGCGATCGACGGCTGTGCGAATCAGCTTGATGCCATCCTTCTCGTCGATGGGGCGACCGATGTGGTGGCCTCCGAGTCCGATTGCGGAGACACGTTCACCGGTGCGCCCGAGCTTGCGATAGATCATGTCACCTTGGCGCGTCTCATCGGCGAACAGGTTGCGGGCCAGCGGTGCAGCGGCCAGTGCTCCCAGAATAGTGCGGCGATGCAGGTTCTCAGGTTGTGTCATAAGCAGGATTCCGAGCAGTTTGGTCGCCAGTGCAGTCGCTATTGTGGTTCCCCCTCGACCGCGGTCAAGATATATTCTAGGGATCATGAATCGGCGACAGTTTCTATCGAGCACTGCCGCGGGGCTCGCGGCGATGCCTCTTCTGGCGGATGACAAACCGCGGCGCGTCGGGCTAATCGGTTGCGGATGGTACGGCAAAGCGGACCTGTTCCGCCTGATTCAAGTTTCGCCCGTCGAAGTGGTGTCGCTCTGCGACGTCGATAAGGTGATGCTCGTCAATGCGGCCGAGATGACCGCTTCCCGGCAGGCGTCGAAGAAGACTCCGCGCACGTTCCACGATTACCGCGACATGCTGAAGCAGAAGGATCTGGATATCGTTCTGATCGCGACCCCGGACCACTGGCATGCATTGCCGATGATCGAAGCGGTGAAGTCGGGAGTCGATGTCTACTGCCAAAAGCCGATCAGCGTGGATGTGATCGAAGGGCAAGCGATGCTCGCGGCCGCGCGGAAGTACAAGCGCGTGGTCCAGGTGGGCACGCAACGCCGCAGCACGCCGCACCTGATCGAGGCGCGCGACAAGTTCATCAACACAGGCAAGCTGGGGAAGATCGGGTTGGTGGAAACGTACTGCTATTACCACATGCGCGCGACGGAGAACCCGCCCGATACCGCTCCTCCCGATTATCTCGATTACGAATTGTGGACCGGCCCCGCCCCCATGCGCCCGTACAACAAACTGGTGCATCCTCGCGGGTGGCGTGCGTTTATGGAATACGGAAACGGCATTGTCGGCGATATGTGCATCCACATGTTCGACATGGTGCGGTGGATGATGGGTCTCGGATGGCCCACCCGCATCGCCTCCACCGGCGGCATTCTGGTCGATAAAGCCAGCAAGGCGAACATTACCGATACTCAGACCGCGACTTTCGATTTCAATGACCTCAAGATTATCTGGGAGCATCGCACCTGGGGCGAATCGGCGGACCCGAAGTATCCTTGGGGCGCAACGTTTTACGGCGACAAAGGGACTCTGAAGGTCAGCGTGATGTCGTACGATTTCATTCCGCTGGGCGACGGAAAGCCCGAGCATTTAGATGTAGCGTACGAACTGCAGCAGTATCCCGAAGATCGCACTGAGAAGGATTTGGAGAAACACGTCGCACCCGCGATTCGCGGACACATGAAGGACTTTTTAGCGGCTATCGACTCGCGCGGCAAGCCTGTAGCCGATATCGAGCAAGGCTACATCTCGACCACCAGTTGCATCCTCGCGAACAATGCCATGAAGCTTGGCCGCACCCTGCAGTGGGATGCCGAGAAGCAACGCGTGGTGCAGGACGAAGAGGCCAACCGTATTCTGGCGCGGCCGTATCGCAAACCTTGGGTGCACCCCGAACCCAATCGCGTTTGAAAAAACTGCGGCCGGAATGGAAGATCCGCACGCCAACTTCAAGGCTGAAGTAGCTTGTTACGCGGCCGCCGACCCCATGCCGGCCCTGGGAAATCTCAGCGCGGAGACCGGGATCCCAGTCGATCAACTCATCCGGTATGTCCTGGTGAAATGGACTGCATCCGGGGCGGAAGCATTGCTGACAATGGGGCCGATCGTGTTCGAGCAGATGAGCCAGCACATCACGCTCGCCGAGGATGAAGGCACCGACGCTGCGAAGCTGCGAGCCTATGAATCTTTACGTGCGATGGTCGCCTGGCTCGCCGCGGGGGCGTAGATCAACCGGTCTTCCTTTGCCAGCGGTGCGACAACCCCAATTCTTCGAGCAGCTTCGCAGCCATGGACGCACCACCCTGCGCCTCGAAGTTCACCGCAAGCTGATGCGCCCTTTCGCGATAGGAAGGCTCGCGCAAGATTCTTGTGACCGCGTCTCGAATCGCCGCATCGTCTGTTTTTTGGGGAGAAATTCTGATGCCGCAGTTATACTCGCGAACACGCCAGGCATTTTCTCCGCTATCAAACGAGTGCGGGATTGCGACGAGCGGAATTCCGTCTCCGAGCGCCGTAAGTACCATCGGAGAATTTGCATCGGTGATGACCACGCTGGTCCGGTGTAATGTTGAACCCAACGTATTGGCGTTTGCGACTTCGCACACCAGTCCCAGAGGCGCGATCGCGGATGAAACCTGCTCTACGAAATCCGGCCGGGTGTAGGGAAGCCCCGAATCGATGATTACCCGCGCGGATTCTTCCGGGATTTGCTGAGGCCCTAACCGCGCAGCCTGGCGTGGCACTCCGAAAGGAACGCCGACATATCTGACGGATTTCGGCAGATCTTCGCGCTGGTAATCGAATTCCTGTGAACCGGGCACCAGATAGAGGGGCATGGAACCGGAAAATTCCGTGACGGAAGCCGGGATCGGTTCCAGAGAACACTCCCTTCGAAGCTGATTGACCCGATTTCGCAATCCTCGATTAGCGACCCCCAGCAACTGCGCCGCGACGCGCGATCTTGCATGGCGCAGCACTCTGCTTTTCAGGCGCGGCCCCGAGAAACCGACTAGAGGCCCGTCCGGCCCCGGCAAAAGGCAGTGGGCTGTATGGGCGTAAGGCACCACCGGAATTTCCATGAGCTCGTGCAAGATTAGAAATGGCGCCCACATCGTTATGTCGGTAACGATTAAATCGGGCCGGCAGTTAGCAATTAAAGGCTTGAGATCTGCCACTTGAGCGGGAATGGACTCCACCAGGAATTCTTTCCACAGCGACCGGGTCTCCCATCTGCCCGCGTGTCCGCTGGATAGTTTCCTCAATATTTCTTCGATCTTCGCCGCATCTACGTTCCGGTATGGAAAGCATAGAAAAGGCGCGAGATCCCCGTGCCATTCCGGGGAGGGCGTGAGATAAAAGACCACGCGGTGGCCTCTACTCCTCAGTTCGTTGGCCAGCGCTAAAAACAATCGAACATGGCTTTCGACAGGCCACACCGTAAGCAGAATGCTAAGGGACGGGCTGCCACTCGAAATTCGATCCTGCATCATAAGAAACGCGCTCATCTAATTCACCGAGTTCCGAAAACTTCAGTTTGAATGCCGATTCTGAAAGGAACCCCGAGGGGGATGGCTATCTTTCGGGCGGTGCCCGCTATCTTTTGATCGAACTCGTGTTTCTCTTTGTTTGGCAACGGAAGCCCTTCGGCCGGTCGCTCAAATTGATAGAATTGAGACACAGCGTTTGCCAAATTCTTAGCACCTGCTGATCGGCTATGTCGTTTGGTTCGTTTCTGGAATCTCGCAAGGCCGTCGTCGTCGCGGCCGGACTCCTGACAGTCCTGATCGCCTGGGCCGATTGGTGGTCCACGCCTGCGATTCCGCTCGGTTTTTTCTATCTCTTCCCGATGTCTCTTGCGGGACGCGTACTCCGGCGGTCCCAGATCGCAGTTGCGGCTGCACTTTGCACGGTATTGACAGAAGCCTTTGACGTCTTCGAGTGGACGCCGGCCGTGGGGTCGGTGCGTGACATCCTGATGTTTATTGTGTTCTTTGGTATCGGGGTCGTCGTGAATGAGCTCGTTGCCAGCCATCGCGCGGGCCGGGAACTGTTGTCCCAGATACAGGCGGAGAGCGAGGCTCGCCAGGAAGCTGAGGAGCAGTTAAAGGTGTTTGTAGATACCAGTCCCGCCGCAATCGTCACTACGAATTCCGAAGGCGAGGTGCTCCTCGCGAACGAGGCGGCCCACCGCCTCTTCGGCCTCGAAGCCGGCCAGTTTGCAAGAAAATCGATTCGGGAATATCTCCCGTTGCTTTTCAGCGTCGCCGGGTTGGACCGGGACCATCAGATTTTTCGCACCACCATGCAGTGCCAGGCGCGCCGCGATGATGGCGATCTGTTTCTAGCCGATATCTGGTTTTCCACTTATCGCACGCGGGCAGGCCCGCGGCTGGCCGCGCTCATCGTCGATAACTCAGAAGAACTTAGAACCCGTGAGGAATCGAGTCTGCAGCAGTTGTTAGCTGGATCTCGAATCATGGCCGCGGCCGTCTCTCACGAAGTTCGTAATGTCTGCGCCGCCATCGCTGTGGTTCATTCCAACTTATCCCGCAACGGCGTGTTGAAACCCAGCAAGGACTTCGAAGCTCTAGGAACACTGGTTACCGCGCTGGAGGAGATCGCCGCAATGGATCTCGGAAGGCCGGCGGAGGGCGCGGGCGCATTGGATCTGAACTCGTTGCTCGAAGAACTGCGTATTGTGATTGAGTCTTCCATGCGTGAGAACGGCATCGAAATCGTGTGGTCGATCAGCCGCAAACTCCCTCCTGTCTGGGCGGACCGGTCTAGCCTCATGCAGGTTTTTCTGAACCTCAAGCAGAACAGCGAACGCGCAATGATGCATTCCGGTGTCCGGCGTTTGACCGTTAGGGCAACTGCGGAAGGCCAGCGGGTGGAAGTAGAATTTCAAGATACGGGATGCGGCGTCACCGATCCGGAGAGGCTGTTCCGGCCGTTTCAGCGCGGTGCCAAGGCGACCGGCCTAGGTCTTTACGTTTCGCGTGCGTTAGTCTCTTCTTTTCGAGGTGGGCTGCGCTATGAACCGATGCCGAGCGGTTCGAGTTTTATCGTTGAGCTAGCTCTGGCAGCCTTGAAGGATGAGAAAGAACGCCTTGGAACCACAGATCCGGATTCTTTTGTTGGACGACCACTTGCTGTTTCGGGAGGGCCTCAGCAGGCTGCTCGAGGGTGAGCCCGGATTTGAAATAGTCGCCAATTGCGAATCGGCCGGCGAGGCGCTCGCAACCATGCAACGCGAGCCAGTGGACTTGGTGTTGCTTGACTACGATCTTGGCGAACACCACGGGTTGACTTTTCTCAAGGATGCCAGGGCGCGCGGGTTCAATGCGCGCGTCCTCATCGTCACGGCCGGGATGAGCGACGCGAACACGCTGACCGCGCTGGAAAACGGCACTGCGGGGATCTTCCTGAAACACAATCGCCCCAGTGAGCTCGTCGAGGCGATCCACAAGGTGATGCTGGGGGAAACATGGCTTGACCCGAAAGCCATGCAGTCGCTCGCCTCCGCTGCGGCGGGTGAACGATCCGCCGAGTCCGGAAATACGATGCCGCTCTCGGATCGCGAAAGAGCGGTGTTGAAAGGTGTATTCGAAGGTCTGACGAACAAGGAACTCGCGGTTCAGCTCGATACAACTGAATCTTCTATAAAGTGGGTGATGCAGCAATTGTTCCAGCGCACCGGGGCTAGGACGCGCAGCCAGTTAGTGCGAATTGCATTGGAGCGCCGCGCCGAGGAGTGGCTGAGCGACAAAACGCGCTCGAAGTAGATACACATCCAAATCTTTCATGATTATTTCATAATTAGCGCATTACAGTAGGGTAACGTCCAAAAGATAGTTAATTCGAGCTATATGTTGCGCGGCCCAACTGTTGACGTTTAAAGAGCCCTCGACGTACCATTGTTGGAAATAGTCCACAATCTACGGCGTTTGAGTTTTGACTCTGCGGCGTACTTGTACGTCTTCTGTGAGTCTCTTTTCCGCAGCAGCAGGGTAGGTACATTATGAAACGCCATCAATCTCATCGATTTCGCTTACTTATAACTCTTCTCGCATTGATCACTACATCTGTCGCCTTGGCCCAGACTTCTTCTTACGTGAACTTCGAGGGGGCGCAGACCAGCCCCGTCCGGCTGAGTGCTGACGGAACCCATTTGTTTGCTGTCAACACGCCGGACGCGCGGCTGTCTGTTTTTGACGTGTCGTCGCCCCTGTCGCCGAAGTTGACAGCGGAGATTCCAGTCGGCATCGAGCCGGTTTCCGTGAATCCCAGAACGGCGGACGAGGTCTGGGTGGTCAACCAGGTCTCTGACAGCGTCAGCGTCGTTTCCATCTCCAAGGGTCGCGTCACGGATACGCTGCACACCGGCGATGAGCCTTCCGATGTGGTCTTCTCCGGCAATCACGCGTTCGTCTCAATTGCGGGGGAGATGAAAGTGGAAGTCTTCGATGTCCGAACCCATGCACTGGTGAAGTCGCTGGCATTACTGGGCCATGGCCCGCGGTCCATGGCGGTGAGCGCCGACGGAAGCAAAGTTTACGTGGTGTTCGCTCTTTCCGGGAACAAGACGACGGTTTTGCCGCAGAACGTTTCGCCGCCCCAGCCTCCGCCGACGAATCCGGCTCTGCCGCCCGCGCCGTCGGTTGCCATGATCGTCAGCGCGACCGACCCGAACTACAAAAAATACATCAAGTACACCATGCCTGACAACGATGTCGCGCAGATCGATACCAGTACTTTCGCCATCAAGTATTTCTCAGGCGTCGGGACCATCAATCTGGGGATCGCCGTTCGTCCTGGATCGTCGGGAGATCTCTATGTCTCCAACACCGACGCGCTGAACCTGACACACTTCGAGCCCAATGTCCGCGGTCATTTCGAGAATAACCGCGTAACCCGAATCGGTAAGCTGGGCACGAATACCTCCTACGATCTCAACCCGGGTGTCGACTATACGATTCTGCCCAATCCGGCGGCTCTGACCAATGCTTTGGCGCAGCCCGCGGGATTGGCTTTCGACTCCGCCGGAACGCACCTTTACGTCGCGTCTTTCGGAACTGACCGGATCGGCGTTATCAATCCCGATAACGGGAGCATAATCTCTCGCATCGAGGTCGGATCCACACCCGGCACCGCGGTGAACCCCGCGACCAAGAGAGGCCCCCGCGGGTTGGCTCTGAATTCGAACACCAGCACTCTTTACGTGCTCAACCGCATTTCCAACACGATTTCGCTGATCAACACGATTCAGAATTCGGTGGTTTCGGAGATTCCGACCGGCTCGTACGATCCCACGCCGGCCGTGATTCGCAATGGCCGCGGGTTCCTCTACGACGCTAAGCTATCGGGCAACGGCACGGTCAGTTGCGCCTCCTGCCACGTGGACGCGGAGATGGATCACCTCGGTTGGGATTTGGGCGATCCCGGCGGAAACATGGTCACAGTGGTTTCAGGGGGACTTTCGTATCAACTCCACCCCATGAAGGGCACCATGACCACACAGACTTTGCGTGGCCTGAACAACTTGGCCCCGTACCACTGGCGAGGGGACCGGGCGGACTTTTCAGCGTTTAACCCGGCCTTTGGATCGCTGATGGGTGGAAATCAACTCTCCACTTCCGACATGGCCGCGTATACCAATTTCATCAACACAATAGCTTTTCAGCCGAATCCGAACCAGAATCTGGACCGAACGCTGCCGGCTACCTTTCATAACGGTGATCCGAACGCGGGGCTGAACACCTACATGAACGAGTTCTACCAGCCGACGTTGAGTTGCGGTGGCTGCCATACCGCGAATCCCGGCCCGGGAAGCGATTTGCTCGTCAAGGCGCGCACCGGCCCCGGTGCCACTACCCAGCCGATGAAAGTCCCGCAGTTGCGTAATGTTTATCAGAAGTTGCTCCTGAACGCCGTGCCGGGTGCGCAGAGCATTGACGGTTTCGGATTGCGCAATGACGGAGCCACGGCAAGCTTGGCCGAGTTCTTTTCCGCGGCCATCTTCGGAACATTTTCAGATGACCCCGTAAGAAAGGCCAACCTGACCGCCTACGTTATGTGTTTCGATACGGGAACCGCTCCGGCAGTGGGCTATTCGGACACTTTGACTTCGTCGAACGTGGGCAGTTCCTCCATCGGAACGGAATGGACTACGCTCGAAGGCCAAGCCGCGGCGACTAACATCGATCTAATCGCCAAGGGTACGATCCAAGGTCAATTGCACGGGCTGCTTTATCAGCCGGCTTCGCAGAATTACAAGACTGATAAGACGGGGCTGGGCCCCTTCACGCGTGCCCAACTGGTCACATTCATTCAAGCTAAGGACACGCTGACTCTGATGGGAGTGCCGCCGGGCTCGGGAGTAAGAATGGGTATCGACCGGAATCAGGACGGTATCCTCGATGGCGACCACTAAGACTTCGATTCGGAGACCTTAAGCGCAGAATATCCCGATGCGCATTCTTATTGCCGAAGACGATCCCAGAATGGCGCAGTTACTTCGGCAGGGTCTCGAGGAGGAAGGTTACAGCGTCAGCCTTGCGAAAGATGGGTTGGAAGCGCTCGAAATGGGAAGCGGCTTCGAGTTTCAAGTAATCCTGCTCGACATCATGCTGCCCAAGTTGGACGGACTTGAAGTCACGCGGAGACTTCGCAGTGAACGCAATCAGACTCCGATCCTCATTCTGACCGCGCGCGATGCCTTGCCGGATCTGGTCAACAGTCTGAATCTTGGCGCCGACGATTACGTTACCAAGCCGTTCTCCTTCGACGAGCTGGTGGCGCGGCTAAGAGCGGTCAGCCGCCGAGGCCAGATTTCACAGCCGGTCCGGTTGCAGGTTGGCGATCTGATCCTCGATACCGCGACCCGCGAGGTGTGGCGAGGCGACCAGGTTATCGAACTTTCTCCTCGCGAGTTCGGGCTGTTGAATCTTCTGATGCGTTTAGCGGGCCAAGCCGTTAGCCGAGAGCGTATTATCGAAGAGATCTGGGGACCCGCAGCCACTCTTGAGAGCAACACGGTGGATGCGTTTGTGCGCCTGCTACGCAACAAAATTGAAGCAAAGTTTCCTCATAAACTCATCGCCACAGTCCGGGGAATCGGGTATATGATACGGGTGCCTCCGGCATGATCCGTATCCACTCCATCCGCACGCGCCTTACGCTTTGGTATGGCGTAATCCTGTTCTGCGGATTCGTGTTTCTGGGCTTATCCATTTGGGTGTCGCTTCAACATGCATTGACGCAATCGGTCGATGAGGACGTGTCGAGGCGAATTGAGTCGTTCTCGGCCATTCTCAAGGGGGAAGAAGTTCTCTCTGACGCGCATATACGGGAAGAGTTGAATGAATTCTCGCAGCCGGCAACGCTGACAGGCCTGGTCCAGGTTTACGATCCGGTTAGCCGCACCTTGTTTAGGCCCAACTCTTCTCTCCAAGCCGTGCCTCTGCGGGATCAGGCGAATCCGGGAACCGGCTTTCGAACAATGCGTTGGAACGGTGTGCAGTACCGGGTCTTGACGGTGCCGGTCGCGATCGGCAATCGCACGTTCCAGATCAGCGCCGCCGCCTCGTTGTCTCCGGCCGGCCGTATCCTACGGCAAGTTGGTTTGCTGTGCTCCGTGATCTCTCCGTTCGTAGTGTGGCTTGCTTGCTGGGGAGGATGGTGGCTGAGCCGCAGGGCTCTCGCGCCGGTCCAGCAGATGACTCGCGCTGCAAAGCTGATTTCGATCCACAATCTTTCAGATAAGCTCCCCGTTCCGCAATCGCGCGATGAGATTCAGGAATCCGCTGAGACGTGGAACGAAACCCTCGAACGCCTGCAACGCGCGGTTTCCCGGCTCAACCAGTTCACCGCGGATGCTTCCCATGAACTGCGCAGCCCCGTTGCGTATATCCGTGCGGCGGCGGAACTCAGCTTGCGGCGCGATCGCGCCCCCGAGGAATACCGCGAAACCCTGGTGCGGATCGGAGCGGAATCCGAGAGAATGACCGGTCTGATTGAGGACCTGCTCGTCCTCGCTCGTTGGGACGCGGGCGGATCCCAACCTGTTTCGACGAAGGCTGACCTTACGGCCGTCGTAAATGATGTCTCCGAGCACATGTCGTCCGCGGCGGAAGCGAAAGGTATTGGAATCTTCACCAACGTGCCCGGACGGCCTGTGGTTGTGGACGGCGACGCAAAAAGCCTAAGGAGACTGCTGTTGATTTTGACTGACAATGCGATCAAGTACTCGGGCGACCGCGGCCGCGTGAAGCTCTCCATACGGGAAGAGAGCAGGTTTGCCGAGCTATCGGTAAGCGACACCGGGATTGGAATTCCAGAGGATGAAATCCGTTATATCTTCGATCGCTTCTATCGTGTGGATCGAGCCGGCACCTATGGCGAGGGCAGCGGTCTTGGCCTCGCTCTTGCGCAGCGCATCGCTTCGGCGCATGGCGCGGAAATACGCGCCATTAGTCATTCGGGGAAAGGGTCGAAGTTCGTCGTAAGATTTACGCGTAGTAGTGTTGGATAGAGTAAGTTCAAAGGGGTTGTCTCGTGAGTTCTATTTTAAACGTCAACAAATCGGATTATTGTCTTCTTTTCTTTTTTGTCTTTTGCGGATCTAATTTGCACGGGGCGCTCAAAGCGACGCTTCAGAGCAACTTAGCCTCCCCGCAGCTCTTGGGCACACCGGTGGTTTGGAAGGTAAAGGCGAGCGACACCAATCCCGGGCAGCTCGATTACCAGTTCAGTTACAAGCCAATTGCAGGCAGCTTGCAGATCGTCCAGGATTTCAGTACTCTTACCATTTATACTTGGGCGCCCAGCGAGACGGAGGGAACCTATCAGGTCCAGGTCGTCGCCAGGAACCGGAGCACTCTCGCAACGGTGACCAAGGTATCTACTTTTCAGTTGTCTTCCAGAGTCCTCGGTACATCCGCAGTGGTTTCGACCGTCGGTAATCCGCTGGTGGCTCTTTACAGCGCGCCGTCATGCGCTGCGGGAAGTTCGATCCAAGTGCGTTTCCAGCGCGTTGGCTCGGCGACGTCGTCAGTCACTTCATCGAAACCTTGTAATCCCGGATTCAGCTCTAATTTTTATGTTGCTGGCATGAGGGTAAACACTTCGTATAATTTGCGGCACGAAGTCACCACGGGCGGTTCGGTCGTTTCTTCAACTAACACGTTGTTTACGACCGGTACGCCGACAGTTGCCTTGCCGGCCGTTACGGTCCAGATTCCCGCGAATGGACAGACCGCTCTCGGCGACGACATACTTCTGCAAACCTATCTGCCTGGGAGTCTCAAGCAACCTATCTTCCCCGTCGCCGTCGACGTGTCCGGAAATCTGGTTTGGTACTATCTGAGCACCAACGGCTATGTTACCCGGCCTCTTGCCGGGGGAACCATGTTGTTTCTGGATACCGGTCCCGGTTCGGTTAACCCGTCCCAGCAACAACAACTGCTAAAGGAAATCGATCTGGCCGGTAATACCATTCGCGAGACGAACGCGGCTCGAATCACCGAGCAGTTGGTAGCGCGCGGACAGGAAGGGGTCGGCGCTATCCACCATGAGGCTATCCGGATTCCCAATGGTCATACCCTGATCATGACCACGGTGGAGCGAATTTATACGGACGGCACTCAGGGCTCCTCCGTCAGCAATCCCGTAGACATTGTTGGCGACCAGGTCATCGATCTCGACCAAAACTTTCAGGTTGCCTGGAACTGGAATTCGTTCAATCACCTTGATGTAAACCGGGCCGCGATTCTGGGCGAAACCTGCACCAACGGCCAGAACGGATGCCCTCATTTGCTGCTCGCCAATACCGGCAACGATTGGCTGCACGCGAACACTATCTGCTACATTCCTTCGGATGGGAATCTGCTGGTTTCGCTGCGACACCAGGACTGGGTGGTCAAAATCGACTATAGCAATGGCAGTGGCAGCGGCAACGTATTGTGGCGTATGGGAAATGCGGGAGATTTTTCAATCTCCTCCACCGACCCTCACCCATGGTTCTCGCACCAGCACGATGTGGAGTACGAGTTAGGGGGCACACAGATCATTTCTCTATTCGACAATGGGAACACCCGCCAAGCCAGCGATCCGCTCGCGCATAGTCGGGGACAAGTTTTGAATGTTAACGAAACTCAGAGGACCGTCACCCTGAATCTGAACGTGGATTTGGGCGCGTTTGCATTTGCATTCGGCAGCGCGCAGATCCTCTATAACGGAAATGCTCATTTCCTGCCCGGCGTCATCGTAAATGCGAGCGGAAGTAATGAGAGCCAATCGATTGAAGTGCTTCCGTCCGGGACATTCAACTTCGAGGTGCAAACCGCCGCGGCGGCTTACCGGAGTTTCAGAATGCCGACCTTATATGCTCCGTAGATCGAGACTCCGGAACACCACTTATTACCTTGGAGAAATTTTCTTATGATTCGTTTTATTCGATCTTTCAGGTCCCGCGTTTTGTTATTGCTTGTGATGAGTCTGTCCGCTTTGAGCATGAAAGCGACTCCGACCGCGACGCTCCAGAGCAACCTCGCGTCGCCGCAGTTCCTGGGCACTCCGATCGTTTGGACAGTAAGCGCCACTGATACAGATCCAGGGCAGCTGGATTACCAATTCAGTTTTAAGGCCGCTACGGGCAGCCTCCAGGTAACCCAGGATTACAGCACGTTAAACTCATTTAGCTGGGCGGAGAGCGAAACCGAGGGTACTTACCAGATCCAGGTTATCGCCAGGAACCGGAGCACGCTCGCCACCGTGACCGTGGTCTCTCCTTTCCAGATAAATTCCCGAGTAACGGGTACTTCCGCTGTGGTTTCGACCACAGCCAATCCGTTGGTAGCTCTCTACAGTGCCCCTTCGTGCGCCGCGGGAAGCTCGATCCAGGTGCGGTTTCAACGAACGGGATCGTCCGCCTCGTCGGTCACCTCTGCGAAACCCTGCAATCCGGAGTTCAGTTCGAATTTTTATGTTGCCGGCATGCGCAAGCACACTACCTACAATCTGAGGCACGAAGTCATAACTGGAACGTCCGTGATACCGTCGGCGACAACGTCTTTCACGACGGGTACGCCAACCGTCAGTTTTCCCGCAGTCACCATTCCGATTGCGGCTAATTCGCAGTCATCTACGGGCCAAGGTCTGCTACTGCAGACGTACATTCCCGGCGGCCTGCCGGAGCCGATTTTCCCGGTCGCCGTGGACCTGACTGGGAGAGTCGTTTGGTACTACTTCAGCACTGGAGGTTATGTAACGCGGCCTCTCGCCGGTGGAACCATGTTGTTTATCGATACGGGTGCCGGCTCTGTTTATCCGGTCCAGCAGGATCAGTTGCTGAAGGAGATCGACCTCGCCGGCAATACCATCCGCGAGACCAACGCCGCCAGGATTTCCGAGCAGCTTATGGCTCAGGGGCAGCAATCGATAGGCGCTTTCCACCACGAGGCAATTCGGCTAGCGAACGTCCACACGTTAGTCATGACAACGGTCGAGCGCATTTACACGGATGGCACGCAGGGTTCTTCGATTGGTAACCCGATCGACATCCTCGGCGATATGATCGTCGATCTCGACCAGAATTTCCAGGTTGCGTGGAGTTGGAATACGTTTGACCACCTGGATGTAAATCGTTCTGCGCTTCTCGGCGAAACCTGCGCCAACAGTCGTCCCGAATGCCCGCATTTGCTGCTGGCAAGCACCGCAAACGATTGGCTTCATGCAAATACTATCGATTACATTCCGTCCGACGGAAACCTGATGGTATCGTTGCGAAACCAGGATTGGGTGGTCAAGATCGACTACAGCAACGGCACTGGCACAGGCAACGTGTTGTGGCGTCTGGGAAATCAAGGAGACTTTTCGATCTCTTCGACCGATGCTCACCCGTGGTTTACGCACCAGCATGATGTGGAGTACGAGTTGGGCGGCACGCAGGTAATTTCCCTTTTCGATAACGGAAACACGCGCCAGGCGGCCGACCCTACCGCACATAGTCGTGGACAGGTGCTGAACATCAACGAAACTCAGCGCACGGTTACCCTCAACCTCAACGTCGATCTGGGCGTATACTGCCACGCCTACGGAAGCGCCCAGATACTGCGGAACGGCAACGTCCATTTCCTACCCGGCTTATTTACCACCAGTGCCGGCAGTAATAACAGCGAGTCGATCGAGGTGCTTCCTTCAGGCACCTTCAATTTCGAGGCGAAGAACGCCGCTTCAGCCTACCGCAGTTTCAGAATGTCGACGTTGTACGCCCCATAGGGTCTTGCCGACGCTGGTGGCCGTTTCAATCGTTAGAATAATTTGGTGCAACTTTTTACAATTGGCGCGATTACCGATGAGTTCTCGCCGGATCTGGAAACCGCGGTTCGGTCCATGCGCGAGCTGGGCATGGAAACAGCCGAGCTACGGGTAGTGTTCGGGAAGAATATTCTCGATTTGTCGGACGATGAGCTTTCGCGCGCAGCCGCGATCGTTTCGGACGCCGGCCTGCGCGTGGTTTCAGTCGCTTCGCCGGTGCTGAAATGCGTGCTGCCCGATGCTCCCGAGGTCGATGCGCGATTTCAGCAGGACATCTTCGCCTCGCGCCACACCTATGCGGATCAACCCCGTTTAACGGCGCGCGCTTTCGAAATCGCGGGGCGTCTGGGTGCCAGGATCGTGCGTGTATTTTCCTACTGGCGGGTGGTCGAACCGGAGGCCGTCTTCGAGCGTGTTGTTGACGCGCTCGGGGAACTTGCCGAACTGGCTGCGAGCCACAGCATCATCATCGGGCTCGAGAACGAACATGCGTGTAACATCGCGACGGGCAGGGAAACGGCGCGAGTGTTGGCCGCCTTCGACCACCCGAATCTGCAGGTGGTTTGGGATCCTGCAAATGCGTTCGTCTCAGGCGAAGACGCCTTTCCTTCCGGTTATGCCCTGCTCACGCCCCGGCGTATCGCGCACGTCCATGCCAAGAACTGCCGCCTTGAAGATCACCATCCAGTTTGGGGGCCGCTGGACGACGGTGAAGTCGATTGGCCCGGGCAGATCGCCGCTCTCGCGCGCGACGGATACGCCGGGTCTATTCACTTGGAGACTCACTGGCCCGGCCCGAACGGCGATAAGCATCTCGCCAGCATGATCTGCGGCAGGAGCCTGCGCGGGCTAGTGACTGTCTAATCGGCTACTCCGCGCGCCACTGGCGCCCATCGCGCTTCATGAGGTCGTCGGCTTCTTTCGGACCCCATGTGCCGGAGTGATAGTTCGGGAAATTGCGCGGCGGCAAGGCTCTCCAAACGTCCTGCACCGGAGCGATGACGCTCCATCCGGCCTCCACCATGTCGGCGCGCTGGAAAAGCGTGGCGTCGCCGATCATGCAGTCATAGAGCAGCCGTTCATAGCCGGTGCTTGGCTCCGACCCGAAGTGATCTTTGTACTCGAAATCCATGTCAACCGCGCCGACGCGGACCAGCGCGCCAGGAACCTTCGCCCCGAACCGAAGCGAAATTCCCTCGTCAGGTTGGATATGCAGAACCAGCAGATTGGGCGTGAGGTGTTCGACCGGCGTCTCGCGAAACAGCACAAACGGCGCGCGGCGAAACTGAATCGCAATCTCCGTCACGCGCTTCGTCATGCGTTTACCCGTGCGAATGTAGAAAGGCACGTCTGCCCAGCGCCAGTTGTCGATGTTCAGCTTCAGCGCCACGTACGTTTCGGTATTCGACTCCGGCGGCACGGACGGTTCGGAGCGGTAGCCCGGCACATGAACGCCCTCCTCAGTTCCCTCGTCATACTGGCCGCGGACCGCACGCGTCAGCACGTCTTCCGGGGCCATGGGCGTGATTGCGTGCAGAATTTTGGCCTGTTCGTCGCGCACCGCGTCCGCATGGAATGAAATCGGCGGCTCCATAGCGGTGAGCGAAACCAGTTGCAGAATGTGGTTAGGAATCATGTCGCGCAGCGCGCCGGCGGTATCGTAATACCCGCCGCGGCGCTCCACGCCAAGGCTCTCGGCGACCGTGATCTGCACATGATCGATATAGCGCCGGTTCCAGACGGGCTCGAAGATTCCGTTCGAGAACCGGAATACCAGTATGTTCTGCACCGTCTCTTTTCCGAGATAGTGATCGATCCGGTAGATCTGTTTCTCAGTGAGCACCTGACCGATTTCGCGGTTCAACGCATGCGCCGATTCCAGGTCGCTGCCGAAAGGCTTCTCGATTACGACGCGCCGCCAATGACCGTTCTCCGCGATGGTGAGTTTCTGATTGCCGAGTTGCTTTATGATCTCGGAAAAGAACTGCGGCGCTGTCGCCAGATAGTAAATAAAATTTCCGTGCGTATTGTGTTTCTGGTCGAGATCGAGAAGCAGATCGTCCAGGCGCTTATAGGCGGCGGCGTCGCGAAAATCCCCCGTCAGGTAGTAAGTGCGCTCGACCATCCAGTCGCACAGGGGGCAGTCGCCCGGCGCCCCCGTGTATTCCTGAATGTCTTTGCGAACCTTGGCGCGAAACTCTTCCCCGGTAAGTTTGTCGAAGGCGAAACCGACGATCGCAAACTCCTTGGGCAGCAAGCCGCTCTTGCCCAGGTTATAGAGAGCGGGCATCAGCTTGCGCGTCGTAAGGTCTCCGCCCGCGCCGAAGATCACCATGATGCAGCGGTCGCCCGGCTTACCGTGTTCCTGGGGCGCCGGCCTCTCGCGTTCCGGAGCGCCGCTAACCACCGGTTGGCCTCTCGACGTGGCCGCCGAATTTGTTGCGCATGGCAGAAAGCATTTTGTCCGAAAACGTGTTTTCCTGGCGCGACCGGAAGCGGGCGTAGAGCGAGGCTGCCAGCACGTCGGCAGGCACTGCTTCCTCGAGCGCCGCCATAATGGTCCACCGGCCTTCGCCCGAATCCTGAACATAGCCGGTGTAATTGGAAAGCGTCGGATTCTCCGTGAGCGCGATTGCGGCTAAATCGAGCAGCCAGGAGCCCACTACACTGCCTCTGCGCCAGACCTCGGCGATCTCCGTCGTATTCAATTCGTAGCGAAACTCCGGCGCCAGTTCCTTCGAATTGGCGTTGCGCAGAATGTCGAAGCCCTCGCCGTACGCCTGCATTAAGCCATACTCGATGCCGTTGTGAATCATCTTCACGAAATGCCCCGAGCCTGAAGGGCCACAGTGAATATAGCCTTGCTCCGCGGTCCCCTGATTCTTGGGGCGCCCCGGCGTGCGCTCAATATTGCCGGGACCCGGAGCGAGCGTCTTGAAGATGGAATCGAGATGTTGAACCACCTCGGTCTCGCCGCCGACCATCAGGCAATAGCCGCGTTCGAAGCCCCAAATCCCGCCGCTGGTCCCCGCATCCACATAGTGAATGCCGCGCGCCGAGAATGCCTTCGCACGCCGCACGTCGTCTTTGTAATATGAGTTGCCGCCGTCGATGATAATGTCGCCGGGTTCCATGGCTCCGGCCAACGACGTAACCATCTGTTCGGTGGGGTCTCCGGCCGGAACCATCACCCAAGCCAAGCGCGGCTTCTGCAATTTCGATACGAACTCGGAAACATTGCTCGCACCGGTGGCTCCGTCACGCTCCAACTCCGCAATCTTAGCCGGATCCAAATCGAGAGCGACGCACGTGTGGCCACCTTTCATCAGACGGCGCGCCATGTTCGCGCCCATCCGTCCCAGCCCTACCATGCCGATCTGCATCGTTCTCCCTTTTGTTGTTCTGGATTGTCTTTTACGCTAGCGCCTGTTGTAAAGTGGCCAGACCCTTTTCGATATTGGGGCCGAGATGAACGCGCAGCGCACGCCGCTTCCGCTCCAGCAGCACTTCAAAGTCGCCGCGCGCTTGCGCCGCTTTCACCGTGCCAAAGGTGTATGTCTGCCCCGGAACGGGAAGGTCGCGCGCATCGTCGCAAGTAACTTGAAGCACCACACCGGTGTTCGGACCGCCCTTATACGCCTGGCCCGTGGAATGCAGGAATCGCGGCCCGAAGCCGAGGCACGTCGCCACCTTCCTACTATCGCGAACGGCCGTTCGAATCTCTTGCAGAACGTCTTCGTGCTTGCAGTTCATTTCGATGTAGGCGAGCAAGGCGAAATAGTCACCGGGCTTCAGACGGTCCAGATGAGCACGAAGATAGCCTTTCAGCGAATCGTGTTTCCCGAGCTCACTTGCGTTGCTTGCATCGGTAAACAACTTAACGCCCGCACCTTCGAAGATGGGAGATTCCGCGGGAAGCGATCCTGTCTTTTCGTATTCGTCGGTCAGCTTCCGCGTCGCCATCTTGCTAGCTTCCACGTCCGGCTGATTGAACGCGTTGATGCCGATCAGAGCGCCGGCTACAGCCGTTGCCACTTCCCAGCGGAAGAACTCCCGCCCCAGATCGTAACGATCGTCCACCGCAATCCGCACGACCGGATGTCCGGCGCGTTCGAGCGCATCGACCGCTGCATCTTGCGCGGCATCCGGCTCCGGAGTGAAGCGCTCATAAGCGAAGACGCGGTCGCTGCCGTAAACTTCCGGCGGGCCAAGCGGCTCGCGATCCACCGGGATCAGCGCCTTGCCGTCTTTTCCGGTCGATTCCGCGATCAACTGCTCGAGCCACGCGCCCAGATCGTGAATGGAGGGCGATGCGATGATCGTCACCTTGTCGCGGCCCGCTTTGGCCAGTGTTCCGAGAACCGTCCCAAGCACGACGCCGGGATTTTGCTCCACGCTCACGCAGGTCGAGCATGCCTGCACCATTTCCGCCGTGCGGTTGAGAAACTTGGGAACATCAACGCCCATCACGGCGGCGGGCACCATGCCGAAGTTCGACAGCGCCGAGTAGCGCCCGCCAATGCTTGGGAGCCCGTAAAAGATGTGGCTGAAGTGGTCGCGCTCCGCGACCTGCTGCATCTTCGAGCCGGGGTCCGTAATCGCGATAAATTGACCGCCGTTGTTGCCTGACCGCTCGAAGAAATATTGCTTGTAGATGTTCGGCTCCAGCGTGCTTCCGGATTTGCTCGAAACGATAAACAGTGTCTTCGCGATGTCGATCTTGGCTTCCGTCGCCCGAATTTGGGCCGGGTCGGTGGAATCGAGCACGTGCATTTCCGGGAAGCCGGGCTGCGTGCCGAAGGTCATCCGCATCACTTCGGGGCAGAGGCTTGAACCACCCATTCCAAGCAAGAGCACATGCGTGTAACCCTTGGCCTGGGCTTCCGATGCTATGTCGGAGAACTGGTTCGGGGCCGCAATCTGTTCGTCCGCGATGCTCAGCCACCCGAGCCATTTACCTTCGTCGCTCCCGGTCCAAAGCGCGGCATCGCCGCCCCACAGCCGCCGCACCTTGCCGCCGGCTTTCCATTCATCGAGTGACTTCTTGACAGCCGCGGCCTCGCCCTCGGGAATTTTGTAGGTCTGCCCTGCCAGCTTCGGCTTCACGCTCGTTTTGCAGCGCGTGTCGAGCGCATTCAGGAGTTGGTCGAACGCGTCCGCGAACAGCTTCAGGCCGTCCACCAGCAATTTGTCCGTAACTTCGCGCATTGAAATTCCGGCGCACTCCAGCCCTTGCATGGTGGCGTGTGCCACATCCACATTCTCTTCCAGGCTGTTGCGCACTTTGCCGTGATCGCGAAATGCGTCGTAGGTCGCCGGCGGCATGGTGTTCACCGTATCGGGGCCAATCAACTCCTCCACGTAGAGCACGTCGCGATACTTCGGGTTCTTGGTGCCGGTGCTGGCCCACAGGAGTCTCTGGCGCTGTGCCCCCTTCTCCGCAAGCTTGGCAAACCGCTCGGTGCCAAAGATTTTCTTGTAGCGCTCATAAGCTATCTTCGCGTTGGCGATGGCGACCTTCCCGAGCAACGGCGAGTCCGCCGACTTTTTGTCGAGCATGCCATCGATAAGCACGTCGATGCGGCTCACAAAAAAACTCGCAACACTCGCCACGTTTTTCAACTCACCGCCGCCTTCGGCGCGTCGTTCCAGCCCCCGAATGTAAGCCTCGGCAACCTGCTCATACGCGTCCACCGAAAACAGCAGTGTCACGTTCACGTTGATGCCTTCGGAAATTAACTGTTCGAAAGCGGGCACCCCTTCGGCGGTGCCGGGCACCTTGATCATTACGTTCGGCCGCGCGACCCACTTCCACAAGCGGCGCGCATCGTCGATCGTCGATGGCGTGTCCTTCGCCAGATAGGGTGACACCTCCAAGCTCACGTATCCGTCACCAGTGTTGGTCTGGTCATAAAGCCTGCGCATCGTGTCGGCGGCAAGCTGTATGTCGGGCACGGCGAGATTTTCATAGATGCTCATCGCATCCTTGGCCGTAATGTCGCGCAGCGCCTTGGCGTAATCGTCGCTGCCGGTAATGGCCTTCTCGAAAATCGCGGGGTTCGACGTCATTCCGCGCAAGCCGTCTTCGTCCAGATACTTCTGCAATTGGCCGCTCGTCATCAGATTGCGGCGGATGTAGTCCAGCCACACAGACTGGCCGTGATTGAGCAACTCTTTCAGTGGATTCATTGAAGCTACGCTCCTACTTGCATGAATACTTGGCTTCGATCGCGTTTACTTTGGCGAGGCGCCGCACGTGGCGTTCGCCGTTGCTGAACTGCGCGCCCAAAAAAGCGTGAGCCAGTTCCCTTGCCGTTTCCGGGCCGATGACCCGCGAGCCGAGGACCAGGACATTCATATTGTCGTGCTCCACGCCTTGATGGGCCGAGTAGACATCGTGGCTCAGGCCTGCCCGCACGCCTGGGATTTTATTCGCTGCTACGGATGCTCCGACGCCGCTTCCGCAGATCAGAATACCCCGCTCGGCGCCGCCATTCAAAACGGCGTCACCTACTTTTTCGGCATAGTCTGGATAGTCGACAGGCGCGGAAGTGTCCGTGCCGACATTCATGATCTCGTGGCCTTCCTCGCTAAGATACTCCGTGAGAATCTTCTTCAACTCGACGCCCGCATGATCCGAGCCGATCGCTACACGCATGAACAAAGTATATCCGGTGACCTCCCGAATCCAACCTGTGGATGCAGCGAAGTACGATGAAGAAACGTCTCAAACGAGGAAATGCATACGATGGCCGATGATAAGCCAAACCAAGCCGCGTCTCAAGACTCAGCGGCTGTAAAAGTTAAACCCGGCTTGCTGGCGCAAATCTCGGGTGGCGCGCGCATTGCGGCCGCACTGGTCGTGATCGCCGCTTTCGTTTTTGGCGGGCTGCTGCTATGGAATCATTTCTCCTCATACGAGGCCACCGACGATGCCCAAGTGGACGGCCACATCGCCGCGGTTAGCTCACGCATCAGCGGGACGGTTACAGCGGTCTACGTTCAAGAGAACCAAGTGGTGCAAGCGGGCACCGTCCTCGCTAAACTCGACCCAACCGATTATCAGGTGGTTCTGGCTCGCGCTCAGGCAGACTTGGCCGACGCGCAAGCCAACGTGAAAGTCTCAGCCAGCGATGTGCCCGTGATCACCGCTACAACGCAAGGCCAGATCATCGGAGCGCGCGCCGGAACCGCGGAAGCTGAATCCGGCGTGCAAGTCGCCGAGCGACAGCTCAATGCTTCTACGGCACGCGTAGCTACGGCTCGCGCGCGTTTGAAGGAGGCCGAAGCCAATTCGCAAAAAGCCGGGGCGGACCTCGCCCGTCTAAAGCAATTGGTCGATAAAGACGAAATCTCGCGCCAGCAATACGATCAAGCGGTGGCGGCCGCCCAATCGAGCCAAGCCACGGTGGAAGCCGCACGGGCGCAAGCCACCGAGGCTGAACAGAACGTCGAAGTGTCTCAGTCCCAAATCCAACAGGCGAAGGATCGAGTGGTCCAGGCGAATGCTCAGCTGCAGTCGGCCCTCAGCGCTCCCTCGCAGGTGGCCGGAAAGCAGGCGAAAGTGGAGTCCGCCAAAGCGCGCGTGCTCCAACAGAATGCGGTGGTTCAGCAGGCTCGCTTAAACCTGCAATACACCATGATCGTGGCTCCTATCGCCGGAATCGTCGGCAAGAAGAGCGTGGAAGTCGGCCAGAATGTCCAGGTCGGCCAGGAACTTATGGCGATTATCCCGACCAACGATCTATGGGTAACTGCCAACTTCAAAGAGACTCAGTTGCGGAAGATGCATGTTGGCCAGCCCGTAAAGATACACGTAGACGCCTTTAACCGCGAATATGATGGGCACATCGAAAGCATCGCCGGGGCCAGCGGAGCGCGCTTCAGCTTGCTTCCGCCTGAAAACGCCAGCGGCAACTACGTCAAAGTGGTGCAGCGCGTGCCTGTTCGTATCCGATTCGAGAAGGGCCAGAACGAAAGCGAACGCCTGCGACCGGGGATGTCTGTGACGCCGAAGGTGATGCTTCGCTAAGTGCCACCGCGGCCGGCGATCAGTTTCCGTGCCTGGCGCGGAAGTCTCTCAGCCGCTCGAGATCGTCACGCAGAATATCGCGATCTTCGGCGGATACGGGATTGTTCTCGACGATGTTCTTAAGATCGTCGACTGCCTGGTCCAGCTTGTCCTGATCCCAGTGGCCGCGGCTGAACGTGGCATCGAACTCGGCGAGATGGCGCAGCGCGTTTTCGTTACGCTGATGCTCTTTTTCGGAGAGCCGGGTATAGTTCGCGGCGCGCCGGATGTCGTCCTGCGCGTTGGCTACAACTGACCGTTCGTT
>JBBROU010000012.1:0-60544 GCA_038229055.1 Bryobacterales bacterium | reverse complement strand
TCCCGATCGCGAGACGCAGATGGAGACTCTGTGCGGTGTCATTGCGCCGCCGACCGGCGGGCATGTAGTTGAACTGTGTTGTGGGGAGGGACTCTTGAGCACGCGGCTGCTGAACCGCTTTCCGGTTATCACGGTTCATGGCTACGATGGCTCGCCGCTGATGATTCAACGGGCGCAGTCACGCAACCCGAAACGGTTCGAGGCCGTTCTGTTCGATTTAGCCGAGACTGACTGGCGAACGTTCGATTTCCCGGTGTACGCGATTGTTTCATCGCTCGCAATTCATCACTTTGATGGCGAGCAGAAGCGCGTGCTGTTTCGGGATATGGCGCGCTGCCTGACTCCGGGTGGCGTAATCGCAATCGCCGATATCGTGCAGCCGGCAACCGCGCGGGCGACTGAGATTGCCGCTCAACAGTGGGATGCTTCGGTGACGAACCGAGACGCTTTCGAGGAGGCCCGCTGGAACCTGTTTCGGTATCCCGATCCCGAAACCGACAAGCCTTCGACTCTGTTCGATCAGTTGCAGTGGCTTCACGAGGCGGGGCTGCGCAATATCGATGTGCATTACATGCGGGCCGGCCATGCGATTTTTAGCGCCGAAAACCCTAGCTGGCCTATGAGGCCCGCCAATTGCTCTTAAATTCGTCATGAAACTAACCGCCATTTTCGCCGCAATGTTCCTTTCCGCAGCGTTCGCGCAGGCCCCGGCGCCGCAAACGGACAGTTCGTCACAACCGAAGACCACCAAACACCACAAGACTAAGCGAACGAAGAAAAGCGCGACTTCTTCAGCCCGCAAGTTGACGCCATCGACCGTATCGGACTCTTCGCCTGCGTCTACCGGCAACGATCCGACGATCATCGCCAATCCGGAAAAGCCTTTGAACCCGGATCAAAAGGGCGATCCGCGGAATCCGCTGAATCCTCGGACACCGCTCAAGCCGCGTACTCCGGTCGACCCCATCGATCCGACTAAGCCGAACCAGAGCCCCGAGAAGCCGCAGCCGAACGTCTGATAAGCAATTAAGCAGGGATATCGATGCGCTTGATAATCGCAGTAGTAGCTTGCGGGTGCTTCGCGATGCCATTCGCGAAGCCGTCATTCGGGGCAGCGCCGGTCTGCTCATCCATGAGTACGGGACCAGAAGGCAGTTTAAACGGGTATGTGCCCTTCGGGTCCGCAAGCCTTTGGAATACCGATATTTCCAGTTGGCCCGTGGATCCCGCGTCGGCTCAGATCCTTAATTCAATCGGCACGAGCGTGACGCTGCACCCCGATTTCGGATCGTCCCCATCGTACGGAATTCCGTATCAGGTCGTCACGGGCGCCCAGTCCAAGGTTCCGGTGAAGGTGGTGGCCTATGCAACGGAAAGCGACCTCGGCCCTCAGCCGATTCCCACCAACGCCGCCGTCGAAGCGGGAAGCGATCACCACTTACTCGTTCTCGACAAGGACGGTTGCTGGCTCTACGAGTTGGACCGGGCAGCGAAAATCACAGGCGGTTGGCAGGCTGATTCGGCGGCAGTGTGGGACATGACCATAGCCGAGCAGCGGCCCTACACCTGGACCAGTGCAGACGCCGCAGGTCTGCCCGTTTTCGCGGGGTTGATTCGCTATGACGAAGCGGCATCCGGACTGATTCAGCATGCGTTTCGGCACACCGTGCCCAACACCCGGCAAGCGTTTGTGTTGCCCGCGACGCACTGGGCATCGTCGAGCACCGACCCGACGCTGCCACCAATGGGCGCGCGGCTCCGGCTGAAATCCACTTTCGATACTGGCGGCTTCTCGCCGCTCAATCAGGCGATTCTCGCGGCCATGAAGAAATACGGAATCATCCTCGCGGACAACGGCAGCGCGTTGTACGTTACCGGAACATCGGATCCGCGGTGGAACGACAATGACCTGAATGCGCTGAAGTCGCTGCACGTTTCGGATTTCGAACTGGTGCAACTCGGGACGGTTTACACGAGTGCGAACGTTCCGCAAGGCGCGGCTCCGGTGATCGCCAGTTTTAGCTCGAACCCCTCAACGGTTTCAGCCGGAACGCCCGTCACGCTGAGTTGGACGATCAGCGGAACGGAATATGCGCTGATCACGCCACAGGTGGGGCCGGTGCGTGGAACCAGCATCGTAGTGGTGCCGACCAAGACCACGACATACCGATTGGCGGCGGTCAACATCTACGGAAAATCGGTGAAGCCTGTGACGGTTACGGTGCACTAGCCCTAGGGCTTTTTGAAGCTATCGTCGAACGAAAGCGTCACGTTCACCGACTTTCCCGCCACGATATCAATCGGCTCCGGCGCTCCGCCTTTGCTGTACATTCCGAGCGACGAACCGCTTGGCGGCGGACCTGACTGCCCATCCCAGCCACCGTTTGGATCGTACGCCGCGCTGACATAAGCCGGCACCTTCTGGACGTCGGAGAACGTGACAACTCCATCCTTTGCGGTGGCGGGCAGAAGAGCGACGGGCATCGCCTGCCCTTGCGCGAAGTCGGGCGAGTCCCAAAGCACCACAAAGATTTTGTGCTTCTCATCGACGTGTCCCGCGCCGGTGTAGTTGAGCTGCACGGCTAACGTCCGTTTCCCTTCCGGCTTCGCTTCCTGCGATACCGCCGCCAGTGAGCAAAGAGCCGTCAACCCGCACAGAGCTAAAAAGCGTTTTCTCGTCATCTGCCACTCCATTAAGATCGAACCTTATCACAACAAACCGATGCCGAGTTACCGACGCCACAACCCGCGCAATGCCGGATATAGGCTGTCGTACGCCGCGTACCCGCGCTCATAGGTTGCCACATCCGCCGCATTCGGCTGCGTGCTGCTGACTTCGCGGATCACCGCGGCACACGCCTCGGGCACCGTCGCGAACGCGCCGGTGCCGACCAGCGCCAGCAGCGCGGCACCGTAAGCGGAGCCCTCTTGCGTCTCAAGCGTTACCACTCGCTTGCGGAAGACGTCCGCCAGAATTTGCCGCCAGAAGGAACTCTGCGCGCCACCACCTGAGGCGCGCACGGAACCGACCGGGATGCCGAGAGATTCCACAATCTCCAGACAATCGCGCTGGCTGTAGCTGACGCCTTCGATCAACGCGCGGATCAGATCGGCGCGGGTGTGGCGATTGGTGAGGCCGATCCATCCGCCGCGCGCGTTCGCATCGAGGTGCGGCGTGCGCTCGCCCATCAGGTACGGCAGCCAGTAGAGATCCTGCGATCCAGCGGGGGCCGCGGCAGCCTCCGTCATAAGCGCATCGTAGGAAACGCCGGGAGCGAGTTGATTGCGGAACCACTGCAAACTGAGCCCCGCGCCTTGCGTCACACCCATCACGTGCCACTTTCCAGGAACCGCATGGCAGAACGTGTGGACGCGGCCGCCGGGGTCGTAAGCGACCTTTTCCATGTGCGCGAAGACGACGCCCGACGTTCCCAGCGTGCATGACACGATGCCTGGCTCGACAATTCCATTCCCGACGGCGCTCGCGGCCTGGTCGCCGCCGCCGCCCACTACCGGCGTGCCTGCGCGCAGGCCCGTGATCGCGGCCACCTCACTAGATAGGGTGCCTGTGATCTCCGGCGATTCGTAGGCGCGCGGCAGAATCGCCCGATCGAGGCCGAGCGCGTCCACCAGTTCATACGACCAGCGGCGGTTCACCACATCGAACAACGCTGTGCCCGACGCATCGGAAACTTCAGTGGCGAATTCGCCCGTCAGCCGGAAGCGCACGTAATCTTTGGGCAGCAGCATGGTGCGCACGCGCGCGAAGTTCCGCGGCTCGTGGTCGCGCACCCACAGCAACTTCGGCAGCGTGAAGCCCGTCAACACAGGGTTTGCGGTGCATTCCAAAACTTTCTCGCGACCCACCTTCGCGTTGATCGCGTCCACTTGCGGCTGGCTGCGTTGATCGCACCAGATGAGCGACGGGCGAATCACTTCGCGGTCCGCATCGAGAATCACGAGGCCGTGCATCTGTCCGGAAAGACCGATTCCTTGGATGTCTGCACCGCTCACGCCTGATCCCGCAAGCGCTCCGCGAATCGCTTTCACCGCCGCGTCCCACCAGTTCCGCGGCTCCTGCTCGGCCCACAGCGGCTGCGGCATGCGCATCTCGTTGTGCGGCGAAGTGAAGCTCGCTCCCACGCGGCCGCGGTCATCTACCAGGAGAGCGCGCGTTCCCCCGGTTCCAATATCAATGCCGAGCCACATAGATTCAATTTAAATTTTTGCTTGATTCCACGGCAGGTATGCGGCGCCGAAGAGGCCAGCCTCGCTGCCGAGAGTGGCTTTGGCGACGCTGGTATTGGTGGTGCGGAATGTGAATGAACGCTTGCGGATTTCGGCCAGCATGGGCGGGGCGAACAGATCCCACGCAGCCAGCACGCCGCCGCTCAAAAGATAAAGGGGAAAATTGAACGCATTGATCAGCATCGCGAGCGCGATGCCGAGCGCCTCGCCCATGCTTTCGAAAATTGCCAGAGCTCTGCTGTTCCCGCCTATCGCGAGATTGTAGACGTCTTCGGAAGTGAGCCCATCGCCCAATCCGGAGAGCCGCGCGAGCGAGGTGATCGCGGTCGCCGACGCGTGCTTCTCCACGCAGCCCCGATTGCCGCAGCCGCATGGATTGCCGTTCGGAACCACGGTGATGTGCCCCAGTTCGCCGGCCATCCCGAGGTAGCCGTGAAGTATCTTGCCGCCGGAAATGATGCCGCCGCCGATGCCGGTGCCAAGCGTGAGCAGTACGAGGTCGTCCACCTCGCGGCCCGCGCCCATCCACTTTTCGCCGAGCGCCGCTGCATTGGCGTCGTTCTCGAGAATCACGGGCGCATCCAGACGCCGCTCGATCTCGTCGCGAATCGGAAAATTTTCGAGGCACGTCAGGTTATTCGAGTTGACGATGATGCCTTCTTTAAGCCGGATGAAACCCGGAACCACGACACCGATGCCGGCGAGTTGATCGCTCTTGCGGCTCTGACGCAGCTTGCGGATCGACGAGACCATATCCTCCAGCAGCGCGTCGCGGCCCTCCGAACACGTGGTGCTCAATGAAGTCTTCTCCAGCAGATTTCCAGTGCGATCGATCGCGGCGGCGCGCAGATTTGTGCCTCCAAGATCGAGCCCTATCGAGTATTCGGACATGAAGCCGAATGATAACAGTATCGTTCACTCCATAAACAGTACCAATACCCTTCATTGCAAAAATCGTTACACATTCATGAGAGCTTCATGCTATTCATGAATAACTTGGCTTTTGAAGTGCGTCCGTAGTTTTAGCGGAGGTTCTCGAAATGGTGGATCGACGGTACGTCCAGATTCCTGGTAGCGGCACTCATGAACTGCCGCCGCTGCTGGTGCGCGGTGTGCCGGAGGGCACTGAAGCGCGCGAAGACATTGTGGAGCGCGCAACGGAGATTGTCGAGACGGAAGACATGCTCGCCGATTCCCTAGTGTCTGAGCGTCTCCTGGAACAGCGCAGGCTCGACCTGGCACTGCATCTTACGGACCAGTACTTGGGGCTTCTCACGCACTGGCAATGGGGCGATTCAATCCTTGAATGGATCCGACAGTGCGAGATCACATTCGAATCGCAAGCGGCATTGCGTAACTTGCTGCATCACGATGTATGGCCGCACGCGGGGCGTAGCAGCTTTGTCGATCTGCTCATGCATAAAGAGATTCCGACGCATGGCGTGGGTGTGAAGAAGGCAGTGGGGATGAGGCTGACTTTTCGGCAGCCGCCGCCGATTGCGTGCTTCTCCAATCAGTTTTTGTTCTATCTGAATTCGTCGGTAGCTGGAACTGCGTATCAGACGTGGGCGCACTTGAATGTGGATACGCCGTCGCAATTTCCGCCGGATCGGTTTCATTTCGAAGTGCTGGAGATGAAGGACGACTAAGGCAAGCCCTTCCGCGCAAAGGCGCAAAGACCGCAAAGGAGAACCAAAAGTATTTTTCTTGGCGTTCTTTGTGGCTTTGCGAGAAAGTGGTTTATGCGCGTGCGCCGGTTGCGGGCATTGGCGACATGCTAACGGTCTTCGGCTCCATGCCGGCTTTCGCGAGGACCACGTAGACCAGGAATCCGGCTACGAAGCTGTAGACCACGGCGGGTTGAGCGTATGTTTTGATCTCGTCGGAAACCGGCAGGAACGGCAGAATTCCGACCAGGAAACCGACTGCCCAGGCTCCGTATCCAGCCCAGTTGATGCCTTCGCGCGGGCCCGCCCACTTGCGTCCGGAGAGCAGATAATCGGCGGCCATCGCGCCGCAGATCGGGCCGAACGATGCACCGACGATGGTGAAGAAGCCGATCAAATTCGCCGCGATGCCGGTCACCGCGAGCGCGATCGCAATCGCGGCCCCCACCATGGTGGATGCCAGCCGCGGCACACCCGGAATCATCGTCGAGAAGCTGTTGCCCGCGATGAACGCGCAGAAGCAAGCCGACGGAATGGAGGCAATCGTGAACAGAACGAACATCGCCGAAGCCAGCGGCCCGCCGATTTGCGAGACCACTGCGCCGAAGGTGTTGCTTGAAGCTGTGGGGAACGCGCCGATTACCGATAACAGCGCAAGGCCGCCGGCAATCAGCACGGCCAGCGTTATGCCGACCAGGCCGCCGTTGCGGACGTCGTGTTTATCGCGGCTGTTCATCCCGAAATCGGCACCGGCCGCACCGGCGGTCGCAAAGAATCCAATCACGGCTTGGATCAACAACGTAAACGCAATGAATGGCGCGGGGGTGGTGACAACGTGCTGACTGATGCCGCCCTTCACCTGGAAGAAGACTACCAGCAGCAGAAGGAGCGGAATGAAGTTGAGGTACAGGGCAATTCGGGCGACATACTGGATGCCCTTCACTCCCATGTACGCCATGACCAAGCCCCAGATCACGCCGATGACGATGAACGGCGGGCTGCCCGGTTTCGCATCGGAGTGCATTGCGTTCAGCACGAACTGGCTCGCGAAGAATGTGCCCACCGCGAACCATCCGATCTGCAGCAGGCCCATCAGCAACCCCGGCATCGCATAGCCTCCCGTGGTGCCGAAAGTCGAGCTGCCGACTACATACAACGGATAGCCGGTTTTCATGCCCAGGATTGCAGGCACGTAGTAATAGAGCACGTAGCTGAGAATCCCGGCGACGGCCAGCGCCGCCAGACACACCGCCACACTGGCGTGGTCCGCCTTTCCGATCGCTAACTGATCGTAGAAAGCGATCCAGAGAAAGATGCCGGCGTAGGTGGGCGCGGTGTTGACGTACCAGGGCGCGCGATTCTGAATGGGGTTCGGGACTGCCTTCGAGATGTAATCTGGCAACATGCGCTTGCCAGTATATACTACGCGAGCGGCGTTAAAGCGCGGTTAACCGCTCATCGAGCCGAGAAATTCGGCGTTTGATCGGGTCTTGCCGAGCTTGTCGAGCAGCAGCTCCATGGTTTCGACCGGCGAGAGCGGATTGAGCACTTTGCGTAAAATCCACACGCGGTTCAATTCATCCTTGGGCATCAGCAGCTCTTCCTTACGGGTGCCGCTCTTGTTGATGTCGATCGCCGGGAACACGCGCTTATCGACCAGCTTGCGCTCCAGGTGGATTTCCATGTTGCCGGTGCCCTTGAACTCTTCGAAGATCACGTCATCCATGCGGCTGCCCGTGTCGATCAGGGCCGTCGCGATGATGGTGAGCGAGCCGCCCTCTTCGATGTTGCGGGCCGCGCCGAAGAAGCGCTTGGGGCGCTGCAGCGCATTTGAATCGACGCCGCCGGAGAGCACTTTGCCGGACGGCGGAACGATGGTGTTGTAGGCGCGGGCTAAACGCGTGATGGAATCGAGCAGGATCACGACGTCTTTCTTGTGCTCGATCAGGCGCTTGGCTTTTTCGATGACCATCTCGGCGACCTGCACGTGACGCGTCGCGGGCTCGTCGAACGTCGAGCTGATCACTTCGCCGCGCACCGAACGCTGCATGTCGGTTACTTCTTCCGGGCGCTCATCGATCAACAGAACGATGAGCGAAACTTCCGGATGATTGGTGGTGATGGAATTGGCGATGTTCTGCAGCAGCATCGTCTTACCGGTGCGAGGCGGCGAGACGATCAGGCCGCGCTGCCCCTTGCCGATCGGGGTAAGCAGATCCATCACGCGGCCCGAAAAATTGTCGCGCGTGGTCTCCAGCTTGAACCGGTTGTTGGGGTAGAGCGGCGTCAGGTTATCAAAGAAAATCTTGTTGCGCGCTTCCTCGGGCGGCTCGAAGTTGATGGCGTCGACTTTGATGAGCGCGAAGTAGCGTTCGCCTTCTTTGGGAGGGCGAATCTGGCCCGAAATGGTGTCGCCGGTGCGCAGATCGAAACGGCGAATCTGCGAAGGCGAAACGTACACGTCATCGGGGCCGGGAAGATAGTTGTACTCGGGCGCGCGCAGGAAGCCGAACCCGTCCGGCAGGCATTCGAGCACGCCTTCGGAGAAGATGAGCCCGCTCTTTTCGGCCTGCGTCTGCAAAATTTTGAAGATGAGCTCCTGCTTGCGCAGCCCGGCCGCGCCGGCGACCGCGAGGTCCTTGGCCACCTGGTTGAGCTTCTGGATGCTCATGTCCTTCAGTTCGACGAGATCGAGCGTCGGCGAACCGTTCTTGGCCGCTTGCGCTCCCTTGGACCGGCGGTGACCTTGCGGGCCACCAGGGGTCGTGATCTGTTGCGCACCACCGGGAGTCGTCGTAACGCCGGGCGTAACAACCGAAGACGGCGGACCGTTCGTGCCGGCGGTCTGCGAAACCGGACTCGGCGGGCCATTCGGTGGCGCGGTTTGAGGCGAAGGCGGCGCGGCGGCTGCGGGCCTGGGTGGTCCGTCGCCGGCGCCGTTTCCGGAACCCGCGACTTCAGCCGGTGGTGTTATCTTTTCGTTGCCCTTTTCAGGTGAGCTGGCGATTTGGCTGGGAGCCTTGTCGGCCGGCTTCTCTTGCGGCGGGGTGTCTACCTGCGGTTTGTTTTCGATATCGCTTGCCAAATTTCCCTCACTCCCCGGCCCGTTCGGGCCGAGAACGGCAACGGCTCGGAGACGATTTCCTCGATCTCCTTCAGGCCGCGCCGCTGTTCTGCTTGATTTAACTTATCCATCTTGGTCACTACGACCAGGTATTGAAGTTGTTGATAGTCGAGCCACTCTTTCAACTCGAGATCCTTTTCCATCCAGCCGCGCCGGGCATCGAGGATCAGAAAAGCGAGAGCAAGAGTGGGTCGATCCTGCAAATACGACTCGACCAGCTTTTTCCACTCGCCGGTCATTCCTTTCGGAACACGCGCGTAACCGTAGCCGGGTAGGTCCACAAAATACTGCTTGCCCTCGACTCGATAAAAATTGATAGTCTGGGTTCGCCCCGGCGTGCTGCTGGTGAAAGCCAGCCCCTTCGTTCCCAATAGCGCGTTCAGCAGGCTGGATTTGCCGACGTTGCTTCTCCCTAAAAACGCGATCTCGGACAGCCCGTCGGCGGGAAACTGCTCCGGTTTATTAGCGCTGACAACGAATTCTGCTATCAAGTTTACTACACGGAGAAGCGGGCTAGAGGAGCCCGCATTCCCCCTAGTGGGCCCGATTCTCGTCGACGGGCTGAGCGAAGTCCACTCCCGTACCAGCGGGCAGCGGCAGAGCAATCAGTTCCCGTTCAAGCGCGATTTTGAGCACCTCGTCCATCGACTCGACGAAGTGAAGCTTCATAACGTTGCGAATGTTCTCCGGAATGTCCGGCAGATCCCGTTCATTGTCCTTCGGCATGATGGCTTCATTGATGCCGTGGCGATGGGCTGCCAGCAATTTTTCTTTCAGGCCGCCGATGGGCAGAACCTTGCCGCGAAGCGTAATCTCGCCGGTCATGGCAACATCGCCGCGCACCGGAATCCGGGTCAGAGCGCTGCAAATGGTGGTGGCCATGGTGATGCCGGCCGAGGGTCCATCCTTCGGAATCGCGCCTTCGGGAATGTGAAGGTGGATATCGAGGTTCCGATAGAAATCGCGCGGCAGCCCCATCTGGTGCGCCCGCGACCGCACGTAGCTCATTGCGGCTTGGGCGGATTCCTGCATCACTTCGCCCAGCTTCCCGGTGACGGTCAGCTTGCCCTTGCCTTCCATCAGCGTGGCTTCCGTGGTTAGAATCTGGCCGCCGACTTCAGTCCAGGCGAGACCGGTAGCCGCGCCAATCTCGTTCTTCTTGTCGGTCTGCAGATCCCTGAACTTAGCCGGCCCCAGAAGTTCCGTGAGTTTGTCGCCGTTGATCACCACATCCGGCAGCGCTTCGCTGCCTTTGATGTTCTGGTTGTTGACCACCTTGCGGGCGATCTTGCGGCACACGTTCCCCACTTCCCGCTCCAGGTTCCGGACGCCAGCTTCGCGCGTATAGAACTGGATCAGGCCGTTGACGCCTTCATCGGTGAAATCGATCTGCTTGCCCGTCAGGCCGGTCTGTTCCTTCTGTTTCGGGATCAGGAAGCGCTTGGCGATCTCCATCTTTTCCAGCTCGGTGTAGCCGGATAGACGAATCACTTCCATGCGGTCTTGCAGGGCCGGCGGAATGGTGTGCAGCACATTGGCCGTAGCGATGAAGAAGACTTCGCTCAGATCGTATTCCACGTCGAGATAATGATCCACGAACGCGAAATTCTGCTCCGGGTCTAGTACTTCGAGCAATGCCGAGGATGGATCGCCGCGGAAATCCATCGACATTTTATCCACTTCGTCCAGCATGAAGACGGGGTTGCGCGTTCCGGCCTTCTTCATCATCTGGATGATCTGGCCGGGAAGGGCGCCAATATAAGTGCGGCGATGACCGCGAATTTCAGCCTCGTCACGCACGCCGCCGAGCGACATACGGACGAACTTGCGGCCGGTGGCTTTCGCGACCGACATCCCGAGCGAGGTTTTGCCCACGCCGGGAGGCCCGACAAAGCACAGGATCGAGCCTTTCGGATTCTTCACCAGCCGGCGCACCGCCAGGAATTCGAGAATGCGTTCCTTGATCTTCTCGAGCCCGTAGTGGTCCGACTCCAGCACCTGTTCGGCAAAGTTGAGGTCGCGAATGTCCTTGGACTTTTTCTTCCACGGCACCGCCAGCAGCCAGTCGAGATAGTTCCGCGATACGGTGGATTCGGCCGACATCGGCGGCATATTTTCCAGCCGCTTGAGCTCGGTCATGGCCTTATCGAGCGCGTCCTTGGTCATGCCGGACATCTCGATGCGCTTCTTCAACTCATCGATCTCGCTCTTCTCGCCGCGGCCCAATTCCTTCTGGATGGCCTTGATTTTTTCGTTGAGATAATACTCTTTTTGCGCCTTCTCCATCTGGCGCTTCACGCGGCCCTGAATGGTCCGGTCGACATTCAGTTTCTCGATCTCGATATCGAGCATCTCGGCGACGCGCGTCAACCGGTCGATAGGGTCGAAAATCTCGAGCAGTTCCTGCTTCTCTTCGATGGTGAGCTGCAGGTTCGCGCCCACGGTGTCTGAAAGCTTGCCGGCATCGTCCACGCGGATGGCCGCGATCATGGTCTCGTAATTCAGGTTCTGGCTGAGCTTGACGTACTGCTCGAACAGCGTCGTCACCCGGCCGACCAGCGCTTCCAGTTGCGGGCCGGCTTCCACTTTGAAGTTGAAGGTGCGCACCACGGCGCGGAAGAAGCCTTCGTCGTCCGAAACCGAAACCACCTTGGCGCGCTCGACGCCTTCCACCAGCACCTTGATGTTGCCATCCGGCAACTTCAGGCTCTGGACGATGTTGACGACGGTCCCTACATTGAAGATTTCATTGGGGCGCGGTTCGTCGATCGAGGCGTCATGCTGGGTGGCCAGGAAGATCTTCTTGTCGCCCGCCATGGCCTCTTCGAGCGCGCGCACGCTGGATTCGCGGCCTACCACGAACGGCGTCATCATATAGGGGAAGATGACAACGTCGCGGATGGGCATCATCGGCAACCGTCTGGTATCGGATTTTTCTTTAGAAGTGAGCATTTGAATTCAATCGTGTGGGGACAAAGAACAATGGCGGCGATTCGGGCCGCCGGTGATAAGTTTTGAGCGATTATCCGGCTTTTTCGAGCAGCGTCAGACTGATTTTCTGACTTAACACCATTTCTTTGGTGACCTGAAACTCGCGGACCTTCTTGTAGGACGGCAAGTAATACATCAAGTCTAACATGAGATCTTCAAGGATCATCCGCAGCCCGCGAGCGCCCACTTTGCGCTCCATGGCCAGCAGCGCGATCGCTTCCAGGGCATCGTCGGTGAATCGCAGGCGCACATTTTCGAACTCGAACAGTTTTTGATACTGCTTGACGATCGCGTTCTTTGGCTTGGTCAGAATCTGAACCAGCGCGTGCTTGTCCAGGTCGTCCAGCGTCGCGATCACCGGCAGGCGGCCGATAAATTCGGGGATGAAGCCGAATTTCATCAGATCCACCGGCTGAAGCTGATTCAGCAAATCGAGGTCCCGGTGACCAGCCTTGAGCGCGGCCGTCGAAACCGGGCGATGGCTCGGGTTCTGCTCCTCATTCATGAAGCCCATCGACTTCTTGCCTACCCGCCGCGCGATTACCTTTTCGAGCCCGACAAAAGCTCCGCCGCAGATAAATAGGATGTTCGAAGTATCGACCGGTGTAAATTCCTGATGCGGGTGCTTGCGCCCGCCCTGCGGCGGCACATTGGCGATGGTACCCTCCAGGATTTTCAACAGGGCCTGCTGCACGCCTTCGCCCGACACATCGCGCGTGATTGACGGATTCTCGTCCTTGCGGCAGATCTTATCGATTTCGTCGATATAGATGATGCCCTGCTGACACTTCTGCACGTCGCCATCGGCGGCTTGCAGCAGCTTCAGGATAATGTTTTCAACATCTTCGCCTACGTAACCGGCTTCAGTCAGGGTGGTGGCGTCAACAATGGCGAACGGGACATCCAGGATTCGCGCGAGCGTCTGCGCCAGCAGCGTCTTGCCCGTGCCGGTCGGCCCGATGAGCATGATGTTGGACTTCGAGAGTTCCACCTCGGAGTTCCGCATCTTGTTCATATGGATGCGTTTACAGTGATTGTAGACGGCGACGGAAAGCTTCTTTTTGGTGGGATCCTGGCCGATGACATACTGGTCCAGGAATTCCTTCACTTCGAGCGGCTTCGGAAGCTTGTTGGGGCTCGATGAAGGAGTGTCGCTTTTATCGTCTTCCAGGATGGAATTGCAGACAGCAATGCACTCGTCGCAAATGTAGGCCCGGGGATAATCGCTGGGGGATGAAATTAACTTGCCGACAACGTCCTGACTCTTGTGGCAAAAAGAGCAACGCAGGGTATCATCCGATCCGGCACGCTTCACGCATGTTCTCCTTCTTCCACTCGGCTAAATTCTATTATGACCGGAACGCGAGTTTGAAGCAATGGCGGAAGTACTGCCTTTTCGGATGGGGTGCCGGGGAAAATAATTCTCTTGCTGTCCCCCCCGCGGCTCTATACGCTTCAAGACTCCTGTGAGCCACCCTATGACTGCCAGAATCGCTACAGTTGTTTTCTCGATCGTCTTTCTATCCCGATCTCTCACTGCGCAGAGCTTCACCGCCGCGCAAGCTTACCCCTACAATTCTTCCATCGCCATCGCCGATTTCAATGGCGACCATATTCCGGACTACGCGACGGGGAATGGTCCCCGTATTCAGGTTTACCTCGGCAACGGCGACGGAACGTTTCGCCTTGGGCCAGCCACTACGATTCAAGTCCGAGCTATCTCCGGCATTGCGGCAGGCGATTTCAATGGTGACGGAATCGCAGATCTCGCGTTTACTGCCCTGAATGCCAGTTTGGGATTAGAGGTGGCGCTTGGGAAGGGTGACGGCAGCTTTGGGACGCCCACCACTGTCCTTGTGAACGGTGACCAACTCGCCAGCGCTCCCTTGCTTGCCGATTTGAACCACGACGGCCATTTGGATATCGCAGTGGTCGACGGTGCGACCGCATTGACCTACTTGGGCGATGGCGCGGGCGGTTTCACCGGCCCGGTGGTTGCGAAGCTTGGCGTAACTCATAATCAGCTCTCAATCATCCGCCTCGCAGATGCCACTGGCGACAAGAAACCAGATCTGCTAATCCCTGTTTCCACCGGAATCGATATCTTTCCCGGCGTTGGCAACGGCGCGTTCTCCACGGTGCCGATCCAGATCCCCTCAGCGCAACCGCCCACCGATTCCGCAACGGGCGACTTCGATCACAACGGGTTCCCCGACGTAGTCGTGAAATATCCGGGTGCCGTTGCCGTGAGTCTCGGTTTCGGGCACGGCACATTCGGATCGCCGCAAGTGTATTCGGGTGCTTTCGCCGCCTCTCCAGTTGGCGTGGTCGACACTAATTTCGACGGAAATTTGGATATCGTCACTGGCGATGTCGCAGTGCTGCGCGGTTTTGGCGACGGCACCTTTGACGTGCCGTCGAGCTATCCGGCGTGCGGTTCCGATCTCGCCTTCGGCCAACTCCATAAAGCTGGAGTCTTCGATATTTTAGTAGGCGGCTGCAATCAGACTACGGTTCTGATCAATAAGGGAGCCGGTCATTTTCTGTATGCTTACCAGTCGCCGGTCTTCACAGCAGGAGCGCAGCCCAGCGCTTTTGACACATTCACCCGCGGCGATTTCAATGCTGACGGCCACCCCGATCTCGCCTTTGCTACCCAAGGCACGATTCAGGTGGTCTTCGGGACAGGCACACGCCCGTCTCCCCTTGTCGGCGGTCCGGTAACGGTGACCGGGTTTTCGAAGATTTCCAGCATGACCGCCGCTGATGTGAATCACGACGGCCGCTTGGATCTCATCTATGCCGCTCAGGACGCTTCCATTCACGTGCTGCTCGGAAACGGTGACGGCACATTTACCGCATCGGTATGGTCTGCCGTACCTCCGAAAGCTGCTTTCCAGATGCTAACCGGAGACTTCAACGGCGACGGATTTTTGGACTTGATAACCGATAGCGGCTATTTGTATCTGGGAATCGGAGACGGCACCTTCGGCGCGCCGGTGCACGTCTTCACCCCGGCATCGAACGCAGGGTCCGACCTGGTGGTCGCGGATTTCAACAATGACGGCAAACTCGACATCGCCTGGGCTTCCAATCCGTCCGTCAAGCTTGGCAACGGTGACGGCACGTTCGGCCCAGCGATTCAAGTAAAGTCCGGGAGCTTCTGCGTGGCTACGATCGCCGTCGGCGACTTCAACCACGACGGTATCGCCGACCTCGCGTTCGGCGCGCCGGGTTCCTATCAATGCCCGGCGCCGCATTTAGGCGTCGTGCTCGGAAAAGGAGACGGAACCTTTCAGGCGCCGATTCACTTCAACGAGCCCTTCTGGAACGTCGGTTTCACCGTGACGCCGATCGTTTTCGACTTCAACGGCGACGGTATCGACGATCTCGCGGTTGAAGTGCCGAGCAGCCAGGTCATCTCGTTCTTCCCCAGCAACGGCGACGGGACGTTTCAGACGGGCTTGGACTACGTGACGCCCTTCGACCCGATTGCCGCCGTGGTTCGCATGCAGGCGGGCACTGGGCCCAAAGATATCGTGCTCGCGTATCCCAGCGGCAACGGAGTGCAGTTCTCGATTCTGTTCAACAACGCGCCGTAAGCTGTATCACGACCAGACTTCATCCAGGTCAATTCGAATCCAACGGTCGAGGGTAAGAACCTCCCCGCTGACCGGATGCACGCCATTGGCATCAACTACGAACGCCTTTTTACGGCTCGGGTCAAAGATCCAAATGTTCTCAATTCCGAACGCCACGTAGTCATCAAGCTTCTCTTGCATGGAACTCATGGAATCGTCCGGTGACAGGATCTCGATCACCAAATACGGCGGCGAAGTCGGAATCTGTTCAGTAGGTTTTGAACCGAGAGTCGCCAGGAGGTCCGGAATACGGAATCGGGAAGCAGCGACCTGGATTCTCAATTCGGGATAAATGTGAAGCTCATGACTCGTGTCCCGGAGCAAGAACATCAAACGCGCCTGAAGGTGGCTGTGATCCAGGGTGCCCACATTTCGCTCCTGAAGTTCCCCGTCTACGAACTCCTTGTCCGGATGGTAAGTGCTAACAAGATAGTCGCGCAGCGGCACGAGCGTCGTAGCGGTCATACTTTGCAATCTACCACTTGTTAAGATGCAGTTCTACTTCGCCAGCATCCGCCCGATAAAGTTCGTATCGAAGTTCCCGGCCAGGAAATCCGGGTGTGTCAGGATTCGCTTGTGCAGTGGAATGCTCGTGTGAATTCCCTCCACCACGAACATATCGAGCGCGCGCCGCATGCGCTGCACGGCTTCGGCGCGGTCGCGGCCGTGCGCGATTAATTTCGCGACGAGCGAATCGTAGTAGGGCGGAATCACCCCGTCGGTGTACACGTGCGTGTCGACGCGGATGCCGATGCCGCCGGGCAGATTCAGACCGGTGATCCGTCCCGGCGACGGTGCGAACGTTTCGGGATTTTCCGCGTTAATTCGGCACTCGATCGCATGCCCGCGCCGCTGTATCGGAAGGTCGAGAATGTCCGGCAATCTCGCGCCCGCGGCAATCAGGATCTGCGACTTCACCAGGTCGATGCCCGTCACCATTTCGGTTACGGGGTGCTCCACCTGAATCCGCGCGTTCACCTCGATGAAGTAGAGATTGCCGCTCTCGTCCATCAGGAATTCGACCGTTCCCGCGTTGGTGTACCCGATGGCCTTCAGCGCTTCCTTCAGCTTGGCCGAGACGCGCTGGCGCACCTCATCGCGCAGAGCCGGGGACGGCGATTCCTCAAGCAGCTTCTGGTGCCGCCGCTGCAAGCTGCACTCGCGCTCACCCAGAATCTCCACGTTGCCGTGATGATCGCCGAGCACCTGAAACTCGATGTGCCGCGGCGCGGTGATGAACTTCTCCATGTAGACGTCGGCCGAGCTGAACGCCGCGCCCGCCTCATTCTGGGCCTGGGCGAGAAGCGCCGGGATCTCCGAGGCGTCATGAACCACGCGCATTCCGCGCCCGCCGCCGCCTGCCGACGCCTTCAAAATCACCGGCAGTCCGATCTTCGCGGCCGTCTCCACGGCTTGGTCCGCGGATTCCAGCACGCCGTCCGAGCCGGGCAAAATGGGCACCCCATGCCCGCGCATAATGGCCCGCGCGCGCTCTTTGATGCCCATCGACTGAATCACGTCGGGCTTGGGGCCGATGAACGTAATGCCGGATGTTTCGCAGACCTGCGCGAAGGAAGCGTTTTCGCTTAAGAATCCGTAGCCGGGGTGGATCGCGTCGGTATTGGTGATCTCGGCCGCGCTCACGATCGAGGGAATATCGAGATAACTGCGCGAGCTCTTGGCGGGGCCGATGCAGATGGCTTCGTCGGCGAACCGCACCGGCAGGCTGTAGCGATCGGCTTCCGAATACACCGCAACCGTGCCGATGCCTAAATCCTTGCATGCGCAAATGATGCGCAGCGCGATCTCTCCCCGGTTGGCTATGAGTATTTTTCTAAACGGCGCGGATGGCAAAAAGTGCTTCTCCATACTCGACCGGCTGCCCGTTTGGAACCAGCTTGCTCTCGATGACGCCCGCAAACTCGGCCTCAATCTCATTCATCAGTTTCATGGATTCGATGATGCAGAGAACTTTGCCCGGCTGCACGTTTTCGCCGACGCGCACGAACGGCGGGGAATCGGGGGACGACGATTCGTAGAACGTGCCCACGATGGGAGACTTCACGAGTTGCATTTTCGGATCTGCCGGCGGCGCCGCTGCCGTTGCCGAAGTCGCCGGTACGGCGCTCGAAGGAGCCTGGAAAACGGCTCCGTGCTCGCCTTGCGAGTGGGTTGCGGTGAAAGTTTGAGGCGCGTAGGTGTGGCCTTCGGAGCCGAAAGACCTCCGGATGCGCACACGGTTTTCGCCACGCTGCAGCTCCAGTTCGGCCACGCCGGTTTCCGAGACAAGCTGGATCAACTCTCGTATCTCTTCTAGGGTCATCGCAACGCTATAGGTTAACAGTCTTTCAGATCTCGCGCAGAAGCTTCGGGGTCTCTGTGAGCACCTCGCAGCCTGTTTCGGTTACCACCACGGTGTCTTCGATCCGGATGCCCCCAAAGCCGCTGAGATACACGCCGGGCTCGATGGTGATGGCCATTCCCGGAGCGAGCTTTGTGACATCCTTGCGCCCGACGCGCGGCGGTTCGTGAATCTCAAGACCGAGCCCGTGGCCGGTCGAATGAATGAACGCTTTATCTAAACCGGATGGCTTCAAAGCCTTGCGAGCCGCCTGGTCGACACGAGCGGCCGTGACGCCGGGCCGTACGGCGGCGATAGCGGCAAGCTGCGCGTCCAGCACCACCCGATACATATCGCGCAACTTGCGGGACGCGCGCCCCAGGTGCAGCATGCGGGTCATGTCGCTGGCGTAGCCGTCCCGCATTGCGCCCATGTCGATGAGCACGAGTGTGACGGGTTCGAGCACCGTCGAGCCCGGCTGAGCATGCGGCAGCGCGGTGCGCTCCCCGAAGGCGACGATGGTGTCGAACGCCGGTTTCTCAGCCCCCAGGCGGCGCATGCGGTACTCGATCTCGGCGGCCACGTCGGACTCGCGCATTCCCGGGCGAATCGCTTTTACGGCCTCTTCGAATGCGGCTGAATTGGTTTTGACCGAGGCGCGGATTAAGTCGATCTCCTCAGGGGACTTGGTCATCCGCATCCGCTCGACGAGCCCGGCGACCGGCCGCAACTCGGTGTGCAGAGGCAACGCGCTCCGCAGACTCTCGAAGCTCTCGAAGCTCAATCGGTTGCGTTCGAAGCCGACGTTAGCCGACCGGCGCTTTTGCAGCGCCGCGACGACGCGCGGCAACAAGGGGCCGGTCGCGACCACGATCTTGCAATTCACCTGTTGCGCGCTCTGCAGCCGGTAGCGCGGGTCGGTGAAGAAGCAGGCTTGGTCCGCGAACAGGAGCAACTGTCCATTGCTGCCGGTGAAGCCGGTCAGGTAGCGCACGTTCGGCCCCGAGGCTACGAACAGCGCGTCAATCTTGAGGGCGCCGAACTGTTCCGCCAGTTTCCGGCGGCGAATCGAATAGATGTTATGGGGCACGGAGAAGGTCTCGGGCAATCACTTCAGCTCGATCGGTAAGGGAATCCGCTTGGCCCAGGTCGCGCCGCTTGAGCGCGCGGTCGGCCAGGTTGAGCAGCGAGCGAATGCGCGACAGGGAGGCGTCCACATTCGGGCTTCGCGTCTGATCGCCGAGGCGCTGCAGCGTATCGCGCACGGTCCGGATGCGAGTTTCGATCTGTTGAGCGGTGCGCGCATTTTGGTCCGTCCGCATCAGGGCGGGCGCTGGCGCCGTCTCCGCTGGCGGCGGGCCCGGCTTGGATGGCTCGGGAGCCCGGAGCTCCCCAGATGCCGGCAACTCTTTGGCGCCGGGGCTGGCCGGCTTGCTTCGAGGCGTTCGCACCGGCGTCGGCTCTTCCGTCGGGGGCTCCCCAATGGATTCCGGAGGTACGGGCCGCATGCGCGGCAGACTTACTACAGTTTGCGGATACGAGATCGGCGGCTCGGGCGAACTGGGCCGCGGAGGCACAGTGACAGGCTGCTGCGGCTGAGGCGCGGCAGGGACGCCGGCGACTTTGGCTGGTTTGCCTCCGGTGACACAGCCGCAACCTGTTACTACCAGCGCCAATGCCGCTGTCCTCTTCGCGAACTCGAATGCGCGTCGCATCCGCTTATGCCGTCAATACCGCGACCGGGAAACGCAGCACGAATGTCGTCCCTTTCCCAGGCTCGCTTACCACGTCGATGGTGCCGTCATGCAACTGCACGATGCGAAACGTCATCGCCAGCCCGATTCCAGAGCCATGCTCCTTGGTCGTGAAGTACAGATTGTAGATTTTTTCCTTGACCTCGGGCGAGATTCCGGGCCCGGTATCGGCAATGCTGATCTCGGCGTCGTCGCCGCGTACGTGCGACTGCATGCGCAGCGTCCCGCCATCCGGCATGGCTTCGATGGCGTTCACCACAATATTGAGAAACGCCTGCTTGAGCAGATCCGCATCGGCGGTGATGGAAACGTCCTCCCTATTCTGTTCCACCACAATGTCGATGCCGGCAGCCTGCGCCTGCGGGCGCGCCAGGTCGGCGATCTCATTCACCAGTGTCTCCAGCGGGACATCGGTCAGGTTCAGCACCACGGGCCGGGTGAAGTCGAGGAACGTCTTCACCACACGGTCGAGGCGCATGATCTCGCCCGAGATCACATCCATTTGCGGGGTGACGTCGTAATCGCCATGCGCCAGCTTCATGCGGGCCAGTTCCACGTGCATCATCATAGCGTTCAGCGGATTCTTCACCTCATGCGCGACGCCTCCGGTGAGCCGGCTGATAGCTGAAAGCCGGTCCGCCGTTTGAAGTTGCCGGCCGATCTGTCGCGTGGCTTCCGGGTCGCGGAGACGGATCAGCACACCCGCGCCCGGGCCCACCGCGCCGCGGCCTTCCAGAATTTCCACCGACAGCAGCGCGATGAACACGGGCGCTCCGCCACTGCGCTCGATGGGCACGCGGCGATTGTGGATCGCCCTCCCAATCTGCATGGCTTGCGCCAACAGCAGCCCGAGCGAGGTCGAAGGCGGAAAGATGTCGCTCATCAGCAGGCCCAGCAGTTCGCCCCGGGGACGCGAGAGGAAAGGCTCCACCGCACCCGCGGCCGCGATCAGCCGCCGGTCGCGGCCGAATATCAGAACGGCATCTTCCAATTCATTCAGCAGCCGCTCGAAGTTGTCTTTCAGATCCGAAAATTCGTAGTGCGCGCCCCGCAGTTGCTGGCCCAGCAGGCTTACCTTCGAAGCCATGGCGCCGACTTCATCCGATTTCGATTCCACCGGCGGCAGCACCTGTTCCCCATATTCGCCCTTCGCCAGCAAGTCCAGCATTCTGCCGACTCTTCCCAGCGGGCGGAAAGCGAAAGTGGAGAACAACAGCGCCGCCAGCATCGCGCCGACGATTGAGGCCAGCGCGATTTCCGTGTGCGTCTTGAACGCCGGCAGCATCTCGGAACGGACCAGCGCCGGATCGACAACCATCCGCACGATCAGCAAGGGCTCCTTGCTGTTGAATCCCCTGGGCTGCTCGATCTGGTAGCCGCCCCCCTTAGTCCAGAGAGCTCTTAATTTCTCGCGCCAGCTCCCGCCCCGCACCACGGTTCGTAGAGACGGCAGCGGTTCGAAAATCTTACCGATCCTCTCTTCAGTGGTATCGGCGAGGATCCGGTTCCGCGCATCGCAGATCGCGATCTCGGCAAGGGTGTTCTGCTCGGTCATAAGCTGCACCAGACGATCGTTCAGCTCCGGCTCCTCGCGGACCGCGACCTCGACCGGCGCCTTCGGATCGTGCTCGATGGCGCGGGCGATCTGGATGTATACCATCCGGCCTATGAGGTCGGATTTGTCGAGCGTGGCCTGAAATTGGGTATTCAGATCGTCGTTCAAATCGACGACGGATACAAACCCGACGATCACTGCCATGATGGCGATTGACCACGCCGTGAGCCGCGCCTGAAGTGTCACGGGATCAGCAGCAGCTTGCCCGCGGTCTTGCGGCTTTCCAGGTCGCGATGGGCTTGAGCGGCCTCGGCCAGCGGGTAGGTTTTGTCAATGCGGATTTCGAGTTTTCCGGAAGCCATCCAGCCGAGCACGTCGCCCGCGCGCCAAAGCAGCTCCTCGCGCGTGGCGCAGTGGTGCGCCAGACTCGGGCGCGTCAGGAATAGCGATCCCTTCGGGTTGAGAATGGACGGATCGAAAGGAGCCACAGCGCCGCTCGATTGCCCAAACAGCACCATCATGCCACGCGGCCGAATGCAGTTTAGCCCTTTCAGGAAAGTTGACGCGCCCACCGAATCGTAGATGACGTCCACGCCGCGGCCCGAGGTCAGCCGTTTCACCTCGACTTCAAAATCCTGCGTGGTGTAGAAGATCACTTCATCGCAGCCGGCCGACTTTGCCAGAGCCGCCTTGGCTTCGGTCGAAACCGTCCCGAATACCCGAGCTCCGCACATTTTCGCCATCTGCACAAGCAGGCGTCCCGCGCCACCGGCGGCGGCGTGAATCAGGCAGGTGTCTCCCTGCTTCAGGGGAAACGTCGACCGCGTCAGATAATGCGCCGTCATCCCTTGGAGCATGGCCGCGGCGGCCTGCTCGAACGAGAGCGCTTCCGGCATCGGCACCAGTTGCCACGCGGGCACCGCGGCGAATTGGGCATATGAGCCTCGCGACATCGCATATGCGACCCGGTCGCCCACCTTGACTTCCGTTACTTCGGGACCCACCGCGCTCACGATCCCGGCCCCTTCCTGGCCCGGCGTGAAGGGCAAATCCGCTTTATAAAGGCCTGTGCGGAAGTAAACGTCGATGAAATTCACGCCCGATGCTTTGATCTCCACCAGCGCCTGTTTCGGCCCGGGAACCGGCGTGGGCGCAGTCACCAGCTTCATAACGTCGGGTCCGCCCAGCTGAGCCACTTCGATCACGTTCATGCTTCACAGTATAGGGGCGCTCGTGCGCGGTGGCGAAGGTAGATGGGGGCTCTCGTTTCTATGGCTCCGTTAAGACAGTCGGTAGAACTTCAGCCAGATGACCCGCGATGCTGATGGCGTCGATCGTTATGGGTATTAGAAATATGCCGCACGCCCTGTACCGAGGCAGGATTAAGCCTAAACGCAATCCATCGGATTCAAATAGGTAGCCAGGCGATTCGATTAACCCACTCGGCCGCCTCCGACGCGATGCAGATGAGCGGAATGCTTTCGATGACGCGTCCGACGGACGCTCCCTGAGGCACGATCAGGACGCCGGGGCTGTTGTTCCCGCTCGCGAGAAAAGCGCTGAAGGGTTCGTGGCGCAATATGCCGGTACGGATTGAACTGCGAAGATCGTTATCCGCGACCGGGGCTTCGCCTATTCGGAGTGCCCGAAATGGAGGTCTTCGCGTGCGGCATCGAGGCGCTCGCGCAGGTTCTCGGGAAGGGGCGCCGAATTCCGTCGGGTGGCCTCGAACCGTTGTATCTGACGCATTCGATAAGCATCAATGGCAGGTTGGTTTTCGAGGTAGCGCGTGATTGCACCGAAAACCGGGGCGAGAGTCAGAGTCTCGAATTCTTCCAGGATCGCTTCAGGCGAGAGGCCTTCAGTGAGGCACTGGACGATGGAATCGAGAGCTATGCGAGTCCCGGCCACATAGTACCCGCCATTGCGCTCTTCGACGTATTCTTTCGCCATCAGACTAATCATAGCGGGTGAGGCTTTAGCCTCGCAGCGAAGTTGCCGACCCGCTTTCCCACTCCCGCAGGAGCCGGTGTCCAATCTCGGCGAATTCCGGATGCTGGTTCATATACGAGGTGACTTCTTTCGCGGTCTCTAGAAGCGCTTCGTCGATGCTTTCCAGGATCTGTCTGATCTTCGCGGGCTTGCCGCCCGTCCGCGTTTCGCCGAGCTTCCTGAGTTCTTTTGTTGTTGGCCAATTGGTCGTGCCATTGAGCGTGAGAGCCAGGTTGTCTTTGGGAAGGTACAAGGACGTCGTTACCAGATCGTAGACCGGCGCGAGCCGTGCTTCGCCCAGAACGTCATCATAGACCACCCCAAAATTCTTCAGGTGCGCGTCTCCATTGCGAAGCGCGCAATTCAGCGCAATCAGGGTGAAGAGCTTCTCCAGATCCTGGTTGACATGCGTGGAATTCGCAAACTGGGAGAATCGCTTCATCACCGACGTCTCGTAACTGCCGTGATATTTTTCGTCGGTCCGGCGGGCGTTCAGAACGCAGAAATCCTCAAATCCCCGATAGGTGCCGTCCATGCGCAGATCGAAACGATCGATCACCAGCGCCATGCCATCTTCGGCAAGGCGGTAGACCGGCACATCGAGTCCGCATTTGCGCGCGACCGTAAGGCAGAAATACTCGTTAGCCGCCAGTTGCGGGAATTCGTTCGGCTCCCATAGCTTCACGATGTGTGTCGCGCCCTTATAGCTCTGCGAGAGCCGCTGGCCTGTATGCTCCATGTCGGCGAAGGCATTTTCATCACGCACGAGGATCTTGGGCTGCACGCCGCTGATGCCGGAGAAGGAGGCGAACTTCTCCAGCAGGTAGCGGAACAGGTCGCCGCCGCGGCTGCGTTCGAGAATTTCATCGACCGACTGAAACGGCACCTCTTCGTGCAGTTGCTCCTTGTCGCCGGTATAGCGGACGCGACCGACCTGCGAGCGGCCGACGACTGACAGTAGGTCGAATTCGTCGAAGGTGCCGGTCGCTTTCGCGAAAGCCAGCCGCAGTCGCTCGCGCAGAAAGCCTTCGGGCAGATTCATCTCAAAAATGGGAGCGAGGCCGAAGGGCAAACTCCAGGAGGCAAGGCGCACAGGCATGGTGATGGAGACCGCCCGCCCGGCGGACGCACCGGGCAGATAAGCGAACGTGCTTCCGCGCTCGCCGTTACGGTCGAGCAGTCCCGCCTCAGCGCCGTCGGTCCAGAGTTTGATCATTTCGATCTTCTTGCATCAGTTCGTCGAGGGTGGGGCGGTGCGAGCTAGCCGTCTGCAGCGTCAGCTCAAGCCCAAGCGCGGCAATCAACTTGGCAACTTTCGAAAAGCCCAGATCGCCGGCGCGTCCGTTTTCAAGCGCATCGAGCGTGGCTCGGCTGACGCCCGCCTTGCGAGAGAGTGCGGCTTGGCTGAGTTTGAGCTTTTTGCGGCTCTCGGCGATCTGTCTTCCTAGCGAGATCAGGTCTAGCACATGCCTAATATACTAGGCAAAAGGGTTAGTTTCAATTAATTTGCCTAATTAAATTGGCAAATTCGGTGGTGGGCATCAACTACGACGCTGAACAAATGCGTTGCACGTATACTGTGCTGAACATGCAATACATCAAACTTGGCCCTACCGGCCTCGACGTTTCGCGCCTCTGCCTCGGATGCATGACTTACGGAATTCCCGAGCGCGGCACACACGCCTGGACCATGAATGAGGAGCAGAGCCGCCCGCTGATCAAGCAGGCGCTCGATCTCGGCATCAACTTCCTCGACACGGCGAATAGCTATTCCGATGGCACGAGCGAGGAGATTGTGGGCCGCGCGGTTCGCGATTTCGCCCGCCGCGATGAAGTCGTCATCGCCACCAAGTGTTTCCACGCCTGGCGCAAAGGGCCTAACGGCGGCGGTTTGTCGCGTAAGGCAATCTTCACGGCGATTGACGACAGTCTGCGCCGGCTCGGTGTGGATTACGTCGACCTCTATCAGATTCACCGCTGGGATTACGGCACTCCCATTGAAGAAACTCTCGAAGCGCTGCACGACGTGGTCAAGGCCGGCAAGGTCCGTTACCTCGGCGCGTCGTCGATGTTCGCCTGGCAGTTCTGCAAGTCGCTCTACGTCGCAAGCATGAACAAGTGGACGCGCTTCGTTACCATGCAAAACCATTACAACCTGCTCAACCGTGAAGAAGAGCGCGAGATGATGCCGCTCTGCGCCGCCGAAGGCATCGGAGTGCTTCCGTGGAGTCCGCTGGCTCGCGGACGTCTCACGCGCGATTGGAATGCAGGCAGCTATCGCCTCGAGACAGACGAAGTGGGGAAGGTTCTCTACGACGCCTCGGCCGACGCCGATCGCCGCGTCGCTGAAGCAGTCGCGGCGGTCGCTCAAAAACGCGGAGTTCCGCGCGCCCAAGTGGCACTCGCTTGGGTCGCGCAGAAGGCTCCCGTGACTTGCCCGATTGTCGGCGCCTCCAAGCCGCATCACCTTGAAGACTCCGTTGCCGCCCTATCGCTGAACCTGACGCCGGAAGAAATCGCCCAACTCGAAGCCCCTTACGTTCCGCACGCCGTTGTCGGGTTCAAATAAAAATTAACGTCCCTGTCTTTTTGCGAGCCCAGGCGGCAAGTGGCCGGTGCGGTCGATGTGCTTCTCCAAGCCAGGAGGGAAATTCCCCGTTCGATTCACGTGTCTCTCGATTCCGGGTGGCAGGTTCGATTTCCGGTATCCATAGCGGCAGGGATCGCTGCGATACCGCTGCCGGCCAGCAATAGCGGCGCGAAACGTTTCATTTTGTTTCTCTTGGTAATGACGGGGCACCCTGAGTTCCACAATAGTCAAAAACACCCTATGCTGAAGAAAACCAACAGGGAACACGATGCTCCAGCAGACTTGGAATGCCGGTGATTACGCCGCGAACGCGCGATTCGTCTCCGATCTCGGGAAGCCCGTCCTTCAGCTTCTAGATCCCAAGCCGGGCGAACGCATTCTCGATCTCGGCTGCGGCGATGGAGCACTCACGCAAAGGCTGGTAGACGCCGGATGCGCGGTAGTAGGCGTGGACCTTTCGCCCGACTTCATCACCGCTGCCGCCGCGCGCGGGTTGGATGTCCGCTTAATCGATGCGCGCGCTCTCCCGTTCACGCATGAGTTCGACGCCGTGTTCTCCAATGCCGTGCTGCATTGGATGCGCGATATCGATCCGGTGCTGGATGGCGTCCACCGCGCGTTGCGAAGCGGCGGCCGCTTTGTGGGCGAGCTCGGCGGGCACGGAAACGTCGCGGCGATCTGCACTGCACTGCGCGCCGCGTTTACACGCGTCGGCAGGCAGGCTCCCATCTCGTGGTACTTCCCGACCGCGAACGAGTTTCAAAATCGGCTCGAAGCGCAAGGTTTCGACGCCACTTATTGCGCACTGATAGCGCGGCCCACGCCTCTTCCGTCGGGTATGACTGCGTGGCTAAGTACGTTTGCGGGTGTCATGTTTAGTGAACTTTCACGCAGCGAAGCGCAGCAGATTCAGCAGTACGCGCTCGATCTATTGCGGCCCTCGCTTTGCGATACCAGCGGAAATTGGACTGCCGATTACACCCGCTTACGGTTCGCGGCGCTGACGCGATGAAGATCGATTCATAATTCGCAACACGCACACTTACACCACCACACGGTATTACAGGCCGCGCTCACGGAAGAAGTCGATCGCTATTTTGTGGCTGGCATGGCCGGAGTGGGAGCCGCGATCGGAGCACTTTCCGGCGGCGGCGCGGGATTTGTTTACGACCGTTTGACTCACCGGCGCCCACTGTAACTCCTAGCAATTGGTATATTGGGCGCGGAGTATGAACGCCCTCTATATACACGCTCCCAGCGAAACAGAGCTGCGACACATCGAGCCGCCGAAGTTGAACCGCGGTGAAGTGCTCTTGAAAGTTCGGATGGTGGGGCTGTGCGGGTCGGACTTGAACACCTTTCGCGGGAAGAATCCGATGGTGTCTTTCCCGCGCATCCCCGGTCACGAAATCGCCGGCACCATCGAAGAAATCGGCGAGGGCGTGCCGGACAGATTCACGCGCGGCATGAACGTGACTCTCTCGCCATACACGAATTGCGGGACGTGCCCAGCGTGCAAGCGAGGACGCTTCAACGCCTGCCGCAACAATCAGACTCTCGGCGTCCAACGCGACGGCGCGCTCACTGAGTTCATCACTGTCCCTTGGGGGAAGCTGAAGTTCTCGCCAACGCTTTCGCTGCGCGAGCTCTCTATGGTGGAACCTCTCACTGTCGGATTTCACGCCGTGGCGCGCGGCCGCGTCACCGAGGACGATGTGGTTGCGGTTCTCGGATGCGGCACGATCGGGCTCGGCGCTATCGCCGGATCCGCACATCGGCGGGCGGTCACCATCGCGGTGGATATGGACGACGCCAAACTCGCGCTCGCTCGCAAAGCCGGCGCGTCGCACACCATCAACACGCTTGCGGCATCGCTGCACGATCAATTGCAAAAGCTCACTGAAGGGAACGGACCCGACGTCGTCATCGAAGCGATTGGTACTCCGCAGACTTTCCGCGCCGCCGTGGATGAAGTGGCGTTCACTGGCCGCGTCGTTTACATCGGTTACGCCAAAGAGGCTGTTGCCTACGAGACCAAACTCTTCGTCCAGAAGGAACTCGACATTCTCGGATCGCGCAACGCACTGCCGGATGACTTCGCCGCTGTGATCGAGATGCTGGAGCGCAAGACGTTTCCAGTCGAAGAGTTGATCAGCCGCGTGGTGCCTTTGGAGCAGGCCGGCGAGGCCTTGCGCGCCTGGGATGAGAATCCGTTGATCTTCAGCAAGATTCTGGTCGAAGTCGCGCGCTAAGTTAACGATTTTTGCGCGATAATGGAGAGATCTATGCGTGCCTTCCCGGCCCTGTTCTTTGCCTTTGTCCCCGCTTTTTTAGGGGCCGCCGACACAGTCGAGTTCAATCGCGACATCCGGCCGATCTTCTCCGACAAATGTTTCGCGTGCCACGGGCCCGACTCGGGCAATCGCAAAACCAAGATGCGCCTGGATCAGGAGAACGGAGCGAAGATCGCGCTTTCCGGTGGGCGCACGACGCTGGTTCCCGGCGATCCCGAACACAGCGAAATCTTCCGCCGCATCGCCAGTGACAATCAGACGTTGCGCATGCCGCCCGCATATCTGGGACGCGAAAAACTCACCGATCATGAAATCGATCTGGTGCGCCGCTGGATACAGCAAGGCGCGACATGGCAGAAGCACTGGTCTTTAATCCCGCCGCGGCGGCCCGCCATCCCGGAGGTGAAGTCGCGCGAGTGGCCGCGCAATCCGATCGATAGTTTCGTCGCGAGCAAACTCGAGCGTGAAGGCCTTGCGCCGTCCGCTGAAGCCGATAAGGCGACGCTCTTACGTCGTGTGACGCTCGATCTGACGGGCCTTCCGCCTGCGCCGGCCGATGTGGATGCTGCTCTCAAGGACGCGTCGGTGAACGCATATGAAAAGGTAGTGGACCGGCTGCTGGCGTCCCCCGAACATGCCGAGCGCATGGCTTTTCGCTGGATGGAAGCGGCCCGCTACGCCGACACGAACGGCTATCAGAGCGACGGCAACCGCGATATGTGGCGTTGGCGCGATTGGGTCATTGATGCCTACCGCCAGAACATGCCGTTCGATCGGTTCACCATCGAGCAGATTGCCGGAGACTTACTTCCGAATCCGACGCTCGATCAGCGGATCGCCACCGGTTTCCACCGCAATCACCGCACCAGCGCCGAGGGCGGCATCGTGCCGGAAGAGTTTCGTGTGGAGTATGTGGCCGACCGCGCCGAAACCACTTCCAACGTCTGGCTCGGACTTACGATGGGTTGCGCCCGTTGCCACGATCACAAGTACGACCCCATTCTGCAAAAAGACTTCTACCGGATGTTTGCGTTCTTCAACAACGTCCCGGAGAAGGGCCTCGTTTATAACTGGGGCAACGAAGAACCGTACATCAAGGCTCCGACAACGGCCCAGCAGAAGACCTTGAAGAAGTGGGATGACAAGATCGCCGTTTCCGAAGCGCGCTGGAACGCGCTCACCCCGGAGGTCGAGAAAGATCAGCGCAAGTGGGAAAAGAAGATGGCGAAATCGCGCTCGGCCGAGTGGACGCTAACCGATGGATTGGTCTTCCGCCAATCGGGCGGCGAGAAAATCACCGGCTGCGGCGAGAAGGGTAGCGTCAAGACCGATGAGCACTGCGAACTCCCATCGACCGATGCGCCGGTTGGACCGGCTCGCGCGTTCGACGGCAAGCAGTTTGTCGAAGCCGGCACCGACATTGCCAACTTCGAATATCTCGATCCGTTCACGTTCGCCGCGTGGGTGAAGCCGGATTCCCCGAAGGGCGCGATCCTCTCCCACTCGGAAGAATATTTTGAGGGAACGGGGCACGGGCTCTACGTGATCGACGGCAAGCTGCGGCTGCACATCGTGTTTCGCTGGACCGACATCGGCCTGCGTGTTGAGACTGCCGCGCCGTTGAAGCTGCATGAATGGCAGCATGTGCTGGTCACCTACGACGGTAAGCGCAAAGCTTCCGGCGTGACTATGTACGTTGATGGCAAGCCGCAAGAGATGAAAGTTCTCTTCGATGATTTGAATTGGCCCATGAAGTCGAAGGTGCCGTTCCGCATCGGGGCCGGTGGCGGCTTGCGATTCAATGGCGCGATCGGCGACGTCCGCGTCTATAATTACGCGTTGTCGCGCGAGCAGGCGGCGGTGATTCCACTGCGCGAAACGGTGCAGCAGCTCGCGGCGATGCCGCTGGCCGATCGCACCCCCGCGCAGAATAACAAAATTCGCTTTGCCTTTCTCGATCGAGGCGCTCCCAAAGACGTGCGAGCGGCACGGCTGGATTTGGCCGGACTCCGCGAAGGCCGCGAAGGATATTACAGAACCATCCCCACCGTGATGGTGATGGTGGAAAGCGAGAAGCCCCGGGATGCCTTTATACTGCGGCGCGGCGCTTATGACAATCACGGCGAAAAAGTGACGCCGGGCGTCCCGGGCGTGCTGCCGCCCATGAAACTGGAGTGGCCGAATAACCGTTTGGGACTGGCTCGCTGGCTGGTCGATCGCGGCAATCCTCTGACGGCGCGCGTGGCGGTGAACCGTTTCTGGCAGATGTATTTCGGCACCGGGCTCGTCAAGACCGTCGAAGATTTGGGATCGCAAGGCGAGTGGCCGGTTCATCAGGATCTGCTCGACTGGCTCGCGGTCGAATTTATGGACAGCGGTTGGGATGTGCGCGCCATGCAGAAGAAAATCGTGATGAGCGCTACCTACCGGCAGACTTCGCGAACGACTCCGGAGATGCTGCAGCGCGATCCTGAAAACCGGCTTCTGGCCCGCGGCCCGCGCCTGCGCCTCGGTCCCGAGATGATTCGCGATCAAGCGCTTGCCGCATCCGGTCTCCTCGTCGAGAAAGTGGGCGGCCCGTCGGTGAAGCCGTATCAACCGGCGGGATTGTGGCAAGAACTTGCGGGTGGCAAAGGCTATGAGCCCGATAAGGGTGAGGGCCTCTACCGGCGCAGTCTCTATTCGTTCTGGAAGCGGACGTCTCCGCCGCCGTTCATGGTCAATTTCGATTCGCCGAATCGCGAAACCTGCACCGTGCGGGAGACGCGAACCGATACGCCGCTGCAAGCTCTCGACCTGATGAATGACGAAAGCTTCCTCGAAGCCTCCCGCAAATTCGGCGAGCGCTTAATGAAGGAAGGCGGTACCTCGCCGGAGCAACGGATCGATTATGCCTACCGTCTAATGCTCGCCCGCGCGCCGAAGCCTTCGGAGAAGCAGGTCATGCTCCAGGCGCTCGATACCTTTGATGCCCGCTACCGGAAAGATCCGAAATCCGCGACGGATTTTCTAGCCTACGGGCCGTCACCGCGCGATCCCAAGCTGAATCCAGCCGATCTTGCGGCCTACACCGCCGTCGCGAGCTTGCTTTTGAATCTGGACGAAACCGTAACCAAGCAATAGAGGATCCAAGTGAAACTTTTAAACGACCCGCTCGATGAACACTGCTCGCTTCTGACGCGCCGCCACTTTTTTGGAAGGAATGCGCGGGGCTTAAGTCTTGCGGCTCTAGCCGGGCTGTTGAGTAAGGATCTCGGCGCGTCCGAAACTGCCGCGAAAGCGTCTCATGGCGGGCTTCCGGGGCTGCCGCATTTCGCTCCCAAAGCCAAGCGCGTCATCTATCTGTTTCAATCTGGCGGCCCTTCGCAGATGGAGTTGTTCGACTATAAGCCGCGCCTGGTCGAGTTTCAGGGGAAGGACCTCCCCGAATCCATCCGCATGGGTCAGCGGCTCACGGGCATGTCGGCATCGCAATCCAGCTTCCCCGTCGTTCCATCGAAATTTTCATTCGAGCGTCACGGAGAGAGCGGCGCGTACGTAAGCGAACTGCTTCCCTACACGGCGAAGATTTCCGACCAGTTGACGTTTATCAAGTCGATGCATACTGACGCCATCAATCACGATCCGGCGGTCACATTTCTGCAGACCGGTGCACAGATTGCGGGCCGGCCCAGCATGGGCTCGTGGATTTCATATGGCATTGGCAGCGAGACCGAAGATTTGCCGAGTTTCGTGGTGATGATTTCACCCGGCTCGGGCGCGGGCGGCCAGCCGCTCTACGACCGTCTGTGGGGCAGCGGATTTCTGCCCAGCCGCTACCAGGGCGTGAAGTTTCGATCCGTTGGCGACCCGGTCTTGTTTCTCTCGAATCCGAAAGGCTTCACGCCCGACGACCGCCGCCGTTATCTCGACACCCTGGGCAAGCTCAACCAGATCGAGCTTGAGGACGTGGCCGATCCCGAAATTGCAACCCGCATCTCGCAGTACGAAATGGCGTACCGGATGCAGACGTCCGTGCCCGAGTTGACCGACCTCTCGAAGGAACCCCAGAGTGTGCTCGATCTCTACGGCCCCGACGCGAAGAAGCCCGGCACCTTCGCCGCAAACTGTCTGCTCGCGCGCCGTCTGGCCGAGCGCGGCACCCGATTCATTCAGCTCTATCATCGCGATTGGGATCATCACGGAAAGCTTCCGCAGGATCTTCCGAAGCGCTGCAAAGAAACCGATCAAGCGGCTGCCGCACTGGTAACCGATCTAAAACAGCGCGGTATGCTCGACGACACGCTCGTCATCTGGGGCGGTGAATTCGGCCGCACGGTCTACTGCCAGGGGCGACTGACAGAAACCGAATACGGGCGCGACCACCATCCGCGCTGCTTCACCGTGTGGCTCGCGGGCGGCGGCGTGAAGCCCGGCATCACCATGGGGGAGACCGACGATTACGGCTACAACGTCACCAAAGATCCCGTGGACGTTCACGATCTGCAGGCCACCATCCTGCACTGCCTCGGCATTGACCACACGCGTCTCACCTATAAATTCCAAGGCCGGCATTTTCGATTGACGGACGTGGCGGGAAGTGTCGTCAAGCCGATCCTCGCATAGGAAGTAAACTATGGGGGAGCATTTCCATGGCCCAAGAATTTTCGCTGGTTCCCCAAGCTGTACCGCACGTCGAAACCGCGCTGCGGCGCATCGCAACTTCACTTCCGGTTCCAGAATCTCTGCCCCTGCTGGAGTCATTGCACCGGTGCGAGCCGGTCGCCATGCGCGGCCAAGCGCCAGTGCTGTGGGATCGCGCCGAAGGGTTCCAAGTCTCCGACCCCTACGGCAACAAGTGGATCGACTGGTCGTCGGGCGTGCTCATCACCAACGCCGGACACGGGCGAAAAGAGATCGCCGATGCCATCGCCCGGCAAGCTCATCACGGGCTTCTGACCAGCTACTGCTTTCCCAACGAAGTCCGCGCGCGGCTCGTTGAGAAAATGGTTTCGATACTTCCCGACCCGCTCAAGAAAATCTTCCTGCTCACCACCGGCTCGGAAACGGTCGAGTGTGCCATCAAGCTGTGCCGCACTTACGGTCTGAAAGTTGGCGGCCGCTCAAAGCACGTCATCATCTCTTTCGATAAGGCATTCCACGGACGGACGCTTGGCGCGCAGCAGGCCGGCGGTATTCCCGCGCTGAAGGAGTGGATCACGAATCTCGACCGGGGCTTCGTCCAAATCCCCTTCCCGGACGGCTATCGCACCACCGATATTTCTTTCGATGCGTTTGAGCGCGCGCTGCGTGATCAAGGCGTGGAATCGCAAAACGTGGCGGGCGTGATGCTGGAAACGTATCAGGGCGGCAGTGCGGCGTTCGCTCCTGCTGCATATATGAAAGCGCTGCGGCAGTGGTGTACGGGCCACAAGGCGCTGCTGGTCTGCGATGAAGTGCAAGCGGGGTTCGGCCGGACTGGGACTCTCTTCGGCTTCGAGCACTATGGAATCGTTCCGGATCTCGCTTGCTTCGGCAAAGGAATTTCCAGCTCGCTGCCTCTGTCCGCCGTTGCTGGCCGAGCGGATGTAATGGATCTGCACCCTGTCGGCAGCATGACTTCGACGCACAGCGGCAACCCGGTGTGCTGCGCCGCCGCGCTCGCATCAATCGAGCTGATCCTCGGCGAAGATCTGTCCGGGAACGCGGCGCGCGTGGGCGCAACGTTGCACCGTCGCCTGCGTGACCTTGCGCGGAAGCATCCGCAAATCGGCCGGATCGAAGGCAAAGGTTTAGTGGCGGGCTTGGCGTGTGTGCGTCCCGGTTCCAAAGAGCCCGACGGCGATCTGGCATTCGACATCGTTCGCCGCGCCTTCCATAAGGGTGTGCTGATGTTCAGCCCCGTCGGCTTCGGCGGCGCCACGGTCAAGATTTCTCCGCCGCTGGTGATCACCGAAGAGGCGATTGTGGAAAGCGTCGCGGCGCTGGAAGAAGCATTCGCGGAAGCTCTGCCGCGCCTCGCGGCGAACGTCTGATGCAGCCCGACGTCGTGATCGTCGGAGGCGGCATGATCACGCACGATCAAGTTCTGCCGTCCATATTTCAACTGCGGCGGTTGGGACGCGTAGGAGAGATCGCTGTTTGCGCGTCGCGTCCGCAGACCGTCGCCGCGCTCGCCAACTCCCCGCTTCTTAAGGAAGCCTTCCCGGGCCACAGTTTTCGCGCCCTGCCTCTGGGCGATGAGGTGCAGCCTGCGGCCTACGTTGACGCAATCGCCGCACTAAAGCCGGGCCAGATCGTCATTGTCGCGGTTCCCGATCAGCTTCATTACGAGGTGGTGATGACGGCGCTGCGGCACAACCAGAACGTCTGTTGCGTGAAGCCTCTGGTGCTGCGGCATTCGGATGCCCTGGCTATCGGCGACGAGGCGTTCGCCCGCGGGCTTGTTGTCGCGGTGGAATATCACAAGCGCTTCGACGACCGTAGCCTGATGGCGCGCCGCCGCTATCGTGCCGGATTGTTCGGCGAGTTTCAGCTCGGCTCGGCGCGTTTGATGGAGAAATGGTATTACCGCCATTCGAATTTCCAAAACTGGTGCACCACCGAGAACTCCGACGCGTTCTCCTACATCGGCTGCCATTATGTCGATCTGGTTCACTTCATCACGGGACTGCTTCCCGTGGAAGTCAGCGTCTACGGCATCCCCGACCGCTATCCCAACGGCAACACCGGCTACCTCTGGACCGATGCCCGCGTCATCTGGAATAACGGCGCGTGCCTGAATGTGCAGAACAGCCTCAGCTTTCCGGACGCTGCGCCGGGCACTAACACCCAAGGCCTCACGCTTTACTGCCGCGGCGCTGAGAATGGCGCGCTGCTGGCGCATTCCGATCAATACCGCGGACTCGAATATGTCTATACGCGCAACCCCGGCGGCGATGGCGCAACCGTCTATGCGGAGCCGAGTCCCGATTATTTTCAGTATGTGGATCTCGGCGGCCCCGGCCTGACTCCAGTGGGCTATGGGTACCGCTCGATAGACCACATTGTCGCGGCGTGCACGCGAATCGCCTCGGAGTCGGACCTGGCCGCGCGCCAGCAATTGTTGTTGAATCTGGATGAGGAGGGTCTCATCGCTACTCCCGCCAACAGCAATTACAACGAGCGCTTGGTGGAAGCGGCGCGGCGCTCCTTGCAAAGCGGCGGAGTTTCGATAAGATTGACCGTATGAAATTCTTACGTTTGTTTGCTTGGCTTACAATTCTGTGCACCGCGTGGAGTATCGCGCCTGCGCAAACCGCCACCAAGATGGCGAAATCCAAGTCGTCCAAGATGGCCGGCAAGATGAGTGATACGGCAGCGCCCGCCAGCGATCTGGTTGATTTAAATACGGCGACGGAAGCTCAGTTGAAGGCCCTCCCCGGCGTCGGCGATGCCTATGCGGCGAAGATTATCGCGGGCCGTCCCTACAAGACGAAGGCTCAGCTCACTACCAAGAAAATTGTTCCGGCCGCCACCTACGCCAAGATCAAAACGCTGGTGATTGCCAGTCAGGCTGGCGCTGCCCCGAAGAAGTAAATAGAGTCGTCGCGCCGCGATGCCGTTATGCTACAGTGCGGTTTATGGCATCGCGCAGCGTCAACAAAGTCATCCTCGTCGGTCATCTTGGCAAAGACGCCGAGACGAAGTTCACCCCCGGGGGTACTTCGGTGACGAAGTTTTCCGTCGCCACCAGCCGCCGCTGGAAAGACCAGCAATCGGGCGAGTGGAAGGAAGAGACGGATTGGTCGAACGTTACGCTTTGGCGAGGGGAAAACGTCTCTCCGTACCTGACGAAGGGCAAGCAGGTGTACGTTGAGGGCCGTCTTCACACGCGCAGCTACGAGGATAAGGACGGCAAAAAGGTCTGGGCGACGGACGTGATTGCCGAAGATGTGATTCTGCTCGGAGGCCGTGGCGGTGAGGGTGGAGAACCCAGCGGCGGCGGCTATTCGCAGCAGCCCGTGTCGATGCCCCGCAGCGCCCCGCGCTCGCAGCCGCCAACCCAGCAGCAGGATGACGCGTTCACCGGCGGCATCACCGACGACGACGTTCCGTTCTAGGCGTTTCCTAAATCGTGTCCGTTGAATTCAACTCCGTAATTGAGTGCATCGATGCGCAGCCCGAGGGCGCGCGCAGAATACTCAAGCGCGTGCGAAGTGCTATCCGCAAAGCCGTGCCTGGAGCTGAGGAAACGATCTCGTACAAGATCCCGGCGTACAAAGTGCAAGGCCGCCCGTTGATCTATTTCGCCGGGTGGAAGAAGCATTTTTCGCTGTACCCGGCAACGGGTCATCTTGTCGCGGCGTTCAAGGACGAACTCGCTCCGTACGAAATCAGCAAGGGTACGATCCGTTTTCCGCTCTCCGAGGCCGTCCCTGGGGAGCTGATCGGCGATATTGCGAAATTCCGCGCCCAGGAAATTTCTGAGCGCGGGACGAGCGTTACCGGCCGCGAACTTCCCTCGTAACGCCTTCGCCGATCGGCATCCGTTCCAGCCGAACCTGCAATTGACGCTCGATCCGGCGGATCTCACCGGCTTCTTCACGTGTCGCAAATGTTGACGCCACGCCCTTCAATTCAGCGCGGCCGGTTCGCCCGACGCGGTGGATGAAGTCTTCGGGAATTTGCGGCAGATCGTAATTCACCACGTGCGCGATTCCATGCACGTGAATTCCGCGCGCGGCAACGTCCGTCGCCACAAGAACGCGATAACGGCCCTGCTGAAATCCTTGCAGTGCCGCGGTACGCTGCGCCTGGCTGCGGTCGCCGTGGATACGCCCGGCTTCGATACCCGCCTGGGTCAGTTTCTTGGCCAGCTTCTCGGTGCCATGCTTGGTCCGCGCGAACACTAGAAACGTGCCTTCTTCGCGAGTCAGCAGGTTTCGCAGCAGCCCAAGCTTCTGGTCGGTCGCCACTTCAAACATCTGCAGCTTCACGCTGGAAACGGGGCGCCCCGACGATCCGATCTCAATGCGCACCGGATTCTTCAGGTAGCGCGCGATTAAAGGAGCAACCGAGGATTCAATCGTGGCTGAGAAAAACAGGGTCTGGCGCTCGGTCGGCAACTGATCCACAACCGCTTTGATCGCGGGCTGGAAGCCCATGTCGAGCATGCGGTCGGCTTCGTCCAATACCAAAATACGCACCTTGTCGAGGCGCACCAAACGGCGCTGCAGGAAGTCCTGCAAACGTCCCGGGGTCGCAACGATTAACTGCGCGCCGCGCCGGATGGCTTGCAACTGCGGGTTTTCCGAAAGGCCGCCAACCACCAGCGCCGCCTGTATGCCGGACTTGGGGCGGATCTTCGTGAAGGTCTCCATCACCTGCATCGCGAGTTCGCGCGTGGGGACCAGGATGACCGACTGCACACACGCCGGAGCTTTGGCATCCAGCCGTTCGAGAATCGGGATCAGAAATGCGAGTGTCTTACCGGTGCCCGTTTGAGCCGTACCCAGTACGTCCTTTCCGGCCAATGCCGGAGGGATCGCACCCACCTGTACGGGTGTCGGGTTTACAAATTGATTCTGTGCTAACTTCTCCTGCAAAGCAGAAGAAAGGGGAAATTCCGAAAAAGTTTTCATGTTTGGAAAAGCGGGGTAGAACGAAAACAGAAAAGCAGCGAGAGGATAACGATCTACGCGGAAAGTTTTGATCTACAACAGCTTAAGTGTAACACACGCGGGCAGCGGTGCTTAGCTCAGCAGATCGAGCGCAACTTGAATTTCGCTGCGCGTATGATCGTCGCCGGTGCGGGCCGTGGCTTCGAGCCCGCGGCGGTAAAAGTCCCGCGCCCCGTCCAGATCGCCCAATTTTTCGCTAGCCTGCCCGCCATGGTAGTAGGCTGCCGCGTAATCCGGGTTCACTTCGAGCAGCTTGCCATACTCCGCCGCGGCCTGCCGCAATTCGCCGGTATTGGCATATTCCATTGCCAGCCCGTAGCGCGCGAAGCTGTCCTCCGGTTTCTGCGCCACCATGCTCTTCAAGATTTCCAGCCGTTGAGTCGACACGCTATTACAATACCGCGCAATCTATAATCGTTCGAGATGCCCGAAGGGAAACCCGTTTCCGGTTCATATTCCGACTATTCCGAGCTAGCGCTGCCGAATGACGCCAATAGCCTCGGCAATCTGCTGGGAGGAAAAGTCATGCACCTGGTCGATCTGGCCGGAGCGATGGCCGCGATGCGCCATTGCCGGGCCCCGGTAGTGACTGCCTCGGTCGACCACATGGACTTCATCCATCCCGTTCGCATCGGCCAGTGGGTCAAGCTGGTGTCGGCCGTCAACCGGGTGTTCCGAACCTCGATGGAAGTCGGCGTGAAAGTCTTCGTCGAGGATCTGATCAAGGCCGAGACGCGGCACACCAGCTCCGCTTATCTCACTTTTGTGGCGATCGACTTCTCCGGAAACCGCATTCCGATTGTGCCCGTGATTCCGGAAACTCCCGTTGAAATTCGCCGTTATGAAGAAGCCGGACAGCGCCGCGCGTATCGCTTAAGCATCCGCAAACCGCGATAATCGGCTACTCGCTCTCGTCCTTATACATATATTTGATATTCGGCTTATAGAGCAGCAGATTTGGCCCCTCCACGCGGTTCACCTTCAGGCACGACTTGTCATACCACTCGATCACGCCCCGCAGCGTCTCCCCGTCGCGCAAAACAAAGACCATCGGGGTCTTGGTTTGCATCTGCTTTACGTAATAAAAATTTTCGGCGTTGGTCTGGTCCGGCGGAACGGGTTTCTTGACCGGAGCCTTGCGAGGCGCGGGCGCCGCGGACTGCTCTTTAAATTCATTAAAAGACGGACGAATCAATTTGCGATTGGCAGACTCCACGGATACCTTCCTCGAGACGAGACCGGCTTAGACGCTCCCGTGTTTCTCACTGCAAACAAGGAGGTTTACTAGATGAATTGGTCCGACTTGTGACTATTGTTATCACATGCCACGGGGTCCCGCAATATGCCTGCGGCGAATTCGCGCGGCCGATCATCTCTTGAGAGTGACTTTGGCTCTGCCACACCCTCAAACCGGATCGCATCTGTTCTCGCCGCTGACCATCCGGGGTATCACTTTGAAAAACCGCATCGCCGTTTCGCCGATGTGCCAGTATTCGAGCCAGGACGGGTTTGCCAACGACTGGCACGTCGTTCATCTCGGCTCGCGCGCGGCCGGCGGCGCGGCGCTGGTCTTTACCGAAGCCACCGCCGTGGAGCCTCGCGGACGCATTTCGCCGGCCGACCTCGGGCTCTGGAAGGATGATCAGATTCCGAAGCTCGCGGAAATTACGACTTTTTTGAAAGCGCACGGCGCGGTGCCGGGAATTCAACTGGCGCACGCCGGACGCAAGGGCAGCACGCGCGCTCCGTGGGAAGGAGGCGGGTTCATCCTCGAGAGTGACGGGGGCTGGGAGAATCTCGCCCCGAGCGCGATTCCGTTTCGCGGGGGCGACCCCGCGCCGCACGCTATGAGCGTCGCCGAAATCGGCGCGGCGGTGGAAGCTTTTGCAGCGGCGACGGTCCGTGCTATTCAGGCAGGATTCCAAATTGTTGAGATTCACGGCGCCCACGGTTACCTGATTCACCAGTTCCTCTCTCCCTTATCGAATCTGCGAACGGATCAGTACGGCGGCTCCTTCGAAAATCGCATTCGCTTCTGCCTGGAAGTGATTGGCGCGGTCCGGCGCTCCATCCCCGATTCCATGCCACTGTTTCTGCGTATTTCGGCGCAAGATTGGGCCGATGGCGGATGGCAGCTGGAAGATTCTGTCCAACTGGCCCGCAGGGTTGCTCCGCTCGGGATCGATCTGATCGACTGTTCCTCGGGAGGCGCCGTCGCTCACGCGCGCATTCAGACCGGCCCCGCTTATCAGACGCCATTCGCCGACCGGATTCGAAACACGGCCGGAGTGATGACCGGAGCCGTGGGTATGATCACCGAACCCGCGCAGGCCGACGCGATTATTCGCGAAAATAAGGCCGATATCGTTCTGTTAGCTCGCGCGTTTTTACGCGATCCTTATTGGCCATACCGCGCGGCGCGCGCGCTGGGTGCCGATAAGAACGTGTTGCCGGTCCAATATCAACGGGCCGTTGACTGAACCACACAAGAGCTCCCAGCGTGAAACGGTAAGCTAGAGTTTATGTCGATTTACGAAAAGCTCACCGCTCTGCAGATTGTTCTGCCGCCCCTGGCGACTCCGGCCGCGACTTACGTGCCGTTTGTGGTGACCGGAAGTCTTCTGTTCATATCGGGACACATCGCCAAAAGGCAAGGGAAGCCGTGGACCGGGCAGTTGGGAGTAGGCATCGCCACAGACGAGGGCAAACTGGCGGCGCGGTCCATTGCCGTCGATCTAATCGGAACCATGCACGCGGCTATTGGCGACCTGAACCGCGTCAGCCGCATCGTCAAGTTGATGGTGCTTGTGAATAGCGCGCCCACTTTTACCGAGCAGCATTTGGTCGCAAACGGCGCATCGGACCTTTTTGTCGAAGTGTTCGGAGAGCCCGGAAAACATGCTCGCAGCGCCTTTGGAGTTGCGCAGATTCCGCTGGGAGCGTGCGTTGAAATCGAGTTGATCGCGGAACTGCGCTAAAGCGTTTTTGCAATCAGCTTTTTCAATTTCTTAATGGCGCGCTCATCGCGCTTATAGAACGTCCACTGCTTGATTCTCTTGCCGGTAATCAGACCGGCGTGCGCCATGATCTTCAGGTGTTCGCTGGCCGTCGGCTGGGTTACGTTCAGTTTTTTCGCGATCAACAATCCACAGACGCCGTCGTCCACCAGGTCGCCATCCACCTGAGGCGGGAAGTGCTCGGTCGGGTCCTTCAGCCATTCCAGAATCTGCAAACGGCGTTCATTGGCAAGAGCCCGGAGTGCGGAATCAAAATTCATATAGACAATTAGCCAATTGACTAAATATACTCTTTTTATGCCGACCTGGAAATATCACGTCGTCGATGTGTTTACGCGGCAAGCCCTCGAAGGCAACGCTCTGGCCGTCTTTCCCGACGGCTCTGGAATCGACGACATCACCATGCGGCGTATCGCTCGGGAACTCAACCTCTCCGAGACGGTTTTCATTCTGCCGCCCTCTTCGCCCCAATTTGCGGCCAAGCTGCGCATCTTCACCCCAGCTCGCGAGGTGCCTTTCGCGGGACATCCGACGATTGGCACAAGCTTTGTCCTGCTGCGGGAAGGCATCGTGCCAAAAGACCGCTCACGCTTTGTTCTCGAGGAGAATATCGGTCCGGTTCCCGTGCGTGTCGAAGCCGGTGAAAGCCCGCTGATCTGGTTGTCGACGCCACCCATCCATTTTGGCCCAACCTTCGACGCCGCATTGTGCGCCGAGGTTCTCGATTTGAACCTGAGCGACCTGGCCGGCCCGGCACCCGAACTCGTAAACGCCGGGAATCCGACGATCTTCATCGCCCTGAAAGACAAAGCAACTGTCGATCGCGCATGGCTCGATGTCAGCGGCATGGCGCGACTGAAACAAACATATCCGGAGCCGGGATGCGTCTTCGTTTTCTGTGCGACAGCGACCGGCGCTTACTCTCGCATGTTCGCGCCGGACTACGGAATCTCCGAAGATCCCGCAACGGGCAGCGCCACGGGACCGCTCGCCGCCTACATGATCAAGCACAAGCTGGTTTCCGGTGACGCGGGATCGCGTTTCATCAGCGAGCAGGGCGCCAAGATGGGCCGTCGCAGCCTTTCGCACGCGCAGATAATCGGTGATAACGGCTCGGAAGGGATCGACGTCGGCGGCTACGTGGTGCCGGTCGCCGAAGGCACCATGCGTCTCTCGTATTCCACAAATCCAGAGCGCTCCGCGACAGCGTCGTAGAGTTGCATGGCCCGCGCATTTGTTTCGTGTGTCAGCCAGTGCACTCTGCCGCTGCCTGCTTGACGCGCCGCGCTGTATACCGCTTCAATGAGCGCCCGGCCCACGCCGCGGCCCCGGTGAGCAGGGCTCGTGAACAGGTCCTGCAGATAGCAATCGTGGCCTTCCGCCCAGCAGGTCCGATGGAAGATATAGTGAACGATCCCGATCAGTTCTTCACCGGCGAAGGCGCCGAGCGCGAACATGGGCTCGCGTGGGTCCAAAAAACGCGTCCAGGTAAGCTCGGTAACTTCAGACGGGAGTTTGACCTCATAGAATTCCTGATAGCCTCGCCACAGCGGCTCCCAAGCCGCGCGATCGCTTTCAACTAGTGTTCGTGCGGTCACGCAAGCACGTCGCCCGCTACGTGGCCGTGAACGTCCGTCAAGCTCACATCGCGCCCGCCGAACCGGTAAGTCAGTTTCTTATGATTCAGGCCGAGCAACTGCAGAATGGTCGCGTGAAGATCGTAAACTTCCGTCACGTTCTCCACGGAGTGCATGCCCACCTCGTCGGTCGCGCCGTAGACGAAGCCTTTCTTCAAACCGCCGCCCGCCATCCAAACCGTGAAGGCAGTTTCGTGATGATCGCGGCCGTCGAGAATCGGCGCATGCGGAGTGCGGCCGAATTCCGTGGCCCAGACCACCAGAGTCTCATCCAGCAGTCCGCGCGCCTTCAAATCTTTCACGAGCGCCGCCACGCCTTGATCGGTAATCAGCGCATTCCCCTCGTGACCTTTGCGAAGCTCCGTGTGCTGATCCCAGGTTCCGTTGTTCATGCCGTGAACTTCCGGACACGTAATCTCGACAAAGCGCACGCCCGACTCGATCAACTTGCGCGCGCGCAAACACTGCAAGCTGTAGAGGCTCTTGTTGTGATCCGCTGAATCGAGGCCATAGAGCTTCTTGGTGGCTTCGCTTTCCTTGTCGAGATTCAGCACATCCGGCACCACGGATTGCATCTTGTATGCCATCTCGTAGTTTTGGATCGCGGAATCCACGCCATCATCCGTGCCGATTGAGTGCAGAAATTGCCGGTCCTCTTGCAGCAGCACGTCGAGCTTGGCGCGTTGAATCTTCGGATCCTTATCCGCCGGCTCGATGTTCACCACCGGCTTACCCTCGGCCTGCATCGCCGTGGCTTGAAACGTTCCGGGCAGAAAACCGTTCGAGAAGTTTTCCAATCCACCCGGCGGCACGGCTCCCGCATGAAGCAGGACGTATCCCGGCAGATTCTTGTTCACGCTGCCCAGCGCGTAATTGATCCACGATCCCAAACTTGGATAGCCGCCGATGTTACGCCCCGTGTGCATCAGCAGGTTGGCGCGCGGGTGCAGCGGGAAGCCCGACACCATTGAGCGGATGATCGTCAAATCATCCACACAACTCGCGATGTGCGGGAACAACTCGCTGACCCAGATCCCCGATTTCCCATGCTGCGCGAACTGCCACGGGCTCTTCACCCACTTGCGATTCGTCTCTTTTTTCGCGCCCACCTGGTAGAATCCGTCGAACGATTTCCCATTGAGTTCGGCCAGCTTCGGTTTCGGGTCGAACGTGTCGATGTGCGATACGCCGCCGGGCATGAAGCAGAAGATCACGTTCTTCACCTTGGGCGCGAAGTCGGGCGTGTGCGTCGCGAGGCCGGCGTACGATTTGTCCGCCATCAGCGCGGAGAGCGCCATCAGCCCGAAGCCGTTGGACGCGAACTTCAACGCATCGCGCCGTGAAAGCGATGCCTTCATGCAACCGGGGCAGTCGTTTGTCATAAGGTCACCGAATATAGACAAATTCCTTCAGGTTGAACATTGCATGCGCCATGTCCTTCCATACATCCCGATTGTCCATCACTTTGTCGGCGGCCGCCTTGTGCAGGCTCGCCAGCTCTTTGGCGAGTCCAGTGAAGCGCGCCCGTTCCGCATCGTCCGGAAGCCGCCCCAGGGCGGTGCGGAACATGGAATCGAGGCGCGCATCCATCGTCGGAGCCTTCTGCGCGATCAGGCGATCCGCCCAAACTCCGGCTTGGTCCAGCACAAATGGATCGTTCATCAAGGCCAATGCTTGTGGCGGCACATTGGTGCTGTCGCGATTTCCGCGCGCCACCATCGGATTCGGAAAATCGAATGTCTCGAGAAAACGAGAGCCTTCGTGCCGCGTAACTTTCAGATAAATACTGCGCCGGCCATCACCATCGAGCGGACCCTGGTGAAGCTTGCGATAATCCTTCGGCTCCTCGCGATACGGATGAATGCTGCCGCCGTACATCGCCGGATCGAGCCGGCCTGACACGGTCAGAATCGCGTCACGAATGGATTCACCTTCCATGCGATGCACCGGATAATGCGAAAGTAGCCTGTCCTGAGCGTCCGCAGCCACAGCCTCCGGCGATGGCTTGCTGACCTGCTGAAAGGTTTGGGACACTAGCAGATACCGAATCTGCTTCTTGATGGACCATCCGTCGCGAACGAATTTCGCGGCCAGCGAATCGAGCAATTCCGGATTCGACGGATGCTCGCCATACACCCCGAAGTTGTCGGCGGTCGGCACAATGCCGCGGCCAAAAACGTGCAGCCAGATGCGGTTCGCCATCACTCGCGCGGTCAGCGGATTTGCCGGGCTCGCAATCAGATCGGCCACTTCGCGCCGCCCGCTGCCAAAGACTTTGAAACCTTCCTGATTGCCCGATACGAGTTGCAGAAAACCGCGCGGCACCATTCTCCCGGGATGCGCCGCATCGCCGCCGGGCAGCACTGGGAAGTTGTAACCGGCATCCAGATCCGCGATACCGTTGAACACCTTCGGCGCCTTGATGCGAGCTTCGGTGTAGCGGTACTCATCCACCAGGGACGCGAGGCGCGAACTCAGGCGGTCGGAATTCGTGACCAGCTTATTCTCCAGGAGCCAGGAGATCCAGAGCGCATCGTCGTTAGTCGCTTTGCCTTCAGCCCACCGGTTCAGCGCACGCCGAATAGTTGCGCTATACCGCGCGGACAACTCGTTCAGATTCGCTGGAGCCGCGCCGTCCAACAGGCCGCTGAATTGCGATAGTTCATCCTTCGGCGTTTCATCCACATCGTGCAACACCGCCCGCGTGATGCCGAAATAAGAGTCGGGCGAATCCATCTGCTCCTGCGTCACCTTCAGCCGGCCGGGACGGTCCGGAATGCGCGGATTTTCTTCTTTCGTGACAAGCTCAACGTAGAAGGGCAGCGACTTCTGATCGTCACGATTCGGCACCTTCAGCCACTGCGGCGCATTGTGGTCGATGAGCTGGTAGTCTTCGCTCAACATGCAGTTGTCGAGAACCGTGCGCCATGCGCCTAGCTCACCCCCGAGCACCTGCAGACTGACGAACTTTTTATCTTTCGGAACCAGCGGAGAACGCAGCGCCGCGCTGAGCCGTTCCGACAGCGCGTGTGTGTAGAGCCCGGCCGGGAAAACTCCCGTGACGGCCTTCGAGCCGTTCTCTGCAATAGCGAATTCGCCGCTCGGAGAAGCGCCGTCGGTGAGGGCATCGCCATCCGCGTGCCACCCGCCGAAACCGTCTTTCGCGACATCCCCGAACGGAATGAAATGTTCTTTGTTGAAGGCGGCGCGCTTCTGCGATTCTTCGGCGTAGGCCGCCTTCACCTTGCTCCACTGCCCCGCAATATCGGCACCTGCGATTTGCATCCACGGATACAGCGGTTCCTCCATGCCGGCTTGATTTTTTTCGAGCAGCGTCACCCATGCTTGCATGCGATCAAGCGACAACTCCGCCAGATCTTCCGCGCGAGGAGCTTCGCCTTTCCATGCGCGGTTCGCCGCCATCAGATACCGCGGCATCGTGCTGGTTTCCGCCATCCACTGCTTGGCAAGTTCGGCGCGAATCAGCGGTTTCAGCTCCTTCAAACGCCGCTTTGCCGCATCGTTCACATGTGGCGCGTCGGCATCGCGCATCACCATCCGCGAACTCGTTAGTACGCCGTACAGCCCGTAATAATCGCTGGTCGGAATGGGGTCGAGCTTGTGATCGTGACACCGTGCGCACGCAATCGTGAGACCTTGAAAAGCTTTCCCCAGCGTATCGATCTGGTTGTCGACAACGTCGGTGCGGATCTGCCGGAAGCGGATGCAATCGTCATGCCCCAACTCACCCAAACGCAATGACGCCGTCCCGATCACCGATTCGTTGATGCCTTCCTGCACGTTCATCCGAGGCTTGTCGAGAAGATCGCCGGCGAGGTGTTCGCGAATTAACTGGTCGTAGGGCACATCCTGATTGAACGCGCGAATCAGGTAATCGCGGTAGAGCCACGCACCTTTGTTTTCGTAGTTCCAGTCATTTCCGAATGTCTCCGCGAATCGCATCACATCCATCCAGTGGCGCGCCCACTGTTCGCCAAAGTGAGTCGACGCCAGCAGTCGGTCCACTAAGCGCTCATACGCTTTGGGTGCTTGATCGTGGACGAAGAGATCGACTTCGAGAGGCGTGGGCAGCAGACCGGTCGTGACGATGCTGAGACGGCGGATCAGCGTCGCGCGATCGGCCGGTTCGGAAAGCTTCAGCCCTTCCTTGGCGAGGGTCGCGGAGATGAAGCGGTCGATCGGACTGCTCAGACCCGCAATCTCCGGCGGCTTCGGATCGCGCACCGGCTGAAACGCCCAGTGCTCTTTGCGCAGACGTTCATAGAGCCCCGGTTTCGCTGCCGCGGAGGGCTTCGCTGCATCCGCCGGCCAGGGAGCACCCGCCGAAATCCAACTTTCAATCGCCGCGATTTCCGCATCGGCGAGCTTTCCTCCGACCGGCATCTTCAACCCGTCATGACGGATCGCCTTCGCGAGTAAACTTAATGTCGCGTCTCCGGGCACTAGCGCGGGACCACGATTGCCACCCTTCAGAAGCGCCTCGCGTGAATCCACGCGCAAGGAGGAAAACTGCTGCTCGGGGCCGTGGCACGAATAACACTTCGCCGCGAGCACCGGCCGTACCTGCTTCTCAAAAAGCTCGATCGATTTGGCGTCGTCCGCTGTCGCTGCAATCGCGAACACAAACCCCGCGCCAACCAATCTTATAAGCGCTTTTTCCATCGGTATGCCGCCTGGGAGTTTTTGTGGAACACCTTCTCCGCCACCGCCGGTCCCTTGTCGGCGAAGTAGGCCCGCGTAATTTTCAAGACCTCCGGATACTCCGCCCAGATGTCGCTGTTCGGCCAGTCGCTGCCGAACATCAACCGGTCCTGACCGAAAATTTCGTAAAGCTGATCCAGCCGCGGCTTATAGAAACTCAGATCCATCGGCACCTTGCCGTTCTCGCGCCGCAACACCTCGGAAACCTTCGCGTATATCTGGGGGCGCTTCGCGAGTTCGCGTAGTATATCGGTCGGCAATTCAATCTGCGGCAGATGATCCAGCACGATCCGCAAATTCGGAATCTGATCTTTCAATCGCAGAACATCGGCAAGCAAAGCTGGCGTCGGGTTCGCGATGTCGAGTTCAAGTTCAGCATCGGCCAGCGTTTTCAAATCCGCGACCGCCTCCGGGTTCTGCATCTCCTTACCCAAATCGCGATCCCACAAATTTCCGCAGCGAATGCCCAGAAATAGGGGATTTTTATGGAATCGATCGAAATTCTTCCGGAAGTCCGGCGTGCCCGGCTCGATGTTCCCGACCATTCCGAGGATGATCTTGTTCTTCGCCGCTTGATCGAGCACCCACTGGTTATCTTCGATCAACGGACTCGCCTCCACCTCGATTGCGCCCACAATTCCAAGCGGTTTGGCAATGCGCTCGTACCGCGCGGGCAATGCCGGCTTATACAGCACCGGATTATCTTTTGGAGGCCAGGGGATCCCCTCCGGACGCGTGGGGTCGAACAGATGAATGTGCGTGTCGATCACGGCGATCGATGCGGCTTCCATGCTCGAACTCATCAAAACACCGCCCGCCGCCAACCCAACGAAATGTCTGCGATTCACGCTGCTATTCTACTCTTCAATGGCCGCCAGGACATCCTGATGGAAGCCGCGGACGCCGGCCAGGAAGACTCCAATGTCGCTTCCTAAGCTGATGGCGCGGAAGCCTTTGCGAATCCAGTGTGCCGCGCTTTCCGGCGTAGGCGGCAGAAATCCGGGCGCGATTCCATGACGCCGGCAAGCAGCCACAAGCGCATCCATCGCGCCGAGGAAGCGCGGATGATCGAACTGCGCCGGGATGCCCATGGACACGGTCAGATCGTAGTGGCCCATCCACCCGACGTCGATTCCCGGAACCGATAGAATCTCGTCCAGATTCTCGAACGCCTTGACCGTTTCCAAGATTAGGATGACGGCGGTGTCCTGGTTCGCCTTCGCAAAGAACGACGCGTTTCCCGCCTGATAAAGGTCGTGCGCGATTCCCAGCGCGACGCCGCGGCGGCCCCCCGGCGCGTATTTCAGTTGCGCCACGATGTCTTCGGCTTGAGCCCGCGTCTCCACGCGCGGCACCATCACCCCTCGTGCGCCTAGATCGAGGACGCGGGATATCGGATTCAGATTGAGATCCGGCACGCGCACCATCGGCACGATGTTGCTGCCCCGGCAGGAAGCAATCATTTCCGCGGCAAGTGAAATCTCGCAGCGTCCGTGCTCCATATCGTAGATCACGAACTCCATTCCGGCGGCCGCCAGCATAGCTCCAATCCCGGGCGTGAACAGTTCGAGCACCATCTGCCCGTAAACGATTTCGCCGCGGCTCACCTTTTCTTTGAAGATGTTCATTGTGCGTAGCTCGCGCGTGCGCGGTGTCTTTCGAGTTTGAGTTGAAATCCCGGTTGCCGGAGCACGTCCGGATTCACTACATGCAATGGCGCCTCGCCGCGGCTGATCGCTAGTGCCCCCTCGCAATCCATTCGTCCCATATCGCGGAAAAGTTCTTCGGTCCACGCCACCGAATGCGAGGTCAGGATCACATTATCGAGCGTGAGCAGCGGTGAATCCGCCTCGAGCGGCTCTTTCTCGAATACATCCAGCGCCGCTCCGCCGATGCGATGATTCTGAAGCGCATCGATCAGTGCGGGCTGATCGACAACCGGCCCGCGCGCCGTGTTGATCAACACCGCATCCGGCTTCATCAGTGCAATTTCACGCGCGCCAATCAGGTGCCGCGTCTCCGGCGACAAGAGGCAGTTGACTAACACGTAATCCGATTCGCGCAGCAGATCGTCCAGCGGCACCAGTTCAACTCCGAGCGCGTCCGCCTTCTCCTTCGAAGCATACGGATCGAACGCGACAAAGCGCGCCACATCGAAAACTTTGAGCAGCCGCACCGCTTCCGATGCGATATTTCCTAGACCCACCGTACCGACGACGCGGCCGCGTGGCTCGCGCCCCAGCTTGCGCGTGCTCTCCGCCCAGCGCCCGGCGCGCACCATCCGGTCTTTCGCAACCAGCCTGTGCGAGAGAGCCAGCGTCAACAGCACAATCGATTCCGCCACCGGTCGCACCACGGCCGTCGGCGTAATGTACACGGCAATATTTTTCTCCGTGCAGGCGGCCAAATCGACGTTGTCATAACCCACGCCGCAGCGTCCGATGGCGCATAACCTTTCTACGCCTTCGAGCGATGCGCGCGTCACTCGCGGCTTCAGCGAGATCACGACGTCGGCATCGGCGAGCTGCGCGGGCTCGTACTCCGAATGATATCCCGGCAGGAATACATAAGAAATTTCCGGCGCGCTATCCAGAACGGAGAGTCCGATTTCCGGGAAGACCAAAGCTCCGCTCTCGTTCAGAAAATCAGCGGAAAACGCGACGCGGAATCCGCGTGTAAGGCGATTCGACACTCCGCGATAGTATTTCAATCCCCAGACACACGCAAGTTTCTAACTGGTGCACAATCCGGGCCCGCTCAACTCGCTGGTCTGGAGGAATCCATTCCGCACATCGAAGATGCCGGGATAACGCTTCTCCCATCCGCGGCTGGCCGCCGGCACGTACTCGCGGGCGTTCGCTTCCACGGTGCCGGCGCCCGGCACATGCGCCGCAATGCCCGCCGAGTGGATCAGCGCCGCCCCCGGACACGTCAGGTCCTGCACGCAGCGGAACATCTTGTACTTCTGGGCAGCCGCCGCCATCAGCAGTGTTTGCGATTGACCCTTGCAAGCCTTCAACGCGACTCCGGTATAGCCCACCTCGCGCGCCAGCAGCAATGCGTCCAGGCCCGTCAGCGATTCGTCAATCACCACCGGTCTCAACTTCGCCGCCTCGAACATCTTATTCTGCCGGTTGGCATTCAAGTCGCGCGCGGTGGGCTGCTCGATGTACTGCACCTTGTCGAATGCGGTCGGAGCCTTGGCTTTCAATCCGTGCTCAAAATCGAGGAGGTACTGAACGTTGGGGCAGCGCTCATTGAAATCCAGCGAATAGATGCAGCGCGCATGTGCCGCCACGCGGTAGATCGCCGCCACCCTTTCGACATCCCACGCGAGATCGTTGCCATTCAGCTTGATCTTGATCGCCGTGACGCCGCTATAAGGGATCCAGTCCTCAAGCGTCTCGGGAAGTCCATCGCCGATGCGCTTCTTCAGATCCGCTCCAGTCAATGCGTCCGATGCGCCCACGGAATGATACATGCGAACACGATCGATCGGTTTCGCGAGAATGTAGCCGTCCAAATACTCTCCGCGAAATTCGTCGTTCAGATAGTGCGACAGGTCGTGCCGAACAAACTCTCTCCCGCTCGTGACAAAACTGCTGCGCCCTTGCAGCTTCCCAAACGCATCGTGAATTGCGGCATCAAAAGGGCTTGCCGTCACCAGCATGCACAGTTTCGGGATCGCCTGCGGCAGCGTCATTTCGCGCGACACACCGGCCGCCGCGCGCAGATACTCCGGTTCCAGCGCCCGGTTCATATCGAGCGGATGCGCATACTCATTGAAATCGCGAGTCAGTTTCGCGATCGAGCCCGCCAGCGCCTTCATCGCCGCGAGCGTGGCGTCGTACGGAATATCGGGGGAAGGGAACGACCAGACATTCCCCAGCGACATCGATCCGAAACCTTCCGCCGATCTGCCGGTCTTCGTCTGCAACCGGCAATGGACGTTCAACATCGTCACGCGGTCCACTTCTTTACCGCCGAATTTATAGGGAGCCCGGTACCGGAAATCTTCGAAATTCGTGCGGATCTCCGTGATCCGCGCGTCCGTCGCGAACGGTAACGCCAGTGCCGCGGACATGCCGAGAAAGTCGCGACGAGTGACCGTCTCCTTCATACTTCAACTTTCCGGGTGGCCGCATTCCACCGCATCCGGCGGCCCTGCCGCATCGACAAATTCGCCATCTGCACCACCAGCGCCGCCGGAAAGGCGACATGCATCGGCGCGGTCGGATTCTTCCGCGTGCGCACGCAATCCAGGAAGTTGGCCACATGCAGGTCGGTTGCATACCCGAAGCCCCGTTCGGATCTGCTCGCAATCGCCGCCGCCTCCTTGCCTTGCACATAGACTTTGCACTCCTCGCGGCTCACGTCCATGCGCGCCCGGTCGCCATCAAGCTGGTTGAGTTGGTCGTTCTTCGACTGGTAATGCATGGCCGCATAGTTGATGGTGAAGATGCCCAGAAAATCTTCCGGGTATTCGGCAATCACCGTCACAGATTCCGGCGTGTCGACGCCCGGCACATGCGGCCTGCCGCCCGATGCATTGACCGCGGTCGGATAACTGGCGTTCATCAGGAGATGAATTCCGTCGAAAATGTGCGCGCCTTGGTCGGCCACGATGCCGCCCGCGTAGTCCGAATACAGCCGCCAGCGGCGAAAGCGATTCGCATCGAACTCGCGGTGCGCGGCCGGTCCCTGCCACTGCTCCCAATCGAGCGGCCCATCCAGTTTCTTCGCCGGTCCCTCGCCAACGCTGTTGTTGAGCCACCAGGAGCGCACCATGCGCACGTTTCCCAAAGTTCGGTCCGCCACAATTTTGCGCGCATCCAGATAAAGATCGTAGCTGCGGCGCTGCATTCCCACTTGCACGATGCTCTTCGATTTCTTCTCCGCATCCACCATCTCGACGCCCTGCTCCGGGGTTTGGCAAAGCGGCTTTTCGACGTAGATGTCTTTGCCCGCCGCGAGCGCATCCAGCACCATGCGGTGATGCCAATGTTCCGGCGTCGCGATCAGCACAGCGTGCACGTTCTTGTCATCGAGCAACTGCTTGTAATTGCGGTATGCAACCGGATGGCTGCCCGCCTTCGTAGCCACCGAGAGCGCATTTTCCAGATTCGGTTCATACACATCGCAGATCGCGCTAACTCGAACCGCCGGGCCCTTCTGAAACACGGACATCACAAACGTTCCGCGGCCGCCGCTCCCGATTATGCCAATCTGAATCTGGTCGGATGGCGCCGTCTGTGCCTTTAGCAGAGCGCCCGTGCCCGCAAGCAGCGCTGTTCTTCGATCAACTTGCATTGGGAATAGAATATTCTTTTTTATGAACAGACGGCATTTTATGGTGGCGGCGGGCGCGGCGGTAGGTTGCGTCAGCGCTGCGCAAGCCTCGCCCCGCAAGCTCAATGTCGCGATCTTCTCCAAGCACCTTCGTTTTCTCCAAGGCGACGATCTCGCTCAATGCGCGGCCGAAATCGGTTTCGACGGCATCGATCTTACGGTGCGCCCGGGCGGCCACGTCGAGCCGGCCCGTGTCGCGGAAGACCTCCCCCGGCTCGTGAAAACTATCCGCGCCCGCGGTTTGGAAGTCCCGATGATCACCAGCGGCATTGTAGACGCCGAAACACCGCACGCCGAAAACGTTCTGCACGCCATCTCCGAGCTGGGCATCAATCACTATCGCTGGGGCGGCTTCAAGTATGACGACCACACTCCCATCCCCGACCAGTTGGCGGCCCTGAAGCCGCGCGTGGCGAAACTGGCGGCGCTCAACACGAGGTATCAGACTGGCGCCATGTTCCACACTCATTCGGGCGTCGGCCTCGTCGGCGCTCCCATCTGGGATCTATACATTCTTTTGAAAGATTTCGACCCGCGCGCTGTCGGCGTAAATTACGACATTGCTCATGCCACCATTGAAGGAGGCCTGGGAGGGTGGATTGACAGCTTCCGCGTGATCGGCTCTCATCTGCAAGGCGTCGCCGTAAAGGATTGCACTTGGGAGAAGGACGCCGCCGGCAAGTGGCAATCGCAGTTCGTGCCGCTGGGCCAAGGCATGACGAAACTGCCGCAATTCTTCCAGATGCTCGCCGCGACTCCGTTCCGCGGGCCTCTGCAGCTTCACTTCGAATATCCGCTGGGCGGGGCCGAAAATGGAAACATGAAGCTGACGATTCCGAAGGAACAGGTGTTCACCGCCATGAAGCGCGATCTTCTGGAACTCCGCACGCGTCTACACGAAGCGGGCCTCGGCTGAAGATGCGCATCTTCTGGCTGGCGCTCTTGCACTTGATGCTGTTCGGCATCGCCCCCGCGCAAGATCCCGAAGACACCCCGACCTCGCACCGCGACGTCCGCGAATTCCTCGGTCTTGGCCCCGTCCCCGACGCTGCCGCCGCGAGGAAAGGCGAGGCGCTCTACAAGCAGAACTGTTCGGCGTGCCATGGCGAGAACGCCCGCGGCGCCCAGGCGCCAAGTCTGGTTCGCTCTCCCCTCGTCCTCCATGACGAAAACGACGCGGAGATCGGGCCCGTCATTCGCGAAGGACGTCCGCAAGCCGGCATGCCGCCGTTCCCCAACCTGTCGAACGACGACATCCACAACATTGCTCAGTACCTGAAGCTGCTCATCGAACTGGCAGCCAACCGCGGCACCTATGGCAAGACCTACGGAGACCTGCGCAACAAAGTCACGGGAGATGCGGTCCAAGGGCAAGCCTTCTTCGCGGCGCACTGCGGGCAATGCCATTCAGCTACCGGAGACCTCGCCAAAATCGGTTCCAAATTCCAGCAAGCCGCGCAGTTGCAGTCGCGCTTTCTGTGGCCGGTCGCAAATGGCCCGGCGAAGGCGACAGTGACCACCGCCACTGGGGAAACGGTCACGGGAACGGTCCGCAAGCTAGACGATTTCGAAATCTCGCTCATCGATTCACAAGGTCAATATCGCTCCTGGCCGCTCGACAAAGTGCGAGTCGAATCCGATGACAGACTCTCCGGACACCGTGCGCTGCTTCCGAAATATTCCAATGCCGACATCCACAACATGACCGCATACCTGGTGACGCTGAAGTGAAGGCGCTGATCGCGCTGCTGCCGTGTCTGCTCTGCGCGCAAGGCCTGGACTCCAACGCACTCGGCCTTTTCCATCATCCGGCGGGCGTATGGCCGACTTACAATGGCGACTACTCCGGCCGTCGCTTCAGCGATCTCGATCAGGTCAATCAATCCAATATCGATCTGTTGAAAGTAGAGTGGATATTCCGCATCCACGGCATCGGTCCGCAGCGCGGCGTCGGCGCGCCCGTCATCAAATCGACGCCGTTGATGGCCGGCGGCATTCTATACTTCACCATCCCCGACCATGTATTCGCGGTCGATGCCCGCAACGGCGAGCGCATCTGGCAGTTCGATTTCGAAGATCACGGCGGCCACCTGGTCGGTCAGCGCGGCGTCGGCATGTACGGCCACTGGCTCTATTTCCTGACGCCGGATGGCTGGTTCATTTCGCTGAATGCCAAAGATGGCAAGGAGCGCTGGCGCAAGAAAGTCGCCGATGAGAAGTTGCAATACTTCACCACGATGGCCCCGCTCATCGTTAAGAATCACGTCATCGTCGGGGTGGGCGGGGATGCCATGGATGTCCGCGGCTATCTGGAGGCGCGCGATCCGGAAACGGGCGACTTGCAGTGGAAGTGGTGGAGCCAGCCCGAGAAGCTCGGCGACCCGGGTTCTGAAACCTGGCCTAGCCAAGCCGCGATGGATCATGGCGGAGGCATGACGTGGCTGCCCGGCACTTATGATCCCGAATTGAATTTGCTTTATTGGGGTACAGGCAACGCGAACCCGGTCTTTGCCGGGCAAAGCCGCAAGGGCGCAAACCTCTACACCGCGTGCATCGTTGCTCTCAACGCCGACACCGGGAAGCTTGTCTGGTATTTCCAGGCATCGCCCCACGACACGCACGATTGGGACAACGTGGAAACGCCCGTTCTGTTCGACGCCGTAATCGACGGCCGTCCGCGCAAGCTCTTGGCGCAAGGCGCGCGCGCCGGATGGTTCTTCGTCCTTGATCGCGCCAATGGGAAGAATCTGGTCTCGAAACCGTTCTCGGGGACCGGCAACTGGGCCAAGGGTGTCGACGCCAAAGGCCAGCCCATTCCCGATCCGGACAAGGAACCCAAGCCCGATGGCTCCATGATCGACATGCCGGCGATGGGCGCAACCAACTGGCCGCCGCCCAGTTACGATCCCCAAACCGAGCTGTTCTATCTGAATGGTACCGAAGGCTTCGGCATGGCTTATCTCTACGACACCTCGCTGAATCCCGAAGGTTACGGCGGCGGCAGCGGCGGCCTCTTCGACAGCCGGTCGGCGCTATTCGCACTCGATATCCGCACCGGCCAAATCCGCTGGAAGCATGAGCACAGCACAGTTTCCGCCGATGCGGCAGGCATGTCGGGCGGCATCCTCACCACCGCGGGCCGCCTGCTCTTCACCGGCGATTCCGGGAATCTCGTCGCGTTCGATCCCGCGGACGGGAGAATTCTGTGGCATCAATCCATAATGAGCGCCGTCAGCAACGGCCCATCCACTTGGATGCTTGACGGCAAGCAATACCTGATCGTCGGCGCGGGCGACGCGCTCTACGCGTTCACGCTTGCGCGGACTCATTGACGGACGGCTGCTGTTTTAAAACCTGCCGCACCTTTTCGGCCAGTTTGGACGCGGTGTACGGCTTTTGCAGAAACGCCGCGATCTTCTGCGTTGTGAATCGCCGGATGACTTCAACTTCGTTGTAGCCGCTGCACACGATCACTCTTGCTTCGCTCGAGATTTCGCGCATGCGACGCAACGTCTCTTCGCCATTCATGACCGGCATTGTCATGTCGAGAACCACCACATCGATCTCTCGATAAAGCTCACGAAACAACTCCAGCGCTTCGGCTCCGTTTTTGGCTAAGCACACGCGATACCCGTGCCGCGTCAGCGCTTTTTCGCCGATGCGCCGGACAATGTCCTCGTCGTCAACCAGCAAAATCAATCCGCTGCCGCGAAATCGCAGATCCTGTTTCGGTTCCACCGCCGGGGCGGACTCGCTCGCCGCTGCGGGGAATAAGACCTTGAAAGTCGTGCCCTGGCCAGGAACGCTATAGACGCGCATCGCACCCTTGTGTCCGCGCACGATACCCGAAACCGCCGCAAGCCCTAGACCGCGACCGGTAAACTTGGTCGTGAAAAACGGATCGAAGATCTTCGCGCGCGTCTGTTCGTCCATGCCTTTGCCGTCGTCATGCACTTCCAGATAGACGTAGTCTCCAGGGGGAATCTCATCGGGCGTGAACGTCTGGGCGATATACGTGTGATCCACGCTCACTCTTCCCGTGCTTATCAGAACCCGGCCGTGCCTCCCTTCCATCGCTTCCCCGGCATTGATCACGACGTTCATGATCACCTGCTGAATCTGGCTGGGGTCGCCCTCTAGCATGCATGGAGCCGCCGAAAGATTGAGCACCACATCCACATTCTTGTCCATGGACGGCTTCACCAGCCGCATCATTTCGCGCACCCTCGACGAGAGATCGAAGTGCACAAGCTCGAAGCGCCCCTTGCCCGAATAAGCCAGCATCTGTTTGGTTAAATCGGCGGCTCGTTCCGCTGCCAGCACAATGTCTTCGGCCAGCGACCGCTCCTTAGCGCCGACGTTGTCCACCAAAAGACTCGCGTTGCCGAGAATACTCGTCAGAAGATTGTTGAAGTCGTGGGCGATTCCGCCGGCCATCACGCCAAGACTTTCGAGCTTTGCCGTCTGTCGCATTTGCTCTTCCGCTTGTCGGCGGGCGGTGATGTCGCGCGAAACGCAAAGCAGCTTCGACGGCTTCCCGTCCGCGCCAATGATCGGACTCACGATCACGTCCCACCACTTTTTGCCGTCCGCAGAGGAGCGCGACGATCCCTGGAAGCGGGCCTGATTACCGGATAACGCCATCTTGAGCGCGTTTCTGGCGGAAATGCGATCCTCATCTCTCCACGATTCCGCCCAGAGCGAGCCGCTTTTCCGATCCGCGATGTCGCCCAGCAGCCGGCACCCTTCGGCGTTTACCAACAGAGTAAGCCCCTCCGGGCTGAGCACCTCAACGCAATCCGGACTGCTCTGAATCACGCTCCGAGCCAGTTCCTCGCTCTCCCGCAGCGCTCGCTCCGCGTGCCGCTTGTCATCTATATCCGTGTTGGTGCCGAACCAGCGCACAATCTGATCTTGAGCGTTGCGCACCGGGCGCACACGGGTAAGGAACCAACGGAACACGCTATCGGCACCGCGCAGCGGGAACTCCATTTCAAAAGGTTCGTCCGTGGCAATCGACTTCCCCCAGTGCTCCAGAACGATTGGGAGAATCTCTGGATCGTGCACGCTTTGCCAGCCCCAGCCCCGCATCTCATCGAGCGTTGTTCCCGTATAGTCGTACCATTGGCGGTTGTACCAGAAGAGGTAGCCTTTCTCGTCCGCAATCCACGCCAGTTGCGGAATGGAATCGGCTAGTGCGCGCAACTGCGTTTCGCTCTCGCGAATGGCTTCTTCGCCCTTCCTCCGCTCCGTAATGTCGAGCGTGACTCCAACCATGCGCGACGGCTTTCCTTCGCCCGTATAGAGGGGGCGGCCTGTTGAAAAAATCCACCCCGATGTCCCGTTTGGCCGTACAATTTTGTACTCCGCCTGGAAGACCTTTTTGTGGCGGATGGATTCGTCCACTTCGTTTTGAACCCGTTCGCGGTCCTCGGGGTGGATCAGTTGAAACAGGCGGGCATAGTCGAACGCGTCTTCGGGCGATAGTCCGAAATTCTTCTTGCACTGGTCCGAAGCCGTCAGCGTGCGCTCGGGAAGCGTGACTTCCCAAGAACCTAAATTCGCTGCGTCCAGCGCAAATTTCAGCCGCTCTTCGTTCTCGCGAAGGACCGTGGAATACTGTCTTTCACGTTCGAATCGCTCTCGAATCTGGTATTGGTGCCGGCGTGATCGCAGGGCCGTAGCCACGGTGCTGAGCAGTGTTGGGGTGCGCAGGGGCCGTTCCACCAGCGTCACGTTTCCGAGCGGCTCGAACATCTCCAACCGCGTGTGTCCGGCGGCGGTCAATTCGCCGCTGCCCATCATCAGCACCAGCGGAAAATCGGACCACTCCGGCTGCTTCCCGATCGTGCCCGCCAGAAGCTCGATGTTCCCCCGGGTCAGCGCCTCGTCCGCAACAATCGCCGCGGCCGAGCCTGCTTCGATCAACTCCGTTAGGGTCTCCACATTGGCGCAGGCTTCCGAGGCGATTCCGGCCTCGGCCAAAACCTGGCCCAAAAGTTCTGTGTCGCGCCCGGACGGAGCCAGGATGAGCACACGCTCAGAGTTTTGAACCGTCATTTAGAATTTGGTCGAGCGGCTTCCTCCTATTATTTCTCACTTGCGTCGTCGAGAGTTTTGACGTTCTCCAGATATGTCGGAACACCGGGAAGTACACCGTGAAAGTCGCTTAGCGGCCCGCCCACATTCAAACGGTTATTCACGGCCTCGAAATATCGGGAAAGCATTACGTTGTCCACCGGATAACTCACATCCACTGGCGACGACATGCTCATTCCCATGATTCCCGCCTGTGCCAAAACCAGAATACACCGGCATCGCATTCAGAAACCCGTTCAGACTATCAATCACCACGAGCGTCACATTGTTGTCTTCGACCTTCCTGCGAATCCCGTATATAAACTCGCCCGGAGATCTCTCCGCCGGATCAATCTGTTCGACATGGAATCTTTTCTGTAGATAAAATTCTCGGCGCCACGCCGCCGCCGTGGCATTAGGGTGACGATATCGAAGATTTTCCAGATCCAGCGGGGCCAAACAAAAGCGTGCTGCTGGCGCGGCGCAGACCAGCGGCCCACAATGCATCCAGCGATTCCATCCCACTTGAAAGCACTCCTGGCGTCAATTCGGCGCGATGTTCCGCAGTCTCCCCATTGTGTCCTGCAGTTCGATCTCGGATGGATGAAACGCGGTGTACTGGTCCTCTGCACGCAGGCTTTCTTCGCGTGCGGCGTATTCCAGCAACGCCATGTTCTCCAGCGACCAATTGTGCGAACGCGCCACGCCCAGCAACTCCCGCTCACGAATGCCGGTGCCACCGAACGGACGAGACGCCTGAAGGCCTAAAACTTGGCCCGCGGCGCCGACGTCGCCGCTAGACCATTCGCAACGCGAATGTCGACCGAATCCACGCCGTTGGCCGAGCCGCTTGTTACAGGGAAGACCGCTTTCAGATCGAACAGGCCGCCAACGGTTGAGTTCTGAAAGTAGTTTTGGAAATCGGTCGCCACATTTATCGTGAACGTGGACCCAAGCACGTTGCCAGTCAAGCCGTAAAAGGTGAACGCGAGGCTTCCGAGAGTGCGCGTGTTGTCGAAGCCGACGAGCTCCACCTGAAGTCCCGCTCCTGTTCGCGTCGCATGCACGGTTGTAAGGGTCACTGGCGCTTTTGCCACCGACAGCGTTGCTGTCTGCTGCGCATCGCCTAACTTGGCGGTGAACAACAGGGTCCCGGCTGTCGTGCCGGTTTGCAGCGAAATAGCAGGTTTGCCCGCAAAGCGTCCGATGCTCTCGCCCGCCGTCACGCTGAATGACGCCTTGGCCGCGCCGGTCGCCGGGAAAATCATCCCCGAATCCGCCGGGAAGCCCGCGGGTCCGTCTTGCAAAGCCATTTCCAGTGTCCCCGTGCCGCTTGTAGCCGCGGTGCTATCTAAGTTAATGGTCACCTCGGTTTGTGCCGCGCTGGTCACGTTGCTCGATGAGAAGCCTATCGAAGGCTTCGGCAGCGTCGCTGCCACCGTGTGGCCGCGGAGCGCCACCGATTTCGAATCCACGAAGAGCATCCCGCTCAGGATGCCCGCTGTACCGGCCCCCACGTTTGAAATCACATTGAAACTGGTGGGCTGTCCGCTGGCCAGACTGAATGGGGTCGAAACGGTCTGCGAAAGCTGGAAATCACCGCTGATCGAAAGCTTGTTCACTGTCACCGTCTGCAAATTATTGTTCTGCAGGGTGAACTTCCGCGTGAGCTGCAGGCCCTGTTGCACCGCCCCGAGGTCGATCCCCAGTGTGTCGATCGCCGGCTGAAGCACGCCTGCGGCATCGGCATAATACAGCGTAGGCCCGAAAATCGATTTTGCCAGGGCAAAGAACGTTACCGTGCCCGCAATCACCGACGCGCTGTACGAGCCCACCTGCTGCGGCGCGAACCGCAGCGTAAACTGCAGCGCTTCCCCCGCCGCAAGCACCTTAGGCAATGCGG